>DATIFK010000040.1:0-21584 GCA_035455265.1 Anaerolineales bacterium
ATTCTGATACCATCTTTCTCGCCCCAGACTTCCGATCCCAAACTCGTTTGCTAGAGCTCGCCGGCATAGTTGAGAAGCGGCCCGGAGGGCACTTCTTGACTCGGGAGGCGACAAACCTTATCCCTGACTTCACCAAGTACCTCAAGACGAAGGGGGCTTTGGAGAAAGGTGCGAGAGTCGGGATCCGCAGGAGGGCATCGGCCTCCCAGGCACGGGCCAGACGGAAACCCCGCCGGGCGGTTCTGCCACGCGAAGACGCCGCCTAACAACTCGATGGAGCCCCTTTCGCTTCCCTCCAGGGATCTTCGACCGACCCGCGGAAGAACGCCGGGGACCTCCGGCCGGCGAGCTGCGGCGTAGGCTCATCCAGGAGTATCCTTGAGCAGGCTGGGCGACTCCCCCACTGGGGTGCTTCCTTTCAAGACGCTCCGCGGGCGCGAGTCTCGAGGCCGTTGGGGGGCTAGGTCGTGGTCATCTTCCTGACCAGCTTTGGGAGACTCGTCCGAGGGATGCAAACACCAAGGAGAGAACGAATGTGAACAACAAGTTTCGCCGAGCTGTGCCGGTAGCGCTTGGCCTACTCCTATCAGGCTGCGGCCCTGGCCAATGGCTCGGCCCTTCCATCACGCCTACACCTACTTCATCGACAACACCTACACCGAGCAGTACTCCAACCCCGACGTCAACCAGCACCCCAACCTCAACGCCGACCCTGACTTCTACGCCCACGCCGCCGAATCCGTTAGCACCAGTGATAACAGACGTCGGGCTCGTTGAAGATACCTCGTCCGGATCTCTGATCGTTCACCAAAGGATTTCTTTCAGTGACATGGACGGAGATGCCTACTACGTACACTATGAACTGGTCAAGGCTTCTGTTGGGTCCGTCGAGGTGACGGACAGTGAGTTTGATGTCGGGAGTAGCCAGCAGATCTTAGGAGCATTCATAACTGGCACCTGGGGTTGTGGCACTCGCACCTACACCATCACCCTAAGGGCCACTATCTGGGACAGGGCTGGCAACAGCAGTAACCCTTGGGATTACACCATCAGCTGCCACTAAACCGAACTCATCACGCGAACGCGCTCCACGGCATTCTAACGCCGCCCAACAACTCGAGGGAGCCCCTTTCGCTCCGTTCCAGGGATCTTCGACCGACCCCCGGAAGAACGCCGGGGACCTCCGGCAGGCCAGCTGCGGCGTAGGCTCATCCAAGAGTATCCTTGAGCTGGCCGGGCGGCTCACCTCGAGGACGTTAGGCGGATGCTCAGCCCAGCCGAGAGGTCCTAGGTGTCAGACGTGTTGAACCCCCACCCCTCAGCCCCCTTGGAGTACTGGTTCTTCAAGGTCAACCACCTAGGTACGGCCTTGCTTGTCGATTGGGTCTGCGACAGGAAGTCGGAGACTGGCATGCTTCGCATCAGCATCCATTCCGTCAAAGGCCGACAGGTGCTCTTCTCGCCCCACCCCGCCATCCTGAGGCATGGAGCCCCGGAGTTGGCCATGCAGGAAACCTCCTGGCCCCGGGGAGACATCCGTTGGCACCTGTCCCTCCAGGCTTCGCCCGATCGAATTCGCCCCCAGCTATTCCCCGCGGAGCAGGTGAAGATCTTCGACATGTCTTTGGAGTCTGCACCCACGGTCACCTTCAACGGCTGGATTGAACACCATGGCGACCGATACCCCGTTGTGGATGCCCTTGGCATGCTCTCCCACTATTGGGGAAGGGGTTTGCCCAAGGAGTGGTGGTGGATCTCTGCGAATCAGTTTGACAGTGCCGGCATCTCCGTCGAATGCACAGTTCTCCGCTCCCACGTATGGGGAACAAAGCTCCATGCTCCCCTTGGATACCTCTACTATCGAAACGGGACGAGGAGCAGGCTCTTCATCTCTCCGCCGGCCCGTATCACTGTCGCAGGGTCACCCGACGCCTTTGAGGCCAGGGCGGCTTCTACGGGCGGCGCGCAGATCACCCTTAAGGCAACGGGGCGCGACTACGGGTCGCTAGGAGATGGGATCATCAACACACTCGTCGGCGACCTGGAGCTGTGGGATGGCGATAGCTTGGTCGCTCAGGCGCGAGGAACCGCAGCTCTTGAACGCAGGGCAGACGCCGGGAAATCATCCGCCTGACAACTCGATGCGGACCCTTTCGCTTCGCTCCAGAGATCTGCGACCGACCCCCCGGAAGAACGCCGGGGACCTCCGGCCGGCCAGCTGCGGCAAAACGGGTCTAAGATAGGTTCCAAGAGCTGGCCGGGGCGGCTCATATCGAGGCCGTTGGGCGGCGCGATGTTGGTATCCAGTCAACGAGGCCCCAGCGACTATCGTGAGAAACCTCCACCCCAAGCTTCGCCTTCCGCTCCTCTTCCTCGCAGCCGCGTCCCTCGGAGGGCTTGGCGTCTTGATTGCTGCCAGGGCCAGCACCCGAGCGGACCTTGAAGCCGCGATGGTCCTCGCCCGCGATGGAGTGGTGCAGAACTCGAATTGGCTCCCCGTCACCCGGCATCTCGACGGCCTCGAATTCGCCCTCGTTCCCGCTGGCTGCTTCACTATGGGGTCGACGGACTCCCAACTTGCTCTCGCACTCGACTTCTGTGAACGGTTCTTCGGAAGGGGCAACTGTCAGGTCGACTTTAAGAGCTCGGAAACACCCGCTCACGAGGTCTGCTTCGATCAGCCGTTTTGGATCCAAGTGACTGAGGTCTCCAACAGGGCCTATGGGGCTAGCTCGAGCGTCGACATGTACCGGAATCTATCCTGGCCGAGAGAAACAGTCACCTGGTATCAGGCATCGGAGTTCTGCCAGCGCCACAAAGCACGCCTGCCGTCCGGAGAAGAATGGGAATACGCAGCCCGCGGACCAGATAGCGTGGTTTTCCCTTGGGGTGATGATTTCGACCTAGAGAACGTTATCTCCGGTCGTCTCGTTCCCGCTGAGGTTGGGTCTATCCCTTCTGGATCGTCCTGGGTGGGGGCGCTCGACATGAGCGGCGGAATGGCGGAATGGGTGGAGGAACCCTATATCCCCTACGGCCAAGGGCCCACCGCCCCTGGAGCTCCTGAAGCCACTGGCCAACGAGTCCTCCGAGGAGGTTCCTGGTTCTCATTTTCTCCATACATGCTTCGCTCAGCTCATCGGGAAGCCGCCGATCCAGACACGGCAAACAGCACGATCGGCTTTCGATGCGCCCGTGACACGGACCTACCCCAATGACCGCATTCAACCTTCTCGCGCTGCCTGACAACTCGATGCGGACCCTTTCGCTTCGCTCCAGGGATCTCCGACCTACCCCCCGGAAGAACGCCGTGGACCTCCGGCCGGCCAGCCGCGGCGAATCGAACTTGATGTAGGATCGAAGAAATGGCCGGGCGGCTTCCATCTCGCCCATTGAGTCATGCTGTTGGTCCGACAGCAATGAGACACCCGATGACGTCGTGTCCTTGAAAGGGCAACCAGATGCCGATCAGCGTAGATCCCGAGGGCAATGAAACTCATGCCCTGTTCGAATTGACCGACCTGGATGGTCACGACGTCCTGGAGATAGGATGCGGGGACGGCCGTCTGACCTGGCGATATGCCTCTAGAGCGGCCCATGTGACGGCCATCGATCCATACGAGGGATCCATCAAGCGTGCCAAGGCGTCCGTTCCCGAGGTCGTGCGGGACCGCGTCGACATCCAGCGCGCGGATTTCGAACGCTTCGCAGCTTCCAGCGCATCGTCGGCATTCGACACGGTCATCCTGTCTTGGGCGCTGTGTTGAATGGAGCATGAGGGCATGGTCCATGCCCTGGAGAGCATCCATCGGCTGCTGAAAACCAACGGCAGCCTCCTGGACATTCACCCTGTCGCTGACGTCGCTCTCGTCAAAGTCCTCAACGCAGGAAAGCAGGTGTTCTCCGAACTCTACCCATCCGAGAGTGGGGAGGACTTCCGCGCCGCCGATCGCGCCATCGACCTCATCGTAGAACGAGGCCTGTTCCGCTTGGACCGCAGCACTGTCGTCGACTTCCTCACACACGCCTCATCCACCTCAGAGTTGAAGGAGTTCCACGCGACGGCTGACGCCTACGACACGCGGCCCTCAGAGGGTCCTGTAGAAGCACGTCGAGGACTCCTCTACTCTCGGGTTGACCGGGCGCTCGAGATATCCGGCCCTGGCGCGGAGCTCGTCTATCACGAAGTCGTCCGAATGACGCACCTCAAGCCGGTACATTGAGAGGGCATCCTCGCCGCCGGACAACTCGATCCCCCTTGCTGCGTGTTCCCTGGAAAACACCAAGACGGTGTTCGCGACCGACACCGCCTGGCTCGTCCATGATAGGCGCTCGTCTTGCCCGCCGGTCAGCGCGACAATGGCGGATCGTGTCCCAAGTTGGCGGACGGCTCGCATCGAAATCGCCCAGGAGCCAAGGCACCAAAGGGACCGACCATTCGGAGGCCACAATGCATGTATCAAGAAGAATCGCTAGTGCCCTCGCTGCCACCGCTCTCTTAGCATCCGCATGCTCCTTCGGCCCGCCGCCGTCGTGCGGCGACAACATCGGCGGGACGGCCGACACGGTCGTATTCGACCAGTACTTCAACAGCATGGCCCTCGTCAGCCACGCCACGGGTCAGACCGGGCCCGAAGGCGACAGCGGCTCACAGTTCGCCCAGGGCGACCAGCTCGAGATTCAGATCGATGCCAAGTCCGCGGTCGACGTGCGCGCCTGCATCCAGCCCACGAGCGGCGGGAACAAGATCGCCTTCGATCAGACGCAGAGCATGTCGCAGGGTCCGAACGTCTTCCCCGTCGGCGCGTTTGACAAGGGCACCTACGTCATTCGCGTCATCGTGGGCGACACCCTGGTGAAGAACTTCCCCTTCGCGACGGAATAGGCGGCGCGGCCGGCAATTCGTGGCGTCTTCCGGGGCGGCCGGCTCCGGCGAAACGAGTTGGATGATGGCGCTTTCAGCTCGAACGGGCTCTTCTGGGCACCTCGCGACTGACGCGGCCGGCTGCGCTACGTGGATGCTTGGCTAGCCGGGCAGTTGGCGCAATAATCAGTCAGCCACGGCGCAGCCAGACGGACGGCTCTAGCAGCGCTTCGGAGAAGGCGATGTTCTTTGCAGCGGGCGAAGAATCGCGAGCTTGTGTGGGCTGGATCAGCGCCATCATGGCCTCGCTGCTCCTTTCGGCCTGCGCCGCCCCATCCCCTGCCGCGACGACCACTCCCTCCCATCTACCGAACGCGACGACGCCGACAGGGACGGCCCTGCCAACCTCATCCTGCCCAGAAGGGGCTCACCCGCTCGAGGGCCAGCCTTGGTCCTGCATCTACGATCGCCCGCCAGCACCCACGTCCAGAAGCACGCCACGACTCGCCGCCACCCCTGAAGTCCCGCAGTTCACCGCCCGGCAGGCCGCGGAAATCGCCCACGCAGGAACGCCGATACCAAGCCCGGCAGGCGCAGTCGACTCGAGGAGTTTCCCCGATCTCGAGATCGTCGCTGAATGGGGGCGAGGCTCGATTCTCGGGGTTGCCTTCGTCCCCGGCTCTCCGCAGTTCATCGCGGCGAGCCCATTCGGATTTGCCGTCTACGCCTCCCACAGCTCCACTGCGCCGCCTCTATGGGTTGACTTCGATCGTCCGTTCGTGTTCGAGAGCCTATTCCTCAGCGAGGATGCCAAGTACGTCCTCCTCGAGGGAGAGAATGAGGACCAAGTCCGCGCATTCCCCTCGGGGGAGATCGCCTCCCCACCCCAGGATGTCGAATGGCTGCGCACCAGCACGATGAGGGAATCTTGGGGGACCATCAAGGCCACATCTCCGGACGGGTCGTTGAGGCTCGAAAGCCACAACGAGCTTTCCGAGGAGTGGTTCGAGATCGAGTATTCGATCCGAGAGATCTACGACAGAGCCTCGGGGAATCTCAAGTACACCCTGAAGGACCAGACAATCCAGATCTCCTACGACGACCGGACCTCGCCTGAGGGATGCGACTTGCCGGTCTTCGCCATTGACGGAAATGCGCTCGCTCCCGCGGCGGCCCATCCGTACCGGGCCGCGTTCTCTCCTTCGGGCGGCGTATTGGGCATCCTCTACCGGGCGCCCAACCTGTGGGACTCGAAGTGGTTCAGCACGCTTCGCCTGTACGACAGCACTGATGGCAAGATCCTTCGCTTGATCGGCAGTCTGCAACGCCCGGTCGAGACGTTCGCGTTTTCACCCGACACGGAAGAGGTCGTGGTCGCCTACATCGACGGCGGCATTGAGGTGTGGGACCCTTACGAAGCCTCTCCGGAGCTGGCGGCCACGCACTTCACTTCTGACATCGTCAACATGGCCTACACATCCTCCGGGGACTTCGTCCTGGTCCAACGCTTCGGCACGGTCGAAATCCGACGATCGGCCGACGGGGCCATGCGCTCGCGCCACGACGCCACTGCCTTCGCGATCTCCCCGGCCGGCGATCAAGTCGCCATTGGCACCCAGCACGGTGTGGTGCAGGTCTTCGACGTTCCATCCGGGGAGACGATCCAACGAATCGACGCCCATTCCGCCGAAGTCTACGCTCTCGCCTTCACGCCCGATGGGAAGACCCTGGCATCCTCGGGCGAGGACTGCCGTGTCCTTGCGTGGGATGTGCACAGCGGCCGCCTCAAGCACCTTTATCAGGAGAACGCCACCGATCCCTACGAACTCGGCGAGAAGTCAAGAGTCTTCATCTATAAGCTCGACTTCATCCCGGGCACATCCCGCCTGATCGGATTTGGCAGTTGGGGCCGGGTCGTCGGCTGGGATGCCAACACAGGAGAAACCAAGTACTTCTTCGAGCCGGAGCCGCTCGAGTTCTATCACGGCATGATGACGGCAAAGCCACACTTCCCAGAAGACATGAGGATCGCACCTGAAGAAGGGCTCTTCTACATCGGTGGAGCTGCCTATGACCTAGACTCGGGAGAGAACGTCGCCCAGGCCAACATGCGCGCCATCCCACCGTCCGGATGCTTCGAAGTCGGCCCTTCCCTGGAGAATGGCCGATTCCTCGTCACCATCGGCTACGAGGAACGAGAGGGACAGCTCTGTTTGGTCAACGCGAGCGACCTGTCCCTGCCCGCAACGATACGCATCCTCGACGCGGAACGGCCCGAGGATGTCATCGTCCTGTGGCCCGTCGCGTCACCCGATCGACATCGCCTGTTGCTCCCGCTTAACTACGGGAGCATCTATGTCGCCCAAGTGAGCTATCCTCGTACCCCATAGTGCCCCCCGGCAGCCTCACATACCCTTCGGATCGTCGCCTCTCGACCGTTTCCGAGGACCAGTCCACGATCTAAGGAGGAGGGAAGCAACATGAAGACCAGGAATCGGCAATGGCACATCCTATCGGTCGCCGCCCTCGTGCTGTTCGCAACAATCGGGTGTGGCGGGCTGGCCCAACCCGCCGCCAAGGTGGGCGAGCTGCGCACCAAGTCCCAATCGGTCCAGCTTGGGGACTTTCAATCGGTGGAAGCCGAGATCAACATGGCCGCCGGCGAGCTGACCGTAAACGGCGGCGCCGACGACCTGCTGCAAGCCGACTTCACCTACAACGTCGATGAACTCGAACCGGAGGTGGAGTACAGCGGCGGCCGCCTTGTCGTTCGCACCCCTGAGGCCGGCGTTCGCATCGGCTCTTTGTCGGATCTCAAGGACTATCGCTACGAGTGGGATTTGGCGTTCAACGACAACGTGCCGATGGAGATGAAGGTCCAGGTGGCCGCCGGCCGCGCCGATCTCCAACTGGGCAGCCTGTCCCTGACCAGGCTCGATATCGAGACGGGCGCCAGCGAAGTCAATGTCGACCTTTCGAACTCGGCCTCCCTCACCAGGCTGAGCGTCGACTCCGGCGTTGGGAAGACCACGCTGGATCTCTCGGGCACTTGGCAGGACGACCTGGACGCCACCATCCGGAGCGGCGTGGGCGAGCTGACCCTGCGCCTGCCCCGCAGCGTCTGCGTCCGGGCCGAGGTCGAGGCGGGTCTCAGCGATGTGACCACCCAGGGCCTGACGAAGGACGGCAACGAGTACGTCAATGCGGCCTGCGGGCAATCCGACGTGACCTTGCACATTGGGATCGAGGGCGGTGTCGGCGCCATCCATTTGGACGTGGAGCCGTAAGTGCGGGTCCCGTAGAGCCGGCGATACGCTTGAGGCTGAACGCAAGGGAGTGGAGCCGACCCGGCCGGGCGGGTCGGCTCCACTCGCCCAAGCGAGGCTTCGGCTGGTCCGGAAGCTGATCTCGGGGGTTGTGGGAAGCTAGTTCAGACGGCGGATGGCCGTTGTTACATGCCGACGTAAAGCGCACTTGACAAACCGACGAATGTGAAGTATGCTTTACACAGCATGGCTAAGCCGCCCGTCTCCAACGCCGTCAAAGACCTCCGCCTCCGCCGCAAGATGACCCAGGAACGCCTGGCCGAGTTGGCGCACCTATCGCGGCAGTCGGTCATCTCCATCGAACTGGGCCGGTTCCTCCCCACCATCGAGACCGCCCTGCGGCTGGCGCAGGCGCTGGGGGTCGGCGTCGAAGATCTCTTCTGGCTCTCGGAGAAACGCAAATGAAACGGGTCTTCCTCCCCTACTACGTCTCCCGCGCCCTGCTCAGTGCCGTCTTCTCGATCCTCGTCTTCGGACTGACCTGGAAGGCGCTCGTCCTCGGCCTGGTCCTGTTCGGGCTGTTCCTGCTCTATCTGCACAGCGGCTGGTTCCATGTCGATGCCGGGAACCCCATGTTCCCACTTCGCCGGGATGAGCGCGCTCGCGAAGCACAAAGAAAGGCGCTGATCGCCGCCCTGATCGTCGGCGCGGGCGTGTTCCTCGGCCTGTCATTCCTGCCCCTGGGCGCCTCCGCCTCTTCGGCCGCCGTTCCGCTGGCCATCGCCCTGGCCGTGCTGGCGTACTTCGGCTTGCAGTTCGGCCTGCTCGCCAGGAGCTGAGACGGGCAGAGGCCGAGCAACAGCTCGCCCCTCCCGGCTGCTCCTTCGACGGCGCCAGGAGGGGCGAGGTCTCGCGGCACGCGCTGCCGCGCGGTTCGGATGACGCCGCTGTCCTACCCTACTCCAGCCACTCCGTCACCGGCTGGTTGATGCTGTCCAGCGATGGCCCCCATTCTCCCGGCACGCAGTGGGTGGGTTCCTCGTCCATCCCCGGCTCCCAACCCTCCTAACTGGGGCCGAGCTTGTAGCGATCTCTCAGCGGTTCGGACTGACTGGCGAAGTCTCGGTCCTGGCTGAGCGACGGCATGTTGCAGCTGGCGACGAGAATCAGGATGCACGCCGCATGCATCCACGGCGCGCCACGGTTGGCTCTTGCGGCTATGATGAGTTCTCCGATGATGTCGGCCCCTGCATTCTCGCGCCGGTTCGCTCCGCGCTAACGAACAACGCACGACAGTCTGCGCGTAATCCGACCCAAGTCGGCGGATTCGGGTCAGGAAGCATGTTGCCCTGGCCATCTGAGTAGCGTAGAGTGGTATCGGTCCCGCGTCACGTCCCACTGGAAGGTCGCCCATGAAAGCCCTCGTTGTCTACGACTCCGTTTTCGGCAACACCCAGAAGATCGCCGAGGCGATCGCCGCCTCGCTTGGCGCGCGCGCCGAGACCTCCCTGCTGCGGCCGTCCGAAGCCGACCTCTCGCGCTTCGCCGGTCTCGACCTGCTCGTGGTGGGCTCGCCCACCCGCGGCTTTCGCCCCACCGAGGCGATGGCCGATCTCCTCAAATCCCTTCCTGCGAAGCTTCTCAAGGGCGTGCGAGTTGCCGCCTTCGACACCCGGTTCAACGCCGACGAGATGGATTCCGGCGTTGCGCGTTTCGTCGTGAGGACGGGCGGATTCGCCGCCAAGCGCATCGCGGACCGTCTGAAGAGAGCCGGCGGCCTCGCAGCGGCGCCGCCGGAGGGGTTCTTCGTCAAAGACACCGAGGGGCCGTTGAAGCCCGGCGAGCTGGAGCGTGCCGCGAGCTGGGCAGGGAGCCTTCTCCCCATTCCTGATCCATCGAAGCCTGAGGAAGGAGCATCATGAATACCGCCATCGGAAGACTCGCTGCCAGCCTCATCGCGACCGTGCTCTTTGCCGCAGCGTGCACGTCGGCACCGGGCGCGCCTCCAACGGCCGCTCCACCACCCGCAACGAACACCTCCGTCCCCACCGTCACACGCCCCCCGAATACGTCGACGCCCGTCCCCACCCCCAGCGCCACGCCCTATCCCGTCTTCTGGGATGATTTCGACGGTGAGTTCCTCGAGGGCTGGACGTGGATCCGCGAGAACGATGCCCTTTGGAGCCTCGTCTCCGAGCCGGGCTACCTCCGCATCGTCCTGGATAGCAGCCGCCCTCCGCGCAACCTGCTCGTCCGCGAGGTCGGCAGCCCCAACTTCCAGATCATGACCCACGTCCTCTTTGAACCGACCTCCAACTACCAGTTTGCCGGTCTCCTAGTGTACGAGGACGACGACACCACGGCATCGTTGGGCAGGGCCTACTGCAACAACCCAGGGACGTGCGTCGGCAATGGCATCTATTTCGACGCCTCTCAGGACGGCCAGTTTCTTGGCACCAACTTCGGCATCGACACCCCGATCAAGGATGAAGCCTATCTTCGGATCGACAGGGCCGGCTACAGCCTCAAGGCCTACTACAGTGAGGACGGGGCGAACTGGACCTTCCTCGGCGAGCACGTGGTCACCATGCTCGATCCCAAAGTCGGGCTGATTGCCGCCAACTCGCACGTCGTCGGCGCGGTCGCCCTGTTCGACTACTTCACGGCGATGGAGATGCCCTAGGGCAAGAGTCTTGTTCCCTCGGCAGCTGCACCGCCGCCTAGCCTTTCGAGAAGGCCCGAGGGAGAATAGGCAGGCTCGTGCTGGGGCTGCGGGCATCGCCCCGTTGAAAGCGCAGTCAGGAGATCACGCATGAAACGGTTGTCCTTATTGACCTTCGTCTTCGCGATTCTGTCCCTGGTCTTCATCATCCTGCTGGTGTTCCTGCGGTTCCCCTTCCCTGTGTACCCCCTGATGAGCTACCAGGATGCTTTCGACGTCCTGACTCCGCTCGTCCTCATCCCTGTCTACTACCTGCTCTTCCGGACGTCCTCCAACAACAGGCCCAGCGTGACGGAAGTCATCGCCTTCATGGTGCTGTCGGCATTCTGGGTCGAAGGCCAGGGGATGCATCTGGCGGCTAACTCCATCCACAACCTGATGGACGCGCTGGCCAAGAACTCCGTCCTCGACGTGAAAGGGACCGACCTCTTCCAGCTGACCTACTTCTTCGACGAGAAACTGGGCCACTACCTCTGGCACATCGGCATGCTGGGCCTGGCGGCGTTGCTGATCTACCGCGAATGGCGCGACCCGGCGGGAGAGGCGACGGCGTGGTGGCCGGTCATCGTGGGCGGCAGCATCTACGGCCTCTCGTACGCATTGATCTTCCTGGAAGGGGAGGATGTGTTCCTCGGGCTCCCCTTCGCCGCGCTTGTCGCCCTGCTCACGTTGATCTGGGGGCGACGAAGGCTCGCCAGGCAGCCTGTGCTGGCCTTCTTCTTCGTCGCCTGCCTGACGGCCACACTGCTCTTCATCGGATGGGGCCTGTACTGGGGCGGGTTCATACCGCCCTCCGGGGCGGGGATCATCTAGTGCGGTCGTTGACGGTTCCCCCAACATGACGTAGAGTCCCGTCCTCCGGCGCAGTCCGCCGGCTGCGGTTACGACACGGTGAGGGGACCCCATGCGCTCCGATCGCTCCGGCCTTCATTGGATTCCGTTCCTCGCCCTGTGTGTGCTCGTCGGAGGCTGCGTCTCTCGATCCGGCTCTCCCGGAATCGGCGATCCCTACTACAAGGACCTTGGGAACGGCGGGTACGACGTCACCCACTACACCATCACCCTCCATGTCGACCCGCCCACCGATGCCATCGCCGGGAGCACCCAGATCCAGGCGCAGGCCACTCGAGAGCTCGCCTCGCTGAACCTGGACCTGGTGGGGCTCGAAGTGGACTCCATCCAGGTGGATGGACAGGCAGCCGCGTTTTCCCATCAGGGCCACGAACTGACCATTACCCCGGCAAACCCGCTCTCGAGAGGCGCGGCTTTCGTCGTGGACGTCCTTTATCACGGGAACCCTCAGCCGATCCCCAACGTCGCTTCAACGTTGTTCGCCCAGGTGGGATGGTTCCACAGCGAAACGGGGGCCATCAGCGTCATGAGCGAGCCCAACGGGGCCGCCGGTTGGTTCCCGTGCAACGATCATCCCCGCGACAAGGCCACCTATACCTTTGACATCACCGTTCCGCATCCATGGGTCGTCGCCGCCACCGGTGTTCTGCAGGACACGATCGACAGCCCCGACCAGATGGAGTACGTCTGGGCGATGGACCAGCCCATGGCGAGCTACCTGGCCTCCATCAACATCGACCGGTACGTGCTGGAGTCTAGGCCCGGGCCGGGAGGAATCATCGTTCGCAACTACCTGACACCGGACTTACCCGACAGCCTCAAGAAGCGGCTGGACCTGCTTCCCGCCATGCTGGAGTACCTGAGCGGCTTGTTCGGGCCCTATCCCTTCGACGAGTATGGGATCGTCACCGCTCCCGGAGACATCCCGCCTTGCCAGACCTTCGGAGGGGCTGTCGAGACCCAGTCCCTCTCCGTACACTGCCCGAAGCATTCCATGATGGAGGAAGACCCCCTCGTCCACGAATTGGCCCATCAGTGGTTCGGGGACGACGTGTCCATCGAGAGCTGGCAGGATCTCTGGCTCAAAGAAGGGATGGCCACGTATTCTGAGTGGCTGTGGCGGACGAGAGACGGGGACGCTGGAGATCTCGCCAAGCTGGTGGCGACCGTTCAGATGGGCTTCGTTCAGGATGTACCCGTCGGCGCTCCCCCTCCTGCCGACATCTACGAGGAAGAGGCGTACGTCGGCGGAGCGCAAGTCTTCCATGCCCTGCGGCTGCAAGTCGGAGACGAGGTGTTCTTCAAGATCCTCAGAGAGTATCTCGAGCGGTACCGCTATGGGGTTGCCGGCACGGATGAGTTCATCGCAACCGCTGAGGAAGTCAGCGGCCAGCATCTCAAGGCTTTCTTCAACTCATGGCTCAAGACGACGGAGCTTCCGGCCTTCCCTCAGCGCTAGGATCTTGCCCGCCAGCTGAGGCTGCGCCCCCCGGTGCGGGGATCATCAGGCAAGCCAAGCAGGCGTGTCGGAGAATGCCCCACCATTGGACGCGCCGCCCCTTCGGGCCGGACTCGCCCGACGGGCGGTTGCGAGGCGTCAGGAGCGGCGCCCGTTTGCCGCGTGGCGAGGCGTGGGCCGAAAGCCTCGAGGTGTCTGAGACATGACCGATGGTCCCACGGTCGCCGTGATCGGCGGCGGTGTCGCCGGCCTGACGGCCGGAAGCTATCTGGCACGCCACGGCTGGTCCGTGAAGGTCTTCGAAGCCGCCCCAACCCCCGGAGGCTCGTCTGGCGACGCCAGGGCGGATGGCTTCACCTTCAATGATGGCGCCCAGTACCTCCTGCTCCCCACCATGCTGGACTTCGTCTTCAGCCAACTGGGCGTCGATCGCCCCCGGGTTCTGCCGTTGCGCCCTGTACATACCTCCATGAGCGTTGTCGTTGACGACGGACCTCCCATCTCTGTGGGTCCGGGCGCTCAACTCTCCTGCGGCGACCCACGGATCAACCTTGCGTTGGCGGCGCGTGAGCTCAAGCGCATGATCGACACGTGGCACCCGCTTCTCCGCGCATATCTCGACGAGGACCTGTGGCGCGGACCCTTCTCCTTTCGACGGTTCCTGGGCAGGTCGTGGAGATACCTCCCCAAGTTCCGCCGGACGCTTCAGGCCGAACTCGCCGCTCTCTTCACCGATCCTGTGTTCCGCAGCGCTGTCGCGGGCCTGCTTCTCTTCGCCGGAGCCCATCCCCATGACCTGCCCGCCCCGTCGATCATCGCCCTCGTGAGCATCCTGACCGATGGCCTGGCGCTCCCCGAGGGAGGTATGGGCCGCATTCCCGTGGCGCTCAAGCAGGCGCTTCAAGCGAGCGGGGGTGAGTTGTTCCTAGATGCGCAGGTCAGGAGGATCGTGTTGCGAGATGGCCGCGTCCGGGGCGTCGACGTGGAGGGTCTGGGGCAGCTCGAGGCTTCGTACGTCCTGTCCACAGCGACGGCCCTGACGACCTTCAAGACGCTCGTTCCAACCGAGGCCCAGCCCAGGAGGCTGCGGAACAAGGTGAAAGAGACTCCCCTGTCTGCGAAGGCGTTCTCCATTCAGCTCGGACTGTCCAACGTCATCAGCACCGACAGTCACCTTACCCACATCGTGCCTTCGATGGAGCGTCTGGACGACTACTTCTCGCCGCCGCGCGATGGAGTGACCTGGGGATACTATTCCGTCCCGACGGTGACCCTGCCTGAGCTCGCGCCCGAAGGCGGCAGCGTCGTCGAGATCTACCCTGCCATCCGAAGCGACGAACCGGTCGAAGCCTGGGATGAAGACAGGACGCGGCGCCTGGCAGATGCCGCCATCGAGTGGCTTTCCAAACGGCACCATCTCGACATCGCCACCCGTCGGATCCGCAGCCCTCGCGATTTCCAGGAACAACTGCGCCTTCCCCAGGGTGCCATCTACGGCGTCTCTCCGGCGGGTGGAGCCCAGGCCCTGTTCGGCCATCGCAGTCCGATCCCCGGCCTGTTTCTGGCCGGTCAGACGACTCTCCCAGGATTCGGCGTCGCCCCATCCGCCCTCTCGGGGATCATTTGCGCCCAAACGATGATGTCCAACCCTCGGCCATGACAGACCCGGTCACCCTGGCCACTCCGCCGCTTCTTCCAAGGGTTCCTTGGCGCAGCCACCCCCCGCGACGCCAGGGATCGCGAACACCGCTTCGGTGTATCCCAGGTAGAATCCTGGAAGGGTTCACCGCGTCATGGTCCGCCAATTCGACAACGGGGATGCCCCGATGAACGAGACTCCTGCCGAAGCCACAGGCCGCTGCCCGGAATGCGGCGCAGACCTGGACGAAGGTGTAACGTGCCAGGAACAGCTGGCGCAGGTCCTGGGCTGGGAGAGTCTCGACCGCGAGTTGTTCCAACTGCATTTCTACACCGTCGCCTGTTTCAACCTGCAACACCCGGCGCAGTTCACCGACGAGGCCGTCGACGAGTTGCGATCCACCTTCGTCGTGGCCATGGACGGTAGCACACCCCTCGAAACATTGCGGCGACAGATGGGCTCGAAGTTCGAAACGAGCAGGAGAGTCCTCAAGGACCCTGGCGACCGGAATCCCGTGCTGAGGGAATGGGACGTCACGATAGCCGACGTCTATCATGACGGCCGGCCGGAGGGGGCCTCCTACCGCGTCCGGCGATGGGCGACGTCGATCCGGAGCCGTCTGTAGGCTGCCGGCTGGATGGGGCGCAGCGTCATGGGACCCACATCGCGAACTCATGAGAAGGCACTCGTGATCCTCGTGCCAGAGGCCGAGCCCATCGTAGGCACCTTCCGCGCCCAGTACGATCCGTCCGCTGCCGACGGCATGCCGGCACACGTCACCATCAACTACCCATTCCTGCCCGGGCGCGAGCTCTCGCAGCCGGCGATCGACGCCCTGGCCACCATCTTCGCCCGCGTTCCGGCGTTCGACTTCGCGCTCGCCGAACCGCGCCGGTTTCCCGATGTGCTTTACCTGGCGCCCGAACCCGTCGGCAAATGGAAGGAGCTCATCGCCGCCGTCGCCAAGCAGTTCCCAGACTCGCCGCCGTACGGAGGCGTATTCGCTCAGGTGACCCCCCACCTTACGGTCGCGCAGACCGACGATCCAGCCGTCCTGGAGGCGATCACCCGGGAGTTCCGGATCGCTGCCGGGGGGCGCCTGCCCCTGGCGGCGCATGCAGGCGAGGTGACCCTCATGGATGATCGATCGGGCCGATGGGAGACCAAGCAGGTGTTTGCTCTGGGGCGCGAGAGAGCCTGACGGCGCAGAGCGGGATGAGCGAAGATTGACGAAGTCATCGCCCGCGTTGCTGGGAGAACTTCAGCGCAGAGCCCTGCTCCTCGAGTGGTTGACCACCGGCTGGAACGTCGTCGAGGCGGCCGTCGCTATTGGCGCGGGTGTCGTGGCGCGAAGCCCGTCCCTGGTCGCCTTCGGCGTCGACAGCCTGATCGAGGTTCTGTCGGCGGTCGCCCTCTTGTGGCGGCTGCTGCGGGCCGGGCCGCAGGCGACGGCGGCGGAGCACAGCCGCGCCGAACGAAGGGCGCTGTACCTCGTCGGCCTTACCTTCTTCCTCCTGGCCGCCTATGCCTCCACCGAGGCCATCCTCTCCCTGGCGACCCGTTCGGCACCCGAGACGTCCCCGCTGGGAGTGGGCCTGTCGATCGTCTCCTTGATCGCCATGCCGCTGCTCGGCTACACCAAGCAGATCACCGCCCGAGAAATGGGCAGCAAGGCTCTCGCCGCCGACGCCGTCGAGACGTGGGTTTGCGCTTACCTCTCGGCCGCATTGCTGCTTGGCCTGGGCCTCCACAGCCTCAAGGGATGGTGGTGGGCCGACCCCGTCGGCACGCTGATCATGGTGCCGTTCATCGCCTGGCAGGGCCTGCGGGCGATCGAAGAAGCTCGCGAAGAAACGGGATTGGACTAACAGTTCTCAGTTGCCAGTCGCCGGTTCCGAGTCCATCTGCATGACAGGTCACTGGTGAATGGAGACCGGGAACCCGTCCGCTGGAGGAGGCCCATGGTTCACCCCCTCGTCGATCAACTACGTTTCACAAGGTCGGAATGGCTGCGCGGGCTGGAGGGCGTGTCCGAAGCAGACGCCGCGCGGCACTTCGGCCCGATGAACTGCATCAGCTGGACCGTCGGCCATCTCACCTGGCAGGAGCAGCGCTACTTCCTGCAGCGCTCTCAGGGAAGGATCCTCTTCCCCGAGCTGAACACCACCTACGCCTACGGCGCGCCGATGAGCACGCCCGCGCTTTCCGATACGCTGAGGTTGTGGAACAACGTCACCGACGCCACCGCCGAGTATCTGGGGGGCCTCACGACGGAATCCTTCCAACAGGAACTCCTTCTGGAAGGCAAACCTGTCGGCCAGACCCTCGGCTCGGCGATGCGCCGTCTGACCTACCACTACTGGTATCACATCGGCGAGATCCAGGCTATCCGTCAGATGCTCGGCCACACCAACCTTCCCGAATACGTCGGCGACATCGAAACCCTCGCGCCCTACCGGCCGGAGGCCGAGACAGGCTAGGTCCCCGCTTTCGGCGACCCGACCCTCTTTCGGACTCAAGCACGGACTCGATTAGCCAAGACGCGGTCGCCCTCGCGCGTCCACACGCACGATGGTCAACAGAGATCTTGTTGGCTATGCGCAGATGGCCGAGGGGAACGGCGAGCCTCGTCCCCTCCTTCGCCTCCATTCATCACGCCCCGTCAGGTCGTTCTGGCCCGCATGCTATACTCGCCGCGTGATCACCTGGCTCACTCGCGTCGTCGCCACCAGCCCGTCTCTCGTCGTCCCGCTGATGCATCTCATCCTTCATCCACGGACTGAACGCTCATGAACATCGGCATCCCGCTCGAACGACGTCCGTTCGAATACCGCGTCGGGCTTCCCCCGGCTGGCGTCGCTCTCTTCCGGGAGCACGGACATCGGATCTACGTCGAGAGCACGGCCGGCCAGGGCGCCGGATTCAGCGATCAGGACTACACCCGCGCCGGGGCCACGGTGGTCTACTCCGCAGAGGAGGTCTTCACCCGCGCCGACCTTCTGCTGAAGTTCGCCCGCCCGCTGCTCGACGAGCTGGAGCTGATGCACTCGGGCCAGGCGATCGCCGGGTTCCTGCATCTCTCCGCGGCGCGCCAGGACAAGATCGACCTGCTTCTTCGGCGCAAGATCGCCTCGCTGGCCTACGATCAGATCGTCGAGCCGGACGGCTACCGCCCCGTCGTCGCCCCACTGAGCCAGATCGGCGGCCACATGGTGGTCCAGATCGCCGCGTTGCTGCTCCAGACCAACAACGGCGGCCGCGGCATTCTGCTGGGCGGTGTCGCCGGAGTGCCGGCGGCCGAAGTCGTCATCCTCGGCGCCGGCATCGTCGGCAGCACCGCCGCGGCGAGTTTCGCCGCCGCCGGCGCGCACGTCACCGTGCTCGACGTCGATCTGCGTCGCCTGCGCGACCTGCAGACCCGCACGCGCGAGCCGCTGGTGACGCTGCTCTCCACACCGCACAACATTGCCCGCGTCACCGCCTACGCCGACCTGGTCGTCGGCGCCGCCCGCGTGCCCGGCCAGCGGGCGCCGATCGTCGTCAGCCGCGACATGGTGCGCGGTATGCGCCCGCGCTCGCTGATCATCGACATGAGCATCGACGAAGGCGGATGCGTCGAGACCTCCCGCCCGACGACCTACAGCAGCCCGACCTACACCGACGAGGGCATCATCCACTTCTGCGTCCCCAACATGTCGGGCGTGCTCGGGCGGACCGCCACCCACGCCCTGTTCAGCGGGGCCTACACCTACCTCGAGGCGATCGCGCGGCTCGGCCTGGAGCCAGCCATCGCCGCGCTGCCTGCGCTCGAGCAAGGCATCTGTACCTTCAACGGCGAGATCCGCAACCTGACTCGCCTCAAGCCCGGCGGCGGGGGCGGCGGATGAGCTGGATCGAATCGTACCGCTCACGCCTGACGACCGCCGAAGAGGCCGTGCGCGTCATCCGCTCCGGCCAGCGAGTGTTCCTGACCGGCAACTGCTCCGTCCCGCGCCTGCTCCTCGGCGCTCTGGTGGCCCGCGCCCCGGAGTTGACCGACGTCGAGCTCGTCACGGTGCTGACGATCGGGCCCGCTCCCCACGCTGACCCGGCCCTCCAGGGACATATCCGCGTCAACACGCTGTTCATCAGCGACAACGTCCGACCCGCCGTCCAGGAGGGCCGGGCCGACTTCACCCCATGCCTCCTGTCCGAGGTCCCGCTTCTCTTTCGCAGCGGCCGACTGCCGCTGGACGTCGCCCTGATTCACGTCAGCCCACCCGACGAGCACGGCTTCTGCAGCCTGGGGATCGAGGCCGGCCTGATCAAGACGCCGGCGCAGATCGCCAAGATCGTGATCGCCGAGATCAACGAGCGCATGCCGCGCACCCTGGGCGACTCGTTCATCCACATCTCCAAGATCGATTACGCCGTTCCGGTGGACTACCCGCTCGTCGAGCTGCCGATGGGCGAAGCCAACGAGTTGAGCATGCGCATCGGCGAGCACGCCGCCGAGCTGATCGAGGACGGCTCGACGATGCAGATGGGCATCGGCGCCATCCCCGACGCGGTGCTGAACTACCTGGGCAGCAAGCGCGACCTGGGCGTCCATACCGAGCTGTTCTCCGACGGGGTGATGGACCTGGTGCAGCGCGGCGTGATCACCAACGAACGCAAGACGCTGCACCCGGGCAAGATCGTTGCCGGGTTCATCCTCGGCTCTCAGCGGCTGTACTCGTTCGTCGATGACAACCCCATCGTCGAGCTCCATCCGACGGAGTACGTCAACGATCCGTTCGTCATCGCTCAGAACGATCGCATGGTTTCGATCAACTCGGCTATCGAGGTGGACCTGACGGGGCAGGTGTGCGCCGACAGCATCGGGGCCAGGCTCTACAGCGGCGTCGGCGGACAGATGGACTTCGTCTACGGCGCCTCCCGGAGCAAGGGCGGCAAGCCGATCATCGCCCTGCCGTCGACCGCGGCGTTGCGCGACGGGACGCGCCTCAGCCGCATCGTCCCGACGCTCAAGCCGGGCGCCGGCGTAACCACGACGCGCAACCACGTGCACTACGTGTGCACGGAGTTCGGAGTCGCCAGCTTGTACGGGCGTACGATCCGCGAGCGGTCACGGGCGCTGATCGAAATCGCCCATCCCGACTTCCGCGAGGAACTCGAGAAGAAGGCGACGGAACTCAAGTACCTGTAGAGCCGTCGTCAGTCTTCAGTCATCAGCTGTCAGAGGTAGGCGCAGGCTTCAGCCTGCGCAATTCGGGCGCGATGCACCCAGGGCTACCTGAACATCCCCGCCGGGCGGTCACGGTCATCCACCGGCGGCTCCTGAGGGATGATTCGCGTCCGGATCGCCGATCGCGCGCCGGCTGGCGACAACCGGCGGTCGGCGCGGCCGGCCAGAAGCCAGGCCGTGGCGAAGAGAACCACGCCCACACCCAACGCCATCACGCCATGCAGCCCCACCTCCGCCAGCGCCATGGACACCCCGGTCTGAGCCACGGTGCGGAAGACTCCGGCCAGGATCGGCGGAAGGCCCTGGCCGGCGGTGATCCCGCCCACAACCGTCTCGGCTCCGGTGCGCACCAGGAGGGCTGCCCCCAGGATCAGAACGCCTCCGACGATGAGCGGAAGCCCCCAACCCCACGCGAGGCCCCGCCAGCTCCGGATCGCCAGCGTCAGGATCAGAAGCAGAACCGCCAGCGGGATCAACCAGCCCCACTGCGAAAGCGCCCGCACCAGTCGCACGTTCTCCTTGACCCGCATCACCTCAGGGGTGGCCTGGGCGGGCTGCCGCTCTCCGGAGATCGACAGCTGGTCCGGCAGCGCGTACAGGCTGAGTTTGATGGCCTCTCCGGCAATGCCGACCACGCCGGCACGCAGCGGCTCGGGCGGCTCGCAAAAGGGGAAGCCTTCCACGAGTCCGATCAACCGGCCGGCCATCTGCGTCACTTGCTCCAAGGTGCAGGGAGGCCATGAGGCGACGACCACGTCGACGAACTCATCCGCGGCGCCCTGGCGCAGGCCTTCTTTGACGCGGCGCATATCGACTCGAATGTCCGGGCGGGCGCGGTCGTCGTCGATCCAGGCGTACAGTTGGGCGAGGACCGATCTCATCTGCGCCTCGACCCAATCGGCCGGAAGGATGCGCTCGGCGAGGCGGTCCCGTTCCTGTTGGGTGAGAAACGAGAGGGCGGTCGTCAGGTCGAGGCCGGTCTTCTCGGGGGTCGCCGCAGGATCCTGCCATTCGCCGGCGATGGCGTTCATCGCCAGCCGGCGGAATCCGCCGGCCTCGTCGAAGGAACGCATCAGCACCTCGCCCATGCGCTCCTGAGAGAAGACGACCTGGCCCACGTCGTACGCCGCCACACTGATCGGGAAGGCGACGACAAAGACGACGGCCAAAACGCCGGCCAGGAACCGCGCCAGGGCGCCCCACAAGCCTCGCATGTCAACCCTCCCCGGCCGCCGCTGCCCGGCGCGATGGAGCCCTGGCCGGCAAGGCGGAGAGAATCAGCCCGGCAGCGATGAAGGCGGAGCCGAGCCAGAACCCGGCTGTCAGGCGCTCGTCCAGGAGCCACGCGCCCAACCCGGCGCCGACGACCGGCTGTGCGAAGAACAACAGCGACACATGCCCGGCCTCGAGGATGGCCAGCGACTTGTTCCACAGGTACATCGCCAGCGCCGTCGAAATCACTCCCAGGTAGAGAACACCGGCGACCACGCCCCACGTGAACGGGCCGACGGTCGTCGTGGCGGCTTCCGCGCCGGCCAATGGGAGGCTGACCACC
>DATIFK010000041.1:0-9495 GCA_035455265.1 Anaerolineales bacterium
CTCGCCCGGCGATATGTGGGAACTGTTCGTTGGCACCGACAACCGTATCCAGGAATGGATCTACAACCACGGCGGAAACCCGAAGTGGACTGGTGTCTGGGCTTGGGAGGACTACAAGAGGGCCGGCCCTCTCCTTGTCTCCCTGAACCACCCCGGGACGAGAGAGGGCAAGCCGGTGCGGGTCTTCTTTACGGATGTGGCCGTCAAGCTGGCGGGGGGAGCGAACACCTGGGTGAAGGCCCAATGAGCACAGGGGCGGACGGAACCCATTCCTCATAACAATTCTGTCTGCCAGTTTGGTTCTTGCGCGTCCAGCCCAAGAACCAGAGAGGAGCCGTCAATGAGAAAGATACTGCTGCCGGTGCTGGTCGCTTGGCTAGGGGTCCTAGGGCCGACGAGTGAGGTTTTCGCGCTTGACCCAGGATCGCCCTGGTCCGAGATTCGCAGCGCACCGGATGTCATTCCCCAGGCGCCGATGGCCTTTTTCGGAACGCATGGGATCTCCGTCTTGGACGCCTGCGTCAGTGGCGACACACTCCAGGCACCCTCAGGCGAGGATGGTTCTGCGAAGGTCGCCGTGGGATCAACCCGGAGAAGCTACGATATCAGGGTGGATCGTGTGACCGGCGGCGGGGAACATTCTCGTTTTCAGTACCTGTTCACCAAGCACTTCGAGATCCCGGCTTGTGGGTAGCTGGCAGGGGCCGGGGGTGTGAGCCGTCGGGGCCGGGCGCTCACCTTCGCCGCGGGATGTTGGGGCGACGAGCATTGTCCCGAGTTCGGCCCCCGCGATGGTGATGTCGTCGCGCTGGAGCCCTGGGGATATGGACACGCTTCGCGCACGCGATGCCGACCACTGAGGTGCTGCGGGCCTTGCTGCCGCACTGAGTCGGATCACCGACCGATCGCGCCAGGAGGAAGGGCATGCCGTACGATATCAAGGTAAACGGCGTCGTTCGGACCGTTGACGCCGATGGCGACACACCGGTTCTGTGGGTCCTCCGCGACATCCTCGGCATGACGGGCACCAAGTTCGGCTGCGGCGCGGCGCTCTGCGGCGCCTGCACCATTCACCTCGCTGGCGTTGCGACGCGCTCATGCATCACGCCGATCGAGGCCGTGGGCTCGGCCGAGATCACCACCATCGAGGCCATCGGGAAGACGCCGGCCGGCAGGACTATTCAGAAGGCATGGCTCGATCTCGAGGTCGTCCAGTGCGGCTATTGTCAGTCCGGGCAGATCATGTCGGCGTCCGCACTGCTGGCGGGCAATCCGCACCCGAGCGACACCGAGATCGACGATGCAATGTCGGGCAACATCTGCCGCTGCGGGACCTATATCCGAATCCGCGAAGCGATCAAGCTGGCGGCGCAATCTAGCGCAAACCGGCAGGGAGGCTGAGCATGCTCCTCCATCCATCTGCTCGTAGCGGCGATTGTCTTGTGGATCCCTTGCGGGAGAGCGGCCTTTCCCGCCGGACGTTCCTGAGCGCGGGCCTCGCCGCCACCGGAGGTCTGCTGCTGAGCATCAGTTTACCGAGGCTGGCCGGCGATGCCGGGGCCGCCGACATCGACAGCTTTGCGCCCGGCGCCTTCATTCGCATCGGGCGGGACGGGTCGGTGACACTGATCATCGGCCAGGTCGAGATGGGACAGGGCACCTACACCGCGCTGCCGATGCTGATTGCCGAGGAACTGGAGGTGGAGTTGAGCCAGGTCCAGGTCGAACACGCGCCTCCCGACGACAAGCGGTTTGGCAACCGGCTCGTAGGCTTCCAGGTGACGGGCACCTCGAATTCGGTGCGCGCCTTCTGGGAGCCGTTGCGGCGCGCGGGCGCAACCGCCAGGACGATGCTGGTGGCCGCGGCGGCGAAGCGCTGGAAGGTCGATCCGGCCGCATGTCGGGCGGAGAAGGGGGAAGTGATCCACAGTGCAAGCGGCCGCCGGACCACCTACGGCGCTCTCGCGGCGGAGGCCGCAACGCTGCCCGTACCCCAGCAGGTGGCGCTCAAAGATCCGAAGCAGTTCAAGCTCATCGGCACGCCGGCGAAGCGGCTTGACGCGCCCGCGAAAGTGAACGGAACGGCGGTCTTTGGCATCGACGTGAAGCTGCCGGGGCTGAAGATCGCCACCCTGGCCGCCTCGCCCGTGTTTGGCGGCCGGGTGCGGAGCGTCGATGACACGAAAGCCAAGGCAGTTCGGGGCGTGCGACAGATCGTTCGGCTGGACGACGCGGTTGCGGTCGTCGCCGATCATATGGGGGCGGCCAGGAAGGGACTCGCGGCGCTCGGCATCGAATGGGACGAGGGCCCGAACGCAGCGCTCAGCACGGCGGATGTCGTCCGGCAGCATGAGGCTGCATCGCAACGTCCGGGAGCCGTTGCCCGCCGCGACGGCGATGTCGAGCGGGCCATGGCGAATGCCGCCACCAGGGTCGAGGCAGTGTATCAAGTCCCGTTCCTCGCCCATGCCGCGATGGAGCCGATGAATTGCACGGTCGACCTGCGGAAGGACAGTTGCGAGGTCTGGGTTGGCACACAGGTCTTGAGCCGTGCCCAAGCCGCGGCGGCGCAGGCCGCCGGCCTGCCGCTGGAAAAAGTCACAGTCCACAATCATCTGCTCGGCGGTGGCTTCGGGCGGCGGCTCGAAATCGACGGCGTCGTGCGTGCGGTGCAGATCGCCAAACAGGTGATCGGCCCCGTGAAGGTCGTGTGGACCCGCGAGGAAGACATCCAGCACGACATGTACCGTCCCTTTTTCTATGATCGGCTCGCCGCCGGGCTCGACGACCGCGGGATGCCGGTCGCCTGGCGGCACCGCATCACGGGCTCCTCGATCCTGGCGCGATGGCTGCCCCCGGCCTTCAAGCACGGGCTGGACCCCGACACGACCGATGGCGCCGTCGAGCTGTCCTACTCCGTGCCCAATATCCTCGTCGACTACGTCCGGCAGGAGCCGCCGGGCATCCCCACGGCGTTCTGGCGAAGCGTCGGTCCGTCCCACAACATCTTCGTGGTCGAGAGTTTCATCGATGAGCTGGCGGCCGCGGCCAGAAAGGATCCCGTCGAGTACCGAGGCAGCTTGCTCGACAAGAGCCCGCGCGCAAAGGCTGTCCTCGATCTCGCAGCCAAGAAAGCCGATTGGGGGAAACCGCTTCCAGGTGGCGTCGCCCGCGGGGTATCGGTTCAGTTCGTCTTCGGGACCTACATGGCGCAGGTCGCCGAGGTGATGGTTTCGAAGGCGGGCGAGGTGCGCGTCAAGCGCGTCGTGTGCGCCGTCGACTGCGGCACCGTCATCAATCCGGATACCGTCCGGGCGCAAGTCGAGGGAGCGATCATGTTCGGCGTCACGGCGGCGCTGTATGGAGAAATCACACTCAAGAACGGCCGCGTCAAGCAGAGCAATTTCCACAACTATCCGATCGTGCGCATCAACGAGGCACCCATGGTCGAGGTGCACATCCTAAAGAGTGCGGAGCCACCGGGAGGAATGGGCGAGACCGGAACCTCGGCAGTGGCGCCGGCAATAACAAACGCGATCTTTGCCGCGACGGGAAGGCGTGTGCGCAAGCTGCCGATCGATCCGGCCCAGTTGAAATCACCCTGAATAGCGGATGCACGGCGTCAACAAGTGCTCCTCCGCTTCGCGGGGTCAAGGGCTCGTCAGGATTCGCATGACACACGCTTCATCAGCGCGCTCGCCGGCGTGCGGGCCATGACTGACGTGTTTCCAGCGGAGCATGTATCCGAGGGCGACGAACGTATGACGAGCGGCAAGGCACGGTTTCGCACCGTTCTCAGCACCGGACAGTAGGGCAAGCGACGAGGCACTCAACTGTCGCGACAAGGTCACCCTTCAGGGAAGAGAGTGATCAGCGAGGGAGGACGGGAGAGCGGGAGAAGGCATGAACACAAGTGAGGACGAGGGCGCCTCATCATTGGCTCACGAGTTGCCCGAGGGGAGGGAGTAGTGCCATGTCAATGTCAGGTCGCACCGCACCAGAGGCTGCGGATCAGCCCGGTCCATCGACAACGGGACCGGCGGCCACACCAAATCCTGACGCGACGACACCGCCCGCGCAGCCGGAAAGAGTGACGCCGGCTCGCATTCGTGGCGCCTGGCGGCTGCGATCGTCGTGGATCGTTGGCAGCGCGGTCCTTCTGGTCTCGCTGCTTGCGGGTGGCCCCCCGGTTGTGGACTGGTTGAGCGTGGTCTCTACCGACGATGCCTTTGTGAATGGGCATGTGACGCTGGTTGCCCCGCGCGTGGCGGGCACAGTCACGCGGGTGCTGGTCGACGACAACAATCGGGTTCGCCGGGGGCAGTTGCTCGTCCAGCTCGACAAGGAACCGTATCAAGTGCAAGTCAACATCGCCCAAGCGGCCGTGGCGGCGGCGCGATCCGATCTGGTCACCGCGCAGGCGCAGGCTCGGGGCACGGAAGGGCAGATACGCAGTTTACGATTCAGTCTGGAACGTGCCATCGAGGACGTGGACAACCGGATCGCTATGCTCCGCTCGAAGGTCGCAATTCTGGCGTCGCAGAAGGCGGCCCTGGCCAGGGCCCAGCTCGATTACGATCGGGCGGTACCATTGCTTGCGGATGGGGCCATCCCGCAAGAAGAGGTCGATCACCGCCAGCAAGCGCTCTTGGGCGCGCAGGCGCAAGTGGAGGCGGCCCTGCAAGACGTCCACCAAATCCGCGCGGGGCTCGGCCTGCCGCCCATACTCAACCCTGGCGGCGACCTGGCCAAGGTGCCGCCTGACCTGGATCAAACCTCTTCGGCGGTACGGCAAGCGCAGGCCAGCCTGATCGAAGCGGCGGCGCATCTCGGCGTGACCGGCTCGTTCAACCAGACCCCCAGGGAAATGATCGCCGACTTCTACAAGCGCGACCCGGAAGGAAACATCGATCGCATCTTCGCGCAGCTCCTCAAGGATGCACCGGCCGTCAAGCAGGCCGAATCCAGGCTCGTCCAGGCGCAGCGGAATCTCGATCACGCCGAACTCAATCTCCGGTACTGCGACGTGGTGGCTGAGATCGACGGCGTCGTCACGCGACGCCAGGTGAATCCCGGGAACAATGTGATCGCCGGGCAGGGCCTGATGGCGGTGCGATCGTTGACCGAGGTCTGGGTCGACGCCAACTTCAAAGAGACCCAGCTCGGCTCCTTGCGCATCGGGCAAGCGGTGGACTTGACGGTCGATATGTATGGCCGCCGGCACCGCTTCCAGGGGCGGATCTCCGGCTTCACCTTTGGGACGGGTTCGACGCTGGCGCTGCTGCCGGCGGAGAATGCAACCGGGAACTTCGTGAAGGTGGTGCAGCGGCTGCCCGTGCGGATCGAGATCCCGAATTACGACCCGGACCGGACACCGCTGTTCGTCGGACTGTCCGTGACCGCACGGGTGCACGTGAATGAGCCGCCTACCGGGCCGGACGCCGGGAAGGTGTTGCAACCGTACGGACCTCCGGCTGCTCCACCCACCGGACCGAGGGCGCATCCATGACGACCGGAGCCATGGACCTTCCGCCGGCGCGGCGCGCCGTCAGCCCCGGGCTGGTCGCCCTGGCCGTGGTCGTTCCGACCTTCATGGAGGTTCTGGACACCACCATCGCCAATGTGGCCCTGCGCTACATCGCCGGCGGGTTGTCGGCCCCGGCTAGCGACAGCGAGTGGGTCATCACCAGCTATCTGGCGGCCAATGCAATCGTCTTGCCGATCTCCGGGTGGCTGGCGGTTCGGCTGGGGCGGCGGAACTACTTCCTCACATCCATCGCCGTCTTCACGCTGGCGTCGGCACTATGCGGGATCGCCACGAGTCTGTACGCCCTCATCGCGTTCCGGGTGCTGCAGGGACTGGCCGGCGGAGGATTGCAGCCCTCGAGCCAGGGGATCCTGCTGGATGCGTTCCCGCCGGAGAAGCAGGGCGCGGCCCAGACCATGTTCGGCATTGCCGCGCTGCTGGCACCGGTCGTCGGGCCCACGCTCGGGGGCTATATCACGGACAACTACGGCTGGCGCTGGATCTTTTACCTGAATGTGCCGGTCGGACTCCTGGCCCTGTTCATGTGCAACGCCGTCGTGGTGGACCCGGACTATCTGAAGGCCGAGCAGGCGAAGCAGCGGAAACAGGGGCAGCGCTTCGATACGCCTGGCCTGTGCCTGCTGAGCATGACCATGGTCTCTTGGGAAATCCTGCTGAGCAAGGGGCAGGAATGGGACTGGCTCGGCGATCCGTTCTTCCGGGTGCAGACGTGCCTGGGGCTTTTCGTCCTCGGCCTCGTCAGTCTGATCCATCGCGAACTTCGGATTGGCAATCCGCTCATCAATGTTCGGACCCTGGCCGACCGGAACTTCCGCTCCGCCTGCCTCATCATCTTCTGCGTGTTCGGCGTCCTCTATGCCAACACCGTCAGCCTGCCGGGATTGCTGCAATCCCTGTTCGGCTATGACGCGACGACCTCGGGCTTGGTGCTATCGCCGGCGGGGTTCTTCTCGATCATGGCGCTGGTCGTCATCGGGAGGCTGCTGACCCGGGGCGTCGATGCGAGATACCTGATGGCCGTCGGCCTGCTTACGCTCGCCAGCGGGAACTACTGGATGTCCCGGTTGAACCTGGCGATCGGCCCGTGGCAGGTGGTCTGGCCGCGGGTGGTGGTGATCGTCGGGCTATCGATGGTGTTCGCGCCGCTGAACGTGGCGGCATTTCTCTACATCCCCAAGGAGCTGCGTGGCGCCGCCGTCGGATTGCTCGCGCTTCTCCGCAACGAGGGTGGAAGCGTGGGGACCTCTATGGCCCACACCATTCTGGAGCGCCGCGAGCAGTTTCACGCCTTGCGGCTCAACGAGGGACTCGACGCCCTGAACCCGGCGGTGCATCAGTTTCTCGCCCAGGGCCAGGCGCTCTTCCTCCAGCACACTGGCGATGCGCCGCTGACGCGGCAAATGACGCTGCAAGCGCTGGAAAATCTGCGGCATCAGCAGGCGTTATCGCTGGCGTATTTCGACGTGTTCTGGTCGTCGGCGGCGCTGGCGGTCCCATTGGTGCTCCTCGTGCTGCTCATGCGTCGCTCGGTGGCGGAGAAGGGATCGCACATCGCCGCGGAATAGCCCAACGACGTGGGTCCAAGAGCCACGAGTCGGCAAACGACCGTCGCACATTGGGAGGAGACGTTCATGCCAACGCGGAAGGCAGACGCGGAATGGAAAGGCAACCTGGCCGAAGGCAGCGGGCGGCTGAAGGTGGGGAGCGGCGCCTTGGACGGCCCGTACTCGTTCAAGTCCCGATTCGAGGAGGGCCAAGCGGCGACCAACCCGGAAGAGCTGATCGGGGCTGCCCACGCCGGGTGCTTCACGATGGCGCTGACCGCGCAGCTTTCGCGGGCCGGCGTCGCGCCGAGGCGCATCCACACCGGCGCAAGAGTGACCCTGGAAAAGGTCGGGGACCAGTTCTCCATCACCAAAATCGAGCTGGAGACCGAGGCCGACATCCCGGGTATTGACAACGGGGCATTTCAGAAATACGCGCTGGAGGCGAAACAGGGGTGTCCCGTTTCGAAGGCATTGGCGGGAACGCAGATTCATCTGCATGCAGTATTGGTTTAGCGAGACGGAGGGAACGGCCATGAGACCGGGTGGCGTGCTGCTCCGAGCCGAAGCTCGCCTGGCGCATGAGTTGCTGGCGGGGAGGCCCCACGAGCAGGGCAAGATCGTCCTGGCGGTAGATGAGCGATGCGACAACCAGGAGGAGCCGTATGGACCCTCGACTTGAAAACAAGCGGGCGCTGGTAACCGGCGGCAGCCGTGGGATCGGAGCGGCCATCGTCAAGCGTCTGGCCCGTGAAGGGGCGGACGTGGCGCTGACCTACATCGGCAATCCGGAGCAGGCCAGCAAGACGGTGAAGGCAGCGCAGGCGTTCGGCGTGAAGGCGCTGGCGGTCCAGGCCGACAGTGCCGATGCCAAGGCGCTGGTTGCCGCCGTGGAGCGGACGGTGCGGGAACTGGGATCCATCGACATACTGGTCAACAACGCCGGCATCGCCGTCATCGCACCCATCGAGGACTATCGCCTGGAAGACCTGGATCGCACCCTGGCGGTGAACGTGCGCGCCGCTTTCGTCGCCACGCAGGCCGCGGTGAAGCACATGCAGGCGGGTGGGCGCATCATCAACGTCGGGAGCTGCAACGCCGAGCGCATGCCCTTCGCGGGTGGCGGCGTCTACGCCATGAGCAAGGCCGCGCTGGTGGGGCTGGTCAAAGGTCTGGCGCGCGACCTCGGTCCGCGCGGCATCACCATCAACAACGTCCAGCCGGGTCCCGTCGACACCGACATGAACCCCGCCACGGGCGACTTCGCCAAGATGCTGATCCAGCAGATGGCGCTGCCCCGCTACGGGACCGGGGAGGAGATCGCCTCGCTGGTGGCCTATCTGGCCAGTCCCGAGGCCGCCTATGTGACAGGGGCCAGCCTCAGCATCGATGGGGGATTCACCGCCTGAGGCAAGTGGGACCCAACCCAGGCCCGATAGGCCCATGGGTGGCCGTCAGGCGGGCCAATGGAGCTTCCCGGACGCCGGGGGAGGCTGCCAGAACTCCCCCGACGACTCCCAGGGCGGCGCCAGACGGCTGCGGCGCGCGGCCCAAAGTGGGAGCAGCCCATGACTATGCAGGTGCACGGCATTCACCACGTGACCGCCATCGCCGGAGATCCCCAGGCGAATGTGGACTTCTATGCGGGCGTGCTGGGGCTGCGCCTGGTGAAGGTGACGGTGAACTACGATGACCCGCACACGTATCATCTGTACTACGGCGATGAGGCGGGACATCCGGGCACCATCCTCACGTTCTTCCCCTGGCCGGGAGCCCCCCGCGGCAGCACGGGAACGGGGCAGGTGACCGTGACCGCGTTCGCGATCCCCGACGGCTCGCTCGGCTTCTGGGTGGACCGGTTGAAGGCCCACACGGTCGAGTACACCGGGCCCAACCGTCGCTTCGAGGAAGAGGTCATTGCCCTGGAGGATCCCGATGGGCTGCACCTGGAGCTGGTCAGCGGGCGTGGTGACCCGGGCACGAGTCCCCGACCGGACGGCGCCATCCCGGGGAAGCACGCCATCCAGCGATTCCAGGGCGTGACGCTGGCGGTGGAGGGCTACGAGCGCACGGCCGGACTGCTCACGGCGACCATGGGTCTGCAAGCAGTGGGCACGGCGGGAAGCCGCTTCCGGTATGCGGTCGGGGAGGGGGATGCGCAGGGCTTCGTCGACCTGCTGTGTCTCCCCAATGGCCCCCGCGGCCGCGTGGCCGTGGGGACGGTGCACCATATCGCCTGGCGCACGCCCGACGCCGAGACGCACAGGGCGTGGCGCGCGACGATCGCGCGGCTCGGGTACAACGTGACCCCCATCCGCGATCGGTCGTACTTCCAGTCCATCTACTTCCGCGAGCCCGGCGGGGTGCTCTTCGAGATCGCCACCGACCGCCCTGGCTTCGCCG
>DATIFK010000042.1:0-27957 GCA_035455265.1 Anaerolineales bacterium
GCTCACACCGATGATGACATCACCCGGCTGATCGAGATCTACAGGTCAGCGATGGAGGAGCTGAGGGCACAGGGCGTGTGGTAGGGCTGGGCGCGCCAGGCCACCAGACGAGAGGGCCCATCCACACCTAGCGCGGGATCGGATAGCGCATAGGGGGGCCGTGCAGACCGGCCATCCGACACCTCTGTGTCCGGTTGCGTCGCCTGCAAGGCGACGAGGCGTGTTGTTGGTGGAGTCCGCCGGGGCATGGCTGGGGCGTTGTGCCATGCCGCGTAGCGTGCGCGATACGCATTGGAGGCAAGCGGATGGCGGAGGGACGCCACGCTGGAGAGGCGACCCGGAACATACCTGCCCGGTCCGGAGAGATCCGCGAATGGCAGCGCTGGACGCCCTATGCGGCGGTGGCGTGGTCACTCTTCTACGCCGCAATGGGGGGCTACTGGGCGGTGAGCGGGCGCGGCTTTCCCTACGCGCCCGAACTCGTCTCCGACATCGCGGGGCCGGTAGCGGGGCGGCTCGGGCTTGGCGTGGCCTGGGTCCTCGTCATCACTGTGGGCCTCCCGGCGGCGGCTGTAGGAAGGGCAATGCTGCGCGGGGTACGGGTGCTCCGGCCCTTCCTGATTGCCGCCGGAGCCCTGGTCGCCGGGGCACTCCTGCTGCTCATGACCGATATCAACCTGCTCATAGCGCTCGCCTACGTCCCCAATATCCTCTACAGGCTCCTCACCCGAGCCGAGATCGGCTCCTACCTGCAGGCTCTGACCGAGTGGACGCTGCTGCACCAGCTAATCTGTCTGGTTGGCGGATTCCTCTGGCTGGCGGCGACCGTCAGCTACAGCCGCCGGAGCGGGAACGCCTGTCTGTATTGCGGTCGCCGAGAGGGCGCGGATATCTGGACCAGCCCTGACCGCGCGGCGCGCTGGGGCCGGATCGCGGTGTATGTGGCGCTGATCCCGCCGATCCTCTACGCCCTCACGCGCTTCGCCTGGGCGCTGGGGATCCCCCTGGGGATCAGCCAGGAGGTTCTGCGTATGGGGCAAGAGACCGGGCAGTGGACCTCAGGGCTCTTCCTGGCGGCCTTCGGCCTGGTGGGAGCTGCCCTCATGCTGGGTCTCGTCCAGCGTTGGGGCGAGGTGTTTCCGACTTGGATGATCGGCCTGGCAGGACGGCGCGTTCCCATCGCCCTTGCCCTAGTTCCGGCGTCGGTCGTCTCGGTCCTCTTTGTCGTGGCTGGCATCGGCATATGGTCCGGGTACCAGCAGATGGCACAACAGGCGGTGGGCAGTGGGCAGGCCATCTGGATTGTGGTCGGCCCCACCCTGCTGTTCCCAGTTTGGGGTGCCGCCCTCGCTGTGGCGGCGTTGAGCTACTACTACCGGCGGCGCGGCCCTTGCAGGATGTGTGGCCGCGGCACGACACGCGAAGGGCTGCCGGAGGGCAGCAGCTGCTGAAGCTTGCCCGGCTCGTGGACCATGGTTGCTGCTTGCCCGCCAGCCAGTCGGGCCAAGAGGAGAATGGTGGGCGGCCAGGGGCTTAGGCAGGCATGAGGCAGGCGGCACCAAAGAGGGTTAGCAGATCGTTGATCCGCTCGATTCGCAGCCAGCGCTCGGCGAAGACAAGAAGCGAGGGCAGGCTGGCAAGGGCAAGCGCGGCGAGCAGCGCGTAGTTTCGGGATTGGGCTTGGGCAGAGCGGGTAGACGTGGCGGTGCCCGAAGAAACGTCGGAGGCATCGCGCGTAGGCTTCGTACCCTTGCCACCTCAAGGGGATGCCCCTGACTCATGGAGCTACTCTGCTGGGGTATTCCCCAGAAGTGTCGGGCTTCCGGGCCTTCGCCTCTCGTCCTTGCCACTCCCGAGCCCAGTGCCGGGCGGAAAGGGATGTCCAGGCGTCCTACCCCTCCGAAGAGCTTGGCGGCACCTCGACACCCTTGGACGAGGAATGCGCCCGTGTCGAGGGTTTCCCCTCGGCCTCATCTTCTCCTCGCGCCAAGACGTACAGGAGCGCCGAGAGGCGGTTGAGATATGGAAGGATGTTGGTGTCGGGCAGCCCTTTCTCGCGCTCAAGGAGTGTGACGTGGCGCTCGGCGCGACGAACGATGGAGCGCGCCAGGTGCAACGTTGCACTGGTTTGGGAGTCCCCCGGCACCACGAAGCTGTCCCCGAGGGGCGTCGCCGCCGTGCGCCGATGGAATTCCGTCTCCAGGTACCGAACCCGCTCGGGAGTCGTGTGGGTCGATACCGCTTTGTTCGCCGAGACCGCCGCGAGGTCTGACATCATCCAGCATAGATCGCGCTGGATATCAAGGATCATGGATTTCGTCCCTTGGGACAAAGTGCAGGCCCGAACCATCCCGAGGGCGGAGGAAGCTTCGTCGAGCTGACCCAGAACCTCGATCCGCAGGTCGAACTTCGGGACATCTTGCTTATCGATCAAATCGGTTAGGCCGAGGTCACCCCGCCACTTCTCCGGCTCGCTCATCCGGGCCTCCCTCGTCCCAACGCCCGGGCGTCCGAGGCATGGGCTTCCCCGCGCGACCCGTTCTCGGGCGACTCGATCAGCGCCATGACTTCCGCCCGTAGGGCATTGAACTCCGGCCCGGTGCGCACCCGCAAGCGGGGGAGGCGGATGGGGAGATCCGCGAGGATGCGTCCGGGCCGGGCCGAAAAGACGATCACCCGGTCGGCGAGGTAGACGGCCTCCTCGACGCTGTGTGTGACGAAGACGATGGTCGGGTGGGTCTGATCCCAGACACGCAAGAGCTCCGTCTGCATATCGCAGCGGCTTTGGGCATCCAGCGAGCCGAACGGCTCGTCCATCAATAACACCTCGGGCGCGTTGACCAGGGCTCGGGCGATGGCCACTCGCTGCTTCATGCCCCCCGAGAGTTGCCGCGGTCGGTAGTCCTCAAACCCGTTCAAACCGACCATCGCGAGGTACTTGGACACTTGGCCCGATTTCGAGTGACCCTGGATGCCACGGGCCTCCAGGCCGAAGGCGATGTTCTGGCTCACCGTCAACCATGGAAACAGGGCGTACTCCTGGAAGACCAGGCCGCGCTCGGGACCGGGCTCGGTGACCCGGTGTCCATCCATCCACACCCCACCCGCGCTCGGGTGGGTTAGGCCGGCGATGGCGCGCAGCAATGTCGTCTTCCCGCATCCTGTTGGTCCGACGACCACAACGAACTCCCCAGGCCGGACCTCCAGCGAGACGTCGCGCAAGACTTCGAGGCCGTCAAAGTTGACGCCCAGGTTCACCGCACGCAGACTGCCGGGAGAAGGGGCGGAGGACGACGCCATGCCCTATGCCGTTTCTCGAATCTTCCAGAAGGACACCCCCCGGGTAAGAAGCAACCCAAGGACACCGATAATCACCATCCCGGCAAAGACGGAGTCGAACCGGCCCACCTCATGCATGGTCCAGAGATAGATCCCCAGCCCGCCCCCTTTCACTCCCAGGATCTCGGCGGCCACGATACTCATCCAGGCATAGCCCAGACCCAGCCGCAACCCTGTGCTAATGTGTCCAAGAGCCCCGGGGACGATCACGCGTGTGAACAAGAACGTTCTGCGAGCCCCCAAGGTTCGTCCAGCGTCCAGCAGCAAAGGTTCGACGGACTTCACTCCGGTCAGCGTGTTGAGGTAGATCGGGAAGAAGCTGGCCAAGAAGACGATGAACACCGCGTCCAGGGGGGAGCCGAAGAAGACGATGGCGAACGGAATCCAGGCGAGGGGAGGGATGGGTCGCGCCATCTCCACCCATGGAGCTAGAAAGGTCTCCAGAGGTCTGACCCAACCGGCTGCAAGCCCAAGCGGTACGGCCACCACCGCCGCCAGGGCATAGCCATACAGAATCCGGCTGAGGCTTGAAAGGATGTGCTCTTCGATCGTGAAGCCGATGAAATCGCGGGTTGTTAGCGCCTCCACCAGGGCGCGCGCGACCTCGACCGGGCCGGGGAGGTACGGACTTCGAAGGATCCACACCGCCAACTGCCAGAGGACGAAGAACAACAAAGTGGAGGCCAGGACGATGACGCCACTCGACCGAAGGATGGGCCCCGGCGCGCCCACCCACGGGAAGCCGGTCCGACGCTCGCCGCGCCGCGAAACGTCGGCCAAGGGCCCGTCGGGTTCTTCTCGCCCGCCAGGGCTGGCCCGCAGGTCCGAGGCCGAAGACGTTCTCATGGCCCGGGGATGGCCTGGATGAACGACGGATCGACGTAATGGGCCACGAAGTCGTCCACACTCGAATAGCCTCGCTCCGTCAGCTTCTCGGGCGGGATGAGGCCAAACTCGATCAGCTTCTCCGTGTAGGCTTTGATCGAGTCGTTGAAGCCGCTGTCCAAGTCCGACCGGAAGGTGATGTTGGAGAAAGCCGCCTCGACGACGGATGTCGAGCGCTGGGTGAACGCGGCTCCAAGGTCGACCAAATGGGCATACTCAGGGGAGCCGGGCTGGGCCAGGGCCTCCTGGATCCAACGTGTGGCGGCCACATGCGCCTGCAGGAAGCGGCGCACGGTCTCCGGTTGAGCCTCGGCGAAGGCCCGATCCACCGCCACCACGCAGTCGAGATGATCGGGCCAAATGTCGGAGGATGTGGCCATGACTTTGCCCGCCCCACTGCTGACCGCATCCGCCGGCCAGGGCTCCCAGGCCAGGAAGCCGGCGATTTCGCCCGCCTCCAATTTCACTCGCATGTCCGGGGGCGGCATGTCGACAACCGTGATGTCCCCGATGTCGAGACCCTTCTGCTGAGCGAAGTTGAGGAGCAGGAAGAACTGGATGGCGGCGTGGCCGGGGACGGCCACCGTTTGCCCAAGGAGGTCTTGCGGCGTTTGGACGTTCGGCCCGACAACCAGCGCCGAGCCGAGGGCGTTGACCTGGGCAATGACCCGTATGTCCACGGCGGCATTCAGGTGCTTGGTAATGGCTGGCGGGGCGCCGAGCATTCCCAGGTCCACATCACCCGCCGCGAAGTGATCCATTTCGACTCCGCCGTTGGCGTAGGGCGCCCCCGCCGCGTCCTCGACGCGAACGCCGTACTGGTCATAGAACGACGTCCCTCCCCCTGCTTCGGCATCCTGACCAACGACATAGGCGATGTGATGCAGGTCGGCCAGCAGGTAACCCACTCGAACCGTCACGGGCGAAGGTGCGGCTGTGGGGGCCGAGCCGCAGGCCCCGGCGAGAACCAGGCCCAGGCCCGCGAGCAAACAGGTAAGGAGAAGGCGCCGGTTCATGACATGCCTCCGTGGCCGGCCTAGCTGGCCGGTGGTTTGGCTTGAAGTTCCTTGATGCTGCTAACCATGCGCAGCGCTTCGGCCAGCGCATTGGGTGCGTCTTCACCGTAGCCGTCGGCGCCGAACTTCTGGGCGATGTCGGCCGAAACGGGCGCACCTCCGACCATGATCTTCACGTTGGGGTTCTTGGCCTTGATCTTCTGGATGATGATGGGCATCCCGACCATCGTCGTCGTCATCATGGCCGAAAGACAGACAAAATCAGATTCGGTGCGCAGCTGCTCTTCGACGAATTTGTCCAGCGGGACATCCTTGCCCAGGTCGTAGACGTCGAAGCCGGCGATCTCGAACATGAGTCTCACGAGGTTCTTGCCGATGTCGTGGACGTCGCCCTCGACGGTTCCTATCACCACCGAGCCGCGCACTTGCCGGCTGGCGTCGAGCTTGACGTGCGGCCGCAGGATGTCAAGCCCCTTGTACAGCGCATCCGCCGCCATCAGCACCTCGGGCACGAAGTACGTGCCGTTGCCAAAGCGTTCCCCGACAAGGTTCATCCCCTCCGCCAATCCATTCATGACGGCGTCATACGCGTCGAGGTGTTGCTCGACCACAGATTCGGCCGCCTCGACCACGGCGTCTTCATCGAACTCCACCACGCCGTGTTTGAGTTGATCGATCAGGGCATCGCGAGTGGGGGTGGTCATGAAGTCTTGTCTCCTTCGCTACTTGCGACCGTGGGCTTGCATCGTGTCCATCAGGGCCTTGAAGTTCGCCGGAGGGACCTCGGGCCAGATGTCGCATCCAGGCCAGACCGCGTCAGGTCCGTTGGCCAGGATGGACCGAATTCCGGCCTGGATCGCCTCGGGCGTGCCCTGGACCAGAAGGTTGTAAGGGTCGATGTTCCCAAAGAGAAGCGCATCTGGGAGCTTGCCACGGCTGGCGGCCAAGTCGTTCTTCTGGTCGACGCTCAAGGCATCGGCTCCGGACTGCGCCATCAAGGTCACGATGGGATTGGTGTCGCCACAGATATGCAGAACCGTCGGCGAAGGGATCCCGCGGAATACGGTCTGCAGGTGGGGCAGGATCAGGCTCTCGAACATGCGCGGGCTGATGACGTCCGAGGTGGCGCCCATCTCGCGCACCGTAATGAAATCGGCGCCGGCGGAGCGGTACAGCCCGGCGATGTCGATCAGCACCCGGGCGAGGGTCGAGAGCAGGTCATTCACCATCGCCGGCTTCTTATAGGAGGATTTCAGCAGGTCGTTGAGATCGGTCAGCTGCCCAGCCAGGGTGAAGGGGCCGAGGACCCACGAGCCGATGGCCACCTCTCCCCCGACCTTGGCCTTGAGCTTGGCGATCGCCTCCAGGACGAGCGGGATGCGCCCCGCCGTGGCGAGGTCCGCCGGGACTTGGAGCTTCAGGTCGGCGATCGTCTCCGAGACTTTGCCCTTGATCGTCGGGTAGATGATTCGGCTCGAGCCGTCGTCGTAGTAGTTGACGACGCAGCCGAGCGCCCCGGCCTCAATCCCCATGTCGAAGGGAACGACAACGCACTCGAAGCCGAATTGCCGGTAGGTAGCCAGAGCGGCGTTGGCCATCTTCTCCGCGTCGACATGGATCTCGGCGAACCGGTAACCGTACTCGGCCAGGCCGCTGGTCGTCACGTTTCCCATTCCGCTGAAACAAGGAATGCGGCTCGTGGCCTTATGCTGGAGCAGGTCGAGCACTTCTTGCCGTCCGTTCCCGTTGGTCCCCATGGATACTCCTACTCTGGATGATGTCTTCCGGCCAGCGTAAGGCCGGGAATTGCGCCCCCGGACCTCTCGTGATCCTGGGCAGGTTGGTCAGTCATGGCACAGCCACCGGGGCCGCCTCGGCCAGCTGTTTGGCGATGTCAGGCCACAGGCGATTGAGGGGATGGGACTCCTGCGCCGGGAGCGCCGCGCCCTCCTCTTGAACCAGCGTCGCCAGGACCGCCATCGCCGCTGCGACGGCGCCAAAGACCCGGTGGGTGCCTGTCATGGGCCCGTAGACCATCCAATCCGTCCACAGGATCGTCGACAGCGCATGCAGACCCGCATCCGCCCCGCGGAAGACCTCCCGGCCGATGTCCTCCCCCCATGTCTCCTTGCAGCCTTTCAGCCACATGTACGACCCGTTGGCCGGGGCGCATCCGGAGGGCCATCCGAATTTCTCCTTGACCAGCCGGTTGGCGACGAGGGTGAATCCGATCGTCGGGAGGTTCATGACGCTGGTGTCGATCAGGATGCTGTCAAAATTGCCCTGCTCGACGATGGGCAGCATGCTCTCCAGGGCTTTCACGCGGCCGCTGGGGCGTTTGTCGCCTTCGAGATCGAAGGCCTGGACCACGACGTGCCGGATCCCGTAGTCCTTCAGCCGCTGGACCTGGCCGGGGATGTCCTTGTCCCACGCCGTAATGCTGTTGTAGAGGAACCGATCCTGGAGCCCACGGTCGGCGATGAAGCGGGCGGTTTCGAGGCGCGCTTTCTCGGTCCAGGTGTCGATCGCGAACGGCAGGCGGCTGTTTTCGAGGAAGAACTCGGTGTAGACGCGCATTTCCTCGTAACCCTTGGGCGCCACCATGCCCACCATGGTGGGGATCCCCGTGAGTTCCGAAACGGCCTCCAGCTCCCGCAGGCGGGCCTTGGCCTTGGCATGGTCGAATTCGAAATTCTGCCGCTTGATGAACAGCTTGTCGCCGGCCTGGAACATGTTGGCGATGAGCAGCGGCGGCCGCTCGCCGGTTTGTCCGCCAACCTCGATGCCTGCGATGCGGCAGGTCTTCTGGGGGGAGGAAAGTCGAAACATGCGTCCATCTCCTCGGTTGCTACGCGAGCCCTAGCGGGCGGCTTCAGGCAAACCGTGCACCTTCTGCAGGGATTCCCTGGGCAGCGCCAGAAGCTCGACCGAAGCCAGGGCCCGCGCGGTGGCGGAATACGGCCGGTCCTCCGCAAGCGCTTCCGTGCCGAACAGCTCCCCCTCCTGCGCCATCCCGGATTCGATCTCTTCGTCCCCCATCTGTTGAAAGAAACCGACCTTGCCTTTGCGCAGCAGATACGCGTGCGTCGAGTCCCCCTTCTCGTTGTAGATCGTCTCGCGACGCTTGACCGTTCGCTCCTGGCTGGCCTGGGCGATCGCCAGTAGCGCCTCGCGCGGCAAACCGGCCAGGGAAGGCACCTGGCGCAGCAGGCGCAGCACCCGGGCTTCGCGCGCCTTCGCAAAGACGTTCGCCAGGTGGGGGAAGGCGTCACGCCCGTGAGGGAAAGACATGGCCGCGACGAATTCGTCCTGGAAGTCAGGGTGGACGCTGAGCTCGGTGTACTCCACCTGGCGGGCGATGCGATTGGCCTCCACGCGCTTGTCGACGTTCAAGAGCGCCATGCGGGCGCCGTCACCGGCAGCGTTGCCGACCGCATACACGGAGTCCAGCTCGCAGTCTGGAAAGAGCCCCATGGCCATCGACTCGACTTTGTCGATGTAGCTTCCAAAGGCTCCGGCCAGGATGACCTTGTCGACCTTTTCAATCCCGAGGGTGCGCATCATGACCTTGGCGCCCATATACATGGCCGCCTTGGCCAACTGGATCGCCCGGACATCGTCCACATTGACCGTGATGTCTTGTTCAATCGAGGTTTCATCCGCCCAGGCGATGACGAACTCGTATCCCTTCTGTCCCTCGCGCGAACGGGGATGGTTCAGGTCCGTGACGAAGCGGCCGGTCGGTTCGATGACCCCGGCCAGCCAGAGCTCTGCGGCCACGTCCATGATGCCCGAGCCGCACAGGCCCTTGGCCTGGATCTCCTCTTTGGGAAGCTCGTCCGACCACTTGTCCTGTCCGATCGTCTTGTAGCGAACCTCGAGGGTTTCCGGGTCGATACGAACCTTCTCGATGGCGCCCGGCGCGGCCCGCATGCCGAAGCGGATGTGGGCCCCTTCGAAGGCCGGTCCGGTAGCGCACGAGGAGGAGATGAGCTGGCGCCGGCTCCCCATCACGAGCTCGCCATTGGTTCCGATATCGATGATGAGAAGGTTCTGGTCCTGGTTGTAGGGCTCCTCGGCGATCAGGACTCCCACGTTGTCGGCCCCGACGAACCCGGCTTCGATCGGGAGGACGTGAACATTGGCCGACGGCCAGATCTTCAAGCCCAGGTCGCGCGCCTTGACGTCGACCGATCGATGGATGGTGGGGGCGAACGGTGCCCGACCGATCGGTTCTGGACCGATGCCGAGCAGGATGTGGTGCATGGCCGTGTTGCCGACCAGGACGGCCTCAACGATGTCCTCCGGTGTCTTCCCGACGGCCTTGGCGGCCTTTCGGGCGATCTTGCCCAGGCCTTCCAGAATGGCCCCCTGGAGGGTCGCCAAGCCGTCGGCGTTGGACATGCAGTAGGTGATGCGGGCCATGACGTCTTCGCCGTAGGTCACCTGAGGGTTCATCATCGACTCGGTGGCCAGCAGCGCCCCCGTGCCCAGATCGCACAGATACCCGGCAACGGTCGTGGTGCCGATGTCGACCGCCAGACCGATGGCCTGCTCCACGTACCCGGGTTCGACTTTGATCACTTCGCCGCCGGGTGCCGCCGGGCCGGCCGGGTTCCAAATCGAGACGCTGACTTTCCACTCCGCCGCGCGCAACGTCGCCGCCAGTGTCCGGACGACATCGATACCTACTGTGAGCTCGCTCAGGCTAAAGCGGGCCTCGACCTCAGCCTTCAGCCTTTCCCAATCCCCCAAGGCGTCGTGGAGGCTGGGAGGCGTGAGTTCAACGTAGCACCGCCGGATGGAGGGCTTGACAGTAATGGCGATGTCGCGGGCGGTCTTGCGAACGATCTGTTTGCCGGAACGAGTCTCCTCGGGGATGAAGACCAGCAGGTCTCCCAAGACGGGGGCCACGCAAGAAAGACGGTAGTTGGCCGGGTCTCGCTTTCGCTTCTCGAAGTACCGGGTTTCGCTGGCCGTCAACGGGCCACTGTGTGTCGACGAGGACTCGATGTCAAAGCGCTCGAAGAACCCTTCCTCCACCCGGACAATGCACTTGCCGCACGTTTGCTTTTCGCCGCAGATCGATTCGATGTCCACGCCCAGCCGGCGCGAGGCTTCCTTGATGGTTGTGCCTTCCTCCACCATGCCGCGGCGGCCAGAAGGTTGAAAGATGAGCTTGTGCTGCATGATCGATGCTCCCTTCAGCCAGCCGCCGGCAGAGTCGACATCCACTTCACCGGGGCCTGGATAAAGGCCTCGACGTTCTCGACCGGCACGGAAGGTGGAATGTCGCAACCCGGCATGAGCATGAAACCGCCGCCGGCCGCCGCCGCCTCGAGGCAGGCGAAGGAGCTCCGCTCCACGTCCTCGCGCGCCCCGCGATCGAGCACCTTCACCGGGTCCACGTTGCCAGCCAGACAAGCCTGGCCGGCGAAGACGGCCTTCGCCTTACCGAGGTCCACTTTGTGATCGATACTGACGCACTCTGCCCCCGTGGCCACCAGCAGATCGATCTTGTCCGTGGTGTTGCCGCAAATGTGTAGCAGGGTGACGCCGCCGCGGTCTCGGGCCCAATCGGTCAGCTTGCGCAGCGGTGGCAGAGCGAACCGCTCGAAGTGCTTGCGGGAAACGAGGTCGCCCGATGCCGTCGGGTCGGCAATGCTCAACAGGGGGATCACCCCTTCGGCCAGCAGAGGCTCGTAGAAGCGCTGGATCACTCGCAAGGCGAAGTCCACGACCTTGTCCACCTCCTGCGGCTTTCGGTAGACGGCGCGCATCAACTTCTCGACTCCGTACATCTGCGCGCCGAGGGTGAACGGCCCCCAGGCCGTGGCCGTCACGGCGATCGTGTCGCCGATCTCGCCGGCGACGATTCGGCTCGCCTCCCAAACCGTCTGCACCAACTCGTCCTTGGCGAGATCCTCGATGTCCAAGGCATCCAGTTCATCGGCCGTTTCCCGGACGATGGGCGCTTCGAGGTCGGGCGCTCCGATCTGTCGGAACTTGACCGTTCCGCCGTAGGCCGCGGCGTGGAAGTTGTTGTAGCCCGAGCCCACGTAGACGATGGGCTGGCCTGACTTCTTCTGCCCTTCGAGATAGGCGCGCGCCATGGCGTCGGGGTGACCGATCAGGTCGCGGAAGTTCGTGCCGGTGTTGCGAAAGGTCCACATCCCGGCGCCGAAGAGGCAAGCCGGGACCTGGTCCGTCGGGCGCAGGGAGAAGGTGTCGAGGACGAGCCGCTTGGGGTCCATGGTCAGGTTCCTCCGGCCGCCGATTCCAGAATGAGATCGGTGTCGACCCGGACCGGCCGGCTGAGGGTCAGGCCGACGGGAGAGAAGGCGACCGTCTGCTGATGGAGCTGTTCCAGAACGGCAGGGTCGGCATCGCTTGTCACGTAGACGCGGGCCTGAACGTGCTTGTAGCCGGGCAGATCCTTCAGAGTAGGCACGCCAGCCACGCCGAGGAATCCAGGGATGTCGACATGCCCTTCCAGTTCGACGCGGACGGCGTCGAGCGGAATGCCCAGGCGGGCGGCGTTGAGCGCGTAGCTGATGATGAGGCAGGCGCCATAGCAGGCGAGCACGACTTCGTGGGGGCTGGCGGCGGTATCCGTGCCGGCCACATTCGAGGGCTCGTCAAACGCCAGAGCGAACTGGCGGCAAGTCGTCTCCACTCGCAGCCCGCCGGCCCACGAAGCCTGCGCCTTCCAAACCAGCGCACCGCGCGCCGGGTCGGCCAGGATCTGGTCGATGGTGTCGTTCAGGGCGCGCAGGTTGATCTCGGAGCGCATGTCAGACCTCAGCTCCCTCTCCCGGCCAACGATGAGAGGGCCGGGAGAGGGAGCAGGTCCACCTCTCAATAGACCCCGTGGTCGAACTTGGTCGGGGGCAGATACTCCCACTTCTCGCCCTTGCGATGCTTGCCGGCGATGTCCAGGCACTTGGCGGCGTACTCGAACGCGTACGGGATTCCGGGGCCGCCTGGGACGAAACCGGCGGCGAGCATCCCGACGGCGCCCGCCTCGAAGATCTCGCCGTCGGTGGCGCCGGCTTCGACGGCCGGGACGACATGGATGATGCAGCGCGGGGAGCAGTAAGCAACGCCGCACGCCATGAAGATCAGCTCCTTCATCTTGCGGGGCAGATTGCCGTCGGCCCAGACGCTGTTGTAGAAATCGGCGAAGCGCTCGCCCACTTCTGGCGCGATCGTGTTCGCCACGGCGAACATGCGCGGCAGGAAGAGCATCTTCTCCTTCATATAGGCGTTGGCTTGCTCAGTGCTGGTGGCCATGGTCTGATCCTCCAATGGGCCTGCGGAGACCGGACGGATTTCGGGCACCGCGAATCATGACGGAGACGTCGTGCTGGCTGGTTGCAGTCCTCCTATCGTCTTGTCCGCGTCGCCTCTCCTTTCTGGGTCACGGCGCCGACCTAGCCGTCGGTCAACCGGTGGGGACCCGGCCGGGTTGCGACAGCTCGAGGCTGTCGGCCGCAAGGAAACGATCGGTCAGGTCAGCCAGGCCGCGATAGTACGGGTGAGCCCCGGCTCGGGTCAGCCCGGCCGCCAGCCCGCCCGCCCGGCGTCTCAAGTGGGTGGAGAGGAATCTCGACTGGCGCCTGCGCCAGCGGCCGGCCCGGCCGGGATCCCCTTCTCCCCATGCGGCCGCTTCACGCGCCGCGCAGTGATGCATGAATTGCATTTCGACCGAGAGATGCTGAGGGGCGATAGGGCCCTCCCCCCCGACCACCAGCCCCGCTTCGCGGTAGGCCACCTCGACCGCTTCCGCCGCCGGTCCGTGGCTCAGAGTCGTCGCGGCGGCGGCCCCCACGGGAAGGGACGGTAGAAGGTAATCCGATGCAAGGAGAGGGGCGAGCTGCGGGCCGGCGCGCAGGAAGGCCTGCGCATAGGCCGCGGACAGCTCGACCGCGAGTCGGTCGGTGTCCAGCGCTTGACCCCAGGTTCGCAGAGCCTCCCCGCCGATACCTTTGGCCACCAGCAACGCGACCGCCCCACTCTCCCGTAGGGCGCCCACATACTCATCGGAGGGCGGCTCGCCGAAGCTGGCCGCCAGGAAGTTGTACAGGCCCGCTCGCGCCAGGGCCGTCGTCCGTTCCGGCAGATGCTCCTCACCGCGCTGCGGACCCCGGGCGCCGGAGACCTCGGAGCTTCCGCCGTACGTCAGGAAACGGCGCCGCACGCGCGCCACGCCGGACAGCGCAGCTGCCAGATCAAGGACATCGTTCCACGTCAGGCTCCCCGTGGGCAGGTCCATCTAGCTATGTGTAAGGCCGTCTAGACCTGCCGTCCATTGGGGAGGACTGTGGATTCCTGGGGTGTGGAAAACCCCAGCTCCGCACGCAATGAGGGGAATACCCTGAGGCGCGGGGCCCTGCCTGCGCGACCGGGTCGACCAGGTGAAACTGGCCCCGCCGGAAGCGGGTTAGAAGCGGGTTCTAAGAGGAATCGTCTGCCGGGGAGGCGTGTCTCTCTTGCGCGGCGGCCACTCAGTGGCGATCCGGGTGAAGCAGGGAAGACGTCGTCAGAAGATCAGGACCCGGTCGGCCGCCAACGTCCACTCGCTCAACAGCTCCATGGAGCCGGATCGGACCCCCTCGACAGTCACTTCAGGCCTTATGCCACGGGCCTTGGCGCAGGTGCTTCAAGTGGCGACCTCGCCCTGGCGGGCAAGGGAGCTCATCATTCGCTCGACGTTGTAGTAGCCCTCGTGGGTTTCCTGTCCCGCGACCGCACACTGCACTCCATCGCCCACGAGGAACACCTGGACCATCAGGCCCTTCTGTTTCGACAGCTGCATCCCCAAACGCAGGGCGTTATACGGCCTCTCGCTGCCGTAGGGTCCGTCATTGACCACAATCAAGACTTTCCTCGTCGGTCCATCCATGACGTGTCTCCCGGCTACTCGAGCAGTCCTTTGCCGACGGCGTAGCGGACGAGCTCCACCCGGCTGTGCAGGCCGAGCTTCTCGACGATGCGTGCGCGGTGGCTTTCGACGGTCTTGACGCTGATGACAAGCGCCTCGCCGACCTGGGCATTGCTGTAACCCTGGGCGATGAGGCGGAGCACCTGCACCTCGCGCGGCGTCAATCCGTCATACGGCTTCGGGGAGGGCGTTTCACCGCCGTCGCTGCCACGACGGGAGCGAGAGGTGCGTCGCAGATAGTCCTCGATCAATCCCTTCGTCATCGGGGGGAAAAGGAAGGCCTCACCGCGGGCGACGGCGCGGATTCCAGCCAGGAGGTCCTCTTCGGCGGCGCGCTTGACAAGGTATCCAGCAGCCCCAGCCCGCAGGGCCCGGTGCAGGAAGGACTGGTCCTCGTGGACGGTGAGGATCAGGACGCGCACCTCCGGCAGGGACTCCTTGAGGCGATGGGTCAGTTCGAGGCCGCTCAGCCCGGGCATCCCAACGTCAGCCAGCACGACATCCGGGCGGAGGCGCTCGGCCTCCCGGAGGGCTTCGAGCCCATCACCAGCCTCGCCCACAACGTCCATGTCGGCCTGGGCACTGAGGAGTGCCTTCAGACCGGCGCGCAGGACGGCGTGATCGTCGGCGAGCAAGACGCGAATTCGAGGCATTCGAAGGTAATCAGCTCCGCCGGCTTGCTTCCATCGCTCCGTGCTCGACGGGGACTTCCACAAAGATGGTGGCGCCCTTCCCGTGCGACGATTCGATATCCCAGCGGCCGCCCACCAGAGCCGCCCGCTCCTGCATGCCGAACAGACCGAGACGAACGGCGCCAGGCGCCAGGGCCTCCTGGGTGTCAAAACCCCGACCATTGTCCTCAATGACGGCGACGACCGAATCCGAACGCCGTTCGAGGACCACCCCCACCTCGGTCGCCTGGGCATGTCGGGCGACGTTCGTCAGGGCCTCTTGGATGATGCGGTAGAGGGCGGTTTCCACTTCATACGGCAGATGCTCACCGTCCAGGCCGATGGCCTGGAAGTCCGCCGCCAAGCCGTTTTGGCGGGCGAAGTTGTGGACCGTCTGCTCCAGCGCATCGGCGAGCCCCAGTCGATCCAGCGCCGCCGGTCGGAGGTCGAAGGCCAACTGATGGAGATCGCGTGCGATCGTGTCCAGTTGATCGCGCAGCGATCGGAACTGTTGCACCGTGGCGCGTGAGGGGGGCAGATCGTTCTCTAGGACGCGCAGGCCGAGGCCCAGCGATGCCAGGGCGCTTCCCACCTGGTCGTGCAACTCCAGCGCGATCCTCCGCCGTTCGTCCTCTTGGGCCCGGAGGGTCCGCTCGAGCAATTGGCCGCGCAGGTGATCCTTGCGTTGAACCTGATCCCACAAGCGGGAGTTGTCGACCGCTACACCGATCTGTCGGCCGATCGAGCTGAGAAGATGGAGTTCGGCGGCGGGGAATTCCCTCGGCGCGTCGGCGGCCACGTTCAAGACGCCCACGACCTGATCACGCGCCACGAGAGGGATGCTGGCGTGGGATACGAGCCCCTCGCGTTGCCTCGCCTCCTCACTCAGCCGGAGGCATCCTGCCCTGAGATCATCGATCACCATGCACTGGCCGGATGCCAACACGTCGAGACAGACGCAGCCGTCCCATGCCCGGCTTCCCTCTTCCTCGGCGAAGCGCCGGCTGAGACCCGACGAAACCACCAGGTTCAGCGGCCATGGGCTGTCGCGGCCTTCACCGCGATCGGGGCCGGCATGACCTGAGGCCGACTCACTGCCGTCATGCTGCAATACGACCCACCCCGCCTTCAAGTCCATTTCTTCCAGGATCGCCTTGAGCGCGGCCCGCAGAAACTGCTCAAGGTCGAGGGAGCCACCGATGGCCCGGGCGGTGGCATTAAGCACGGCCAGTTCACGGTTCTGAGTCATCAGCGCATCGCGCGAACGGGCCAGGCCCGACGTCATGACGTTGAAGGCGTGGGCCAGCTCTCCGATCTCGTCGTCCCATACCGTTTCGGCTTTGCGCGGCAGGTTGCCCAGGGAGGTCTCCCGAACGGCACGCTGCAGAGCCAGGATCGGACGCGTCAGAAGCTGGGTCAGCCCCAGGGATACGGAAACGGCCAGGACGAGCGCGGTCGCCACGACCAGGACCAGGCTGCGGGTCATGGAGGCGATTTCCTCGTCCACGCGGCGGGCCGACAGGCCGACGCGGGCGAACAGATCCGTGCCAGCCAGCGGCAGCACCGCCTCGTAGACTCTGCCCACCGAGGTCGTGACGGCTCCGCTGACGGGAGGACTCCCCGCCGGAATTGAAACACCCGACAGTCGCTCGGGCGGCGCCTCCGGACGGGAGGCTTGGACCATGACCGTGCCGTCGCCTTCCTGGATAATGGCGTAGAGACCCTCCGGGTCCGTATCCACCATGGCCTGAATCAGCCGATCGGAGGAAGGGCCGCCTTGAGGGCTCATCGTATCTTCGTGGTGGGAGGCCACGGCCCGGGCGACGCTCGACGCGTGCGCCTCCAAGGTTCGTTCGAGGATCCGCGCAACATTGGACCGAACGACCAGGGAAGTGGTCAGACCGAGGCCGACGACCACGGCCGCGACCATGCCCGCGATCTTCGCCCGCAAGCCGACCGATCCGATGCGGTGGTAGAAAGTCTGAATTCGAGCTCTTGCTCGTGATGGGGGTGGCATCGGGATACGAACCATTGTATGCTCGAAACCAATCGGGTCATCATGACCAAGTTCACCATCTATGGGTCAAACCAGGGAAATAGGATAAACATCGTCCGTTGAGCATGACATCTATCACTGGGGTCGCCGCGCCGCGTGCCTTACCTCTCAAAGGAAGGTTGTCCGTCCATGGCCTGGACTCGGCGGGGGTCGTTCCTTTGAACCCGACCGGCGAAGGTGGGGAGCGAGGGCCTTCCCGCCGGACGGTGCGCCGATCGAAGCCTAGCCGAGCGACCGGGGCCCCCATGCTCCCCGGCCTGCGACCGGGACGCTCTTCGTGGAGCCCCCTCCGGTACTCTCCTTGTCCCTTGGGCGTGGTTCCCGGCGAGGCTGCGGTGGTAGGCACGACGCATGGACCTCCCGGGTCGAGCAAGGCTACTTCGATCCGCTGTCGTCACCCTAGAGGACCGGTGCCCGCCATGCGATCCCTCGAGGTTCAAGCCGGTGCGTGCGGCTACACGGCCAAGATCACGATCCACAAGGTAGACGAGCGCCACGTCCGTGTCGAGATTGAAAGCAGCTGCGATCAGATCACGGCCATGAGCGACGACCTGGCCTGTCTGCAGTGGAAGGGAAAGGGCCACGAGGTCTTCCGGCCGATGAACGAGAGTGCCGTGTATCGTTCGGCATCCGCCCACATCCGGCACACAGCTTGCCCGATCCCGTCTGCGATCCTCAAGGCCATCGAAGTGGAAGTAGGTGCCGCCCTCCCCCAAGACGTCACGATCCACTTCCGCCCCCGGGGCACCGAGGGCGACTGAGACAGCTCAAGCGGTGAATCCGTACCCTTTTCAAGCCGGAGGATCCGATCATCTCAAGCAGCATGAAATGAGGCAGAGTATGTCAAAGTCCAACCCGAGTGCCCCCAAGCGCCTGGCCCTGATCGCCAGCAAGGGCTCGCTCGACTGGGCCTATCCGCCGTTCATCCTGGCAACCACAGCGGGCGCCATGGGGTGGGAGGCTGCGGTGTTCTTCACCTTCTACGGGCTGACCCTGCTGAAGAAGGAGATGGACCCGATGGTGACACCGGTGGGCAACCCCGCCATGCCGATGAAAATGCCCTTCGGTTCACAAGGCTTCCAAGACATCGAGTGGCCGATCCCTCATGCACTCATGGCTACCGTACCTGGCTTCAACAGGTTGGCGACCACTTTGATGAAGAAGTCCTTCCAGAACAAGGGAGTAGCCCCAGTCGGAGAACTACGCGCTGTAGCTGTTGAACTTGGTGTCAGGTTGATCGGTTGCCAAATGACCATGGACGTCTTCGGGTTCACCCCTGATGATTTCATCGATGGCTGCGAAATCGGCGGCGCGGCGACATTCCTGGAGTACGCCGCCGAAGCTGACGTCCAACTCTTCATCTGAACGTTCTCAGAGCAGGCCGTCGGACCCGCGGCCGGGGCCTTGCCCAGGTCCGGTCCGGCGCAGGAGCCTGCCGCTTCGAGCTGTGCCAGGTGCAGTGGCTCGCCGGCGGTCATCCCAGCGTGCACTGCCGTTCGCTTGTCGCCGCGCAGACGGAGGTGCTTGGTGGCGTCCCTCACACCGGATCGGACACTCGACTGCCGCGGTCTGATTTACCCCGCCCCCATCCTCAAGGCCGAACGGGAACTGGCCGGAATGAGTCGGGCTCAACTGCTTGAAGTCATCACCACCGATAAGAACACGAAACCCGATCTAGCCGCGTGGGCAGAGCACGTGGGTGCGAAGATCCTCCTGATCACCGATGAAAGAGATGGGCAGTACAGCTTCTTTGTCCGCAAGAATCCCGAAGGCGCTCTCCACACGAAGGCCGATCGCGCGCCCGGGCAAAGCGACAGGCTCTTTCTCATCGTGCTGACGAATGGCTTCGACTACACGCCGATTGCCAGATCGGCGTTCATGTACGCTTCGCTCGCCGCGGCGATGGGCTTCGAAACGGTTGTCTACTGTGTACAGGCTGGTGCGGACATCGTGGTCAGATCCAAGATCAAGAAGCTGGATCAAAGTCAGCCGGGCCAACCAACGATTCTCGATCGCTTCACTGAAGCCGTTGAGATGGGCGTCCGTGTGGAGGTGTGCGAGCAAACCGCAAACGTTCGGGCCATCCGAGCCGAGGACTTGCTGGAAGGTGTTGCCCTGAAGGGCGGCGCCGTGCTGGTAGACTATGCGGTCCGGGCGGCTGGTCAACTGACGTTCTGAGCGGCGACGGCCCGTCGCTGGGTTCGAGATCGGCCGCAGAGATGCGCCGTGAGGGCACGCACGGCATTCTTCTGAAAGGGAGAACCACCCATGGCCGAGACGACGATCACGGCTGACAAGGAGCTCGACTGCAGCGGCATGCTCTGCCCGATGCCCGTCATAAAGACGGCGAAGGCCATCAAGGAAATCGAGGTCGGCCAAGTCCTCAAGATGATCGCCACCGATGCGGGGGCACCGTCGGATATGCAAGCCTGGAGCCGGCAGACCGGCCACGCGCTACTAGAGTCTCGTGAGGAAGGCGGCAAGTTCGTATTCTACTTGCGCCGAACCGCATAGCCCTCGCACCAGAAGGTTCTCTGCATGCAGGTAACCTGGGCTCGGGGAATGGATGTTGGTGCCCGGCCTCAGAAGACGGACGAGGGTCTGTGTGCGCCAGGCACGTTTGAAGACCGAGACCCTTAAGCGGAATCCGTCGAAAGGCGTACAAGGGTCTGGATCGGCTCGGTCGGGTCCTGCAAAACCCTCATGCGTGGGTTCCCTGACCCAGACTCCTGAGCGAAACGCTTGCCCGTGCGGTGTCGAGGTCAATGCGACGGCCCTGCACCTGTCCAGGGCGGGCAATCCCACCGTCGCCTCCTCAAGAACAGTTGTCAGTTCTCAGTTCTCAGAAGACAGATGGCTCCAAAGTAACTGATCACTGACGACTGAACACTGACGACTGCCTCTGGGGCAAATCACCAGTCGCCTCTCGACTAAGGGGCATCGTTGGCGCGCGGGCAGGTATCTGCGGACTCCACGCAGTCGCTTTGCTGTCTCAGTGAGATCCACACAATGGGCGTCAGACGTGAAGACGGTCAGGGGTCTCGGTCTCTCCTCGCGCTCGCGGGGCAGGACCCTTGTACGGAATCGACCGAAAGACGAGCGTGGGTTTCGTCCCCCAGAGCAAGGTTACGCGAGACCCTTGGTCGCTGCTTGGAGTTTGGTGGACGATTACGCCGGACGTCCCGCACGGAATGACCACGTCCGCTCTCGGCCAATCCACCTTGTTCGAACGAGTATCCGGCGACACCAGCTCTGGAGGTCGATTCAGGCGGCCTCCATGTCCGTGGAATAGCGGCCCGCGCGTGCCGCACCCACGTTCCGGGCGCGATGGTAGAACGCCGCCTGGGCGGCAGGCGTCTTCTCCCTCTGGCCGAGCCAAGCGCGCAGGGCTTCGTCCTGAAGCGCCCGACCGTAAGAGAAACTGATCTCCCAAGGCAATGAGGGAAACCGTGCGTTGATCGCATTCAGGTTCTCGGTGGCCTGCTGCGGCGTTTGCCCGCCCGATAGGAACACAATCCCCGGAACCGCCGCCGGAACGCAGCGGAGCAAGGTGGAAACGGTGGCCTCTGCGACTTCGGCGGAGGCGGCCTGATGTGAATGTCCCTTTCCCGGAATGACCATGTTGGGCTTCAGGATGGTTCCCTCGAGATGAATCCGATGATCGGCCAGGCGATCGAAGACGATCCTCAGAGTCAACTCGGTGACTTCGGCGCAACGCTCCAACGAGTGATCGCCGTCCATGAGAACTTCCGGCTCGACAATGGGCACGAGCCCTTGCTCCTGACACAGGGCGGCGTAGCGCGCCAGAGCCTCGGCGTTGGCCTGCAGACAGGTCAGCGATGGTAGGCCCTCCCCGATCGTGATCACAGCCCTCCACTTGCCGAATCGGACGCCCAGGTCGCGGTACTCGGCCAGCCGCTCACGCAGGCCGTCGAGACCTTCTGTGACCTTCTCACTGGGATGCCCTGCCATGTCCTTGGCGCCCCTGTCGGGTTTGATTCCGGGCAGGATCCCCTTGGCAGCAAGAAGTGCTGGAAACGGCGTTCCCTCGCCGGCGGACTGACGCAACGTCTCATCGAAAAGGATCACACCGCTGATGTAGTCCTCCATCCCCGGTGTCGTGAAGAGCATCTCCCGATAGGCGCGGCGGTTTTCCTCTGTGTCTGCAATGCCGACGGCGGTGAAACGTTTGCGAATCGTTCCCGTACTTTCGTCCGCAGCCAGGATTCCCTTCCCGGCGGGAACCATCGCGCGAGCGGTTCCTTCAAGGGCTCCTTTGTTCATGTCGAATCTCCATCGTTCGTTTGGCAGGCACCCTTGCAGTGTATCGCACCCGAGCCCGCTATGTCCACGCAATCGTCCGAAGGACGGCAGCGGGTGCATCCCATGCCCGAGAGGGGCAGTGCGACCCATCGCGGCAGATGCAGCGGGTACGGTGTCAACAGCCCGCCCACCACGGACCGGCAACGCTGAGGTCTCGAAGCCACGCCACCCAGTCCGGAATGACACGGAGAACCCAGCCCCTGGCCTCGATTGGCTTGCGCCTCGCCAGGCTACTTTCCGATCCACGGGCCACCGCTGCAAAATCCCCGCTCCAAGGTGGTTTCGATTCTCGTCGGCACCGATATCGGCCACGATCGTAGGCACCCGCAGCGGCTGCCGGCAGCGGTCGCGACATGGCCTCCTTCGGCCAAGGATCTTCGTCGGTCTCCCAGGTCGGGGAAGGATGACACGTAACCCTGTGGGGGGCAAAACGGGCAGTCGTTCGCCGACCTCCGCGACTGCGACCACATGACGGCGGACTGCAGGCGCCACCGAAACAGGCGTGCTCGCGAAGTCACCTTGCCATGACATACTCATTGATGACCCGGGCAGCCCGCCTCCCGGCAGCCGCCGCGGTCACGACGAGGTCAGGGCCGGTGACATCATCGCCGCCGGCGAACACGCCAAGCTTCGAGGTTGCACCGGTTTCCTTGTCGACGATGATCAGTCCGTAGCTCTGGGTCTTGAGGCCTGGAGTGGTCTCGCCGATCAGAGGATCGGGACGGTAGCCCAGAGCCAGGATCGATGTGTCCGCGGCGATGACAAAGTTGGACCCCTCGATCGGAATCGGCCGGCGGCGGCCGCTCTTGTCCGGCTCGCCAAGCCTGCACTGCAAGCACTCAACGCCGCGCACATGCCCATCCGGGCCGGCGATGAATCGGACGGGCTGGGTGAGGTAGCGGAACTTAGCCCCCTCCTCCTTGGCCAACTCGCGATCCTTCGTGCCGCCGGGCATCTCCGCCTCGGTCCGGCGATAAAGGCAGGTGACTTCCTCGGCCCCCATGCGCAAGGCGGTCCGCAGGCAGTCGGAGGCGGTGTCCCCGCTGCCGGCGACGACGACCTTCCTGCCCACGTCGGGCCGGTTGCGTCGCTCTATCGGCAGCAGACACGGGTCTACATTCGCCCGAACCAGGAAGTCCGTCGCCGGATAGGCTCCGGGCAGGTCGGCACCCGGTACGTCTAGGGGCACATCCACCTGTGAGCCTACGGCGACAAAGACGGCGTCGAATCCCTCCGCGAGCAGGTCGTCGATCTTCTTGTCTTTGCCGATCCTGGTGTCGGCCACGAACTCAATGCTGGCGCGTTTGTAGTCGTCCAGGCGCGCGTAGACGACGGACTTGTCCAGTTTGAAGTTCGGGATCCCGTACGTCAGCAGGCCGCCTGGGAAAGGCAGCGCCTCGAAGATAGTTACCTGGTGGCCGCGCTGCAACAACTGCTCTGCGCAGGAGAGAGCGGCCGGGCCGGCCCCGGCAATGGCGATGCGTTTGCGGGTAGGGCGAGCCCAATGGAATCCCGATGCCGTTTTGGAAAGTCACCGCCTCGGGCGCGAGATCGATGCGCGGGCCCAGCGGAGGCGCTTCCCTACCTTCGGGAGCGCGCGCTATTGGGGGTGAGGGTTGAGCCCGCCGTGCGGCGGGAACGGACGGCGCGGATCTGTACGCTGGCGATCCCCCCGGCCAGATGGTGGGTGTCTCTTCCGGCCTACTCGCGCAGCCTGGCTCTGGCGATCGGAGTCTCCTCGGCATCCTTCTTCCGCACGATCATCTGGCAGTAACCATGCTGGGCCAGCTGTTCCGCCCCGCCCAGGTCGGCGGTGTAGTCAGGGTTGTAACCCTCCACCATGCCCCGATCCACCTGATCGAACATCCAACAGAACCGCCGCACTTCGATGTCCTCAAGGCCGATGGACTTCCAGTAGGCCGGCATCGGGCAGTAGGTCTCGGTCGAGGTCATGCGATCTGGTTCGACTTCCACCGTGGTCCCCAGGTAGAGTTTTGCCGTCCGGTGCGCCACCAATTCCGATAGACTGTGCAAGTCGGTCGGCCGCCCCTGCTGCCGCATCAGTTCCGAGCGGGCTTTTCCTTTGTTGTAGCCGATCTGATAGATCGCTCGGACGGCGATGTCGAAGGCCCCATCGCCGAAGTGCTCCCGCATCGCCTGCACAATCGCCGTCACGTACTCCCCACGGCGCTTGATCTCCTTGTCCATGATAGCCCGGACCTCTTCCCAACTGAACATCTCGTCGGAAGTCACGTGGCTGCGGTCAGGGAATCGCATTTCCGATCTGCCTTCCGCGGTCGCCATCACCTCACTCCTTTCCCGGCCCCTTCCTCATGCCTCGCCAACGCAACCGTCCATCCTTCAAAGCCTTCAACAACTCGGTAAGCGCCTCCGCCTTGGCGGCCAGCAGGGCCTCCCCGCGGTCTTTCGAGGCATAGCTCGGGTCGCCATGGTGGCCGGCCTCCACCATTTCCCCCATGGAAAGGGAAAACGTCACCGGCCCCCGGCCGAGTGAGGCGGACGGGCTGGGGAAGACCGACCCGAAACGGGTCAAATCGACGTCAGGCGCTGAGTCCGCGAAGCTCGCGGTGTCGACATCGTCCGGACAGAGGACCAGCATCACGGAGGTTTCCGAGGACCCGCCATGGCCGTCGTAGCTCGGGACGCCTCCCGGTTTGGGGACGCTGGCCAACTCCCACGCGCGCGCGTGGCAGATCAAGGCGCCGGTCTCGAGGTGGATATCCTCGATCAACGTCTCCAGAATCCCGTAGTTGCCACCATGGCCGTCCAGGATGACGATTCGATCGAATCCGTGATGAAGGAGGCTGCGGGCGATGTCCTCCATCAGATTCTTGAGAACCTCCGGACGAACGGCGATCGAACCTGGGAAGTCCATGAAGCCTCTTGAATTCCCGAACCACACCATCGGCGTGATCACGACCCCGGCCTCCTTCGCCGCCCGTAGACCGATCTCGAAGGTTTCCAACGAGTCGGTCCCGACGGGGAGGTGCGGCCCGTGCACTTCGACCGCACCGACCGGGATGATGGCGACGCCGTGGCTCTCGCCGCAAGCCAGTTTGACTTCCGGAGAAGTCATTCGCTCCAGCTGAACGGTCCGAGAGAAGATGCTCTTTCCCACGTTCTCACTCCCAGTTGGGCCGCTGCCCGTCCGGCGCGGTCAGCGCCTATCGTAACACCCACTCGGCATCAGCCGGCGCTCATCACGAAGATAACCGAAGAATCGCCTCTCTAAGGGCGCCGTAGTCGCGGTAGAGGCGCTGATAGACGGCGACTCTGTCCGGGGCGGGCGGTGGGACATCTGCGGGTGGACACATCGCTGAACAGGCCGCGGCGACATCGTCATGCAGGCCCACGCCCACGGTGGCCAGTATCGCCGCGCCGAGACAGGAATCACCCGGGCTGTAACCCAGCGGCATGTCGAGGACCTCCGCTACGATTCGCCTCCAAAGGTTGCTCCTGGCGCCTCCGCCGGTGATGGCCAGGCGCCGAGTGGAGATCCTCAGGCGATTCAGCTCCTCGAGGACGTCGCGCAGAGTGAAAGCGACGCCCTCGAGCACAGCCCGCGCCAAGTGGGCTCGGGTTGTCCCGATCGTCAGGCCGGCGAACGAGCCTCTGGCAGATGGGTTTTCGTGTGGTGTTCCCTGCCCCATCAGGTACGGCAAGAAGATACTCCCACCACACCCTGGAGCCACCTCCGCTGCCAGGGAGAGAATCCTGTCGAAATCATGCGGCTCTGTCGGCTCCCGGTTCAGGATGCCAAGAAACCACTCCAGGCTCGCTCCGCCGGTCTTGGTCTGGCCTCCGGCGATCCAGCGCCCGTCGACGTAGGGCCAGCAGAAGACCGCACGTGTGAGCCGTGACTCAGCCACAACGGGTTCGTCCGATACGACGAAAATGACCCCGTTTGTTCCAAGTGCCACGATTCCCTCTCCGGGCTTGATCGCCCCACTCCCAAGGACGGATGAAGCCCCATCGTTGACGCCCAGGACCACAGGGACGGGCCGGACGAGGCCGATCTCTCTTGCGATCTCCGCACGGAGCGGGCCGACCACATGGGTTGGCGCCATCAACGGGGGCAGCCGTTCGAGGCTCCACCCACACGCCTCGCAGACCCTCGCCCACCCTCCGCTGCCGCCTGGTTCGCTGGATGGGTCGGTGGCGCCGCGACCGGTGAGCCACAGTGCGAGGTAGGCCTTCGTTCCGAGCGCAAGACGAGTCGCTCGAGCGAGCTCCGGATGGGTTTCGACGAACCACCTAAGCTTGGGGGCGAACGCGGCGAAGGGCATTCCCAGCCCGACCCAGTCATGCTCGATCTCATGGATCAGTTGCCTCGCCTGTTCCTTCGAACGTTCGTCTTGCCAGATGGGGACACGGTCCAGGAGGGGCTCGCCCTCTGCATCGACAGGAACGAGCGAGGGAGCGTGACAGGATAGGCCCAAGGCTTCGATCCGGTCGGCCCCGCGGCCCAAGAGCCCTATGGCCTCCTTCAAGGTCTTGCGGACAGCCTCTCGCCAATCGCTCGGGGACTGCTCCGCCCAGCCAGGGCGTGGGTAGAACGTTGAGTAGGCTGTGGTGGCCCTAGCCACCATTCTGCCATCGGTGGTGTAGATCGCGCCTTTGACGCGGCTCGTCCCAAGATCGAGGCCGACCACAAGTGGTTCTTTCATCCGGCGGGGTACCCCGCGGAAGATGGAACCAGGTTCTCAGCTTGGTCGGGAATCATTTCCGGTCGCGTCCCCGTTCTCCGTGATCAAGCCGCTCACATCCGCGTTGCGTCCAGTCGATCGGCGATCCATGCTCCGGACGCCAGTACGGCGGGATGGCGATCGCCCGGCTCTGCCCACCCGAGAGATCCGTGACGAACGTCTGAACCGAGCCGAGGCAGATCCTCATCTCTGCGATGACCCCATCCGTTTTCTCGACCACGTGCTTTCGGCCAGGGACTCCACCCACAGAAGAGGCTGTCAGCTCTCGGCCGAAGAAGACGTTGGCCAATGCTGAGATGGCGTGACAGGGGGAAGTCCTGGGTAGCTCAGGTAAGTGCAGCCAGCGGGCGATGCAAGGGCCGACCCGGACGGGGTTTCCTTCGCTGTAGATCCCGCCGGCATCCGGCAGGTGGACAGCTGTTAGCAGCCCCCCGAGGGTGGACTTGCCGGCCGCGTTGTCGCCTAACAAACCCAGCAGAACCATGGGCCACTCAACCCAGGTCAACCCACGTGAGCCAAGAACGGCGAAAGCCGCTGAAGAGGTCCCAACGGCTAGAGTGGTCAAGTTCGGGAAGATCGAGACGAGGCAGTTCGCATGGGGCGATTCACAGTGAATCGAGCCGCTATTCACGCCGCGTTGATATCGCTCTTGAGTTCTTCAATCTTCGAGAGCAACCGTTCCGCCGTGATCGGCAGATCCATTACCATCGCGCCGGTTGCATGGAAGACCGCATTTGCGATGGCAGGAGCGGTCGGTATCACCGGAGATTCGCCCATTCCCTTTGCGCCGTAGGGGCCATCGGGGAGCGGATTCTCTTCAATGATGGGGATGATTTCCGGCACATTCGCTGACGTGGGAATCTTGAAGTCCACGAAGCTGTTGTTCAGCACCTTGCCGTCCTGGAAAATCATCTGTTCATATAGAGCCGCACTCAGCCCCATCATGACCCCGCCCTCAATCTGCCCCAGGACATTCATTGGGTTCAATGCTTTCCCAACATCATGCACAGATACGATCTTGACGACATCGATTCCACCAGTCTCTTGATCCACTTGGACTTCCGCAATTTGAGCAGCGAAAACGAAGTGCGAAAGAGGCCCCATAGGAAACCCCTCAAGCACCTCGGGGTTCATGCTCTTTCCTTCCTCCGCAAGGAAGGTTCCTGTCGTCCTGATGCTCCCTCCGAGTTGATGGCAGGCCATCGCAATCACCTCTTTCACCCCGAGAGACTCTTCGTCATCTCCGTTCCTTAAGAACTCCCCTGCCCTGAACTGGACATCTTCCGGCGAGCACTCAAGTTCCTCCGCCGCAACCAAACGCAACTTCTCCAGCGATGAGACCGATGCCCTAAGAATCGCTTTCATGCCAAAGGCCACACGGCTGGCGATGCTGCCCTCGTCAAACGGGGTCGTTCCCGTATCAGCGGTGAAGACGGAAATGGCATCCAGTGGAAGCCCCAGCTCCTGAGCCACGACCTGGGCCAGGAGGGTCGTCGAGCCCGTTCCAAGGTCCACTGTGCCTGAATACACACTTATGGAGCTATCGGAGTTGATTTCGATTTCGGCATTTGAAACACCAAGTCCATTCGCCTTTACGATGCAAGCGATGCCAAGACCTCGCCCATCTCCCGACTGCTCGCGCCCGCTGGTCCAGTTCGCGACTTTGGCCGCTTCAATCAACATCCTAGGCAAGTTCACACTTTCAATCTTTTGGCCCGTGATGACCGTATCTCCATCACCAGCTGCATTGCGTATTCGAAACTCGATGGGATCCATATCGAGTTCAGCCGCGATGAGGTCCAATTGGACCTCGCTCGCAAAGGCGGCTTGAGGAAAGCCATAGGCCCTGTATGCTCCGGCGACCGGTTTGTTTGTGTACACACAGAAGGCTTCCCCTAGGCGGTGTTTGATTCGGTACGGGCCGAAGACTGAAATCAAGCCACATGCTGCCACATAAGGACCTTGCCCGGCGTACGCCCCTGTGTCATAGATGATC
>DATIFK010000043.1:0-41467 GCA_035455265.1 Anaerolineales bacterium
CCAGTCGCCAGTCCGACTCGTTTCGAGAGCACCGCTTCAACTGGAAACTGGATACTGGATACTGGAGACTGGTGACTGCGAGGGCCGTCAACTGCCCGACGACGATGTGAAGACAAGCACCATCGGGCGGCGCTTTGTCTCGGCGTAGAACAGTTTGCCGAGCTCCCGCTCGATCTTCTCGGGCAAGCCGTTGTCACTGCCGCCGCCCAGCTCGCGTACTTTCTGCCGCGCCGCCTGCAGCAGGTCCTCGGCGTCGGGGGCGTAGACGAAGCCGCGCGTGTGGATCTCCGGCTCGCCGGCGAGCTTGCCGGTTTTGGGATTCAGGCGCAGGTTGACCAGCACGAATCCATCGCGCGCCAGGGACTCGCGCTCGCGCATGACCGCCGGGCCGACATCGCCCACCCCGCGGCCGTCGACGAACACATAGCCGCCGGGGATCCGTTCGCCCGCCTGCATCTTCCCGTCCCGAAACTCCAGGACCATGCCGTTCTCGACTACGGCCGTGCGTTCGGCCGGGATGCCGATCGAGTGAGCCAGCGAGGCGTGCATCTTCAGGTGACGGAGTTCACCGTGGACCGGGACGAAGTACTGCGGCCGGATGAGCTGCATCAGCAGCTTCATCTCCTCCTGGCTGGCATGGCCGGAGACATGGACCGGGGCAATGGCGTCGTAGATGACATTCGCCCCACGCTGCAGCAGGCGGTTGATCGTGCGATGGACCGTCTCCTCGTTGCCGGGGATGGGATGCGACGACAACACGACCGTGTCGTCCGGCAGAAGGTCGAACTGGCGGTTGGTGGCGGTCGACAGGCGGCCGAGGATCGACGACGGTTCGCCCTGCGTCCCGGTGCACATCAGCGCCACCCGCTGCGGCTTCATCTTGAGAGCCTCGTCGAGCGGGACGACCAGCCCATCGGGGACCGTCAGGTAGCCGAGCTGCCGGGCGATGCGCACGTTGTCGACCATGCTCGTCCCGACCAGGGACAGGACGCGATCGTGGCGCGCGGCGGCGCGGGCCGCCTGTTGGATGCGGGAGATCAGCGAAGCGAACGTGCCGATCAGGATGCGCCCGGGGGCGGCGCGGAACACGTCGTCGAAGGCCGGATCGATGACGGCCTCCGACGGCGTCCATCCCGGCCGCTCGGCGTTGGTCGAGTCGGCCATCAACGCCAGCACCCCGCGCTGGCCAAGTTCGGCCAGCTTGCCGAAATCCGTCGGCCAGCCGTCGACCGGGGTGTGGTCGAACTTGAAATCACCCGAGTGAACGACCAAACCGGCGGGCGTGTCGATGGCCAGCCCGACGCCGTCGGGGATCGAGTGGCATACATGGAAGAACTCCACCCGGAACGGTCCCAGGCGGACGGTGTCCCCGGCCTGCACGGTGTGGAGGCGGGCGTCCTTCAGCAAGCCGGCGCGCTGCAGCTTGACCTCGATCAGGCCGCGGGTCAGCGCCGTGGCGTAGATCGGCGCCGGGATTTCCTCCAGGATGTGGTGGATGGCTCCGGTGTGGTCCTCGTGACCGTGGGTGATGACAATCCCACGGACGCGGTCGACCTTGTCCTTCAGATAGCCGAAGTCGGGGATGATGTAGTCGATCCCCAACATGTCGTTCTCGGGGAACATGATGCCGGTGTCGACCACCAGAATGTCGTGGCCGTATTCCACCACCATCATGTTCTTGCCGACCTCGCCCAGGCCCCCCAGGGGGACCAGGCGTAAGGTTTTATCACTCATACGTACGTCCTCTTTCTTCTGTCCGGAGTCGGAAGTCGGCGCTCGACGGCAAACCGAACCTCGGCGGCGCGACGACGCGAACCGTCGCCGTGGGCGAGGAGGCAATCGTTCAGCTGCGGGACCATGGGGGCTTGCAGGTGAGAACGTCGCTTCCGAAACAGCTCGGGCGAAGGGAGCGGCGTGGCCGCCTCGTTCGCCCGGAAGTCTCCGGGGATGTACCCTTGTACCACAGCCGCCGCGATCCGTCAACCTTGGGCCGGCGCGCAGGCTTCCCGGCCCTGCGCACGGTGCGCTATCATCGTAGGATCGGGCTTTCCGACGAGCAGGAGGTGATTGTGGGAATTCTGGACTCGCTGAGCTCGACCAAGCGCCCGCCGGCGGGGACGCCCGTCTTGGCGAAGGCGCAGGTGATGGCCCGCCTCATGGGTCTGAACCGTCCGACGGCGCCCTACCGCGTCCTGGAAGGCGCCGACGAGGGCGTCGACCTTGTGGCCGAATGGCGGATCGTCGACGCCCAGTGGTACGAGATCTTCGCCAAGGCCGGCCTGTCGAAGGTGTTCCGCATCTATCTGAAGTTCGATGAGGCCTCGCACGAGGTCAAGGCCATGGACCGCGAGTATTCGGTGTCGTGGACGGCCGGCGTTCCGAAACTGAGCGTCGTTGCGTCCGCGTTCCGTGGCCAAATGCAGACCGTTGAGTTCGGGAAGGCCTATGCCTTCACCGAGAAGCTCGAAGGTGGAGAGGTCTACAACTATCGCTTCGACACCCGGGAGATCAAGAAGCCGATTCAGGATGCCGTCACCGCCTGCGGGTGGACGTACAAGGGTGTCGCCTTCGGCAAACTCTAACGCCTGGTGGCGTTCGGCGGCTTGACTCCGGCCGTCGCGCCGGTCTATACTGCCGTCACTCAATGGATCCCCTGGGGCAGGGGTGGCCTTTCGCCCGGATGCGAAGGCCGAATTGGGGAAGCCGGTAACCGCTTCGACGGAAGTCCGGCACTGTCCCGCAACTGTGGGGGCGGCCAACAGCCGCCCGAGTCAGGATACCCGCCTCTGCCCCGGCGCGCGATGAGCCTTCGCGGAAAGGAGGCGGCGCCTGGACCTGCATGGCGCCTCCCCGCTTGGGCGGGGAGGTTCGTTTCCCCAGTTCTCGTCCTCGCTTGCCGCCGTCTTCCGCGCACCTCAGATCGGAGGGAACGTATGACGATTCGACGTGTAGCTTGCGGACTCGTTCTGCTCGCCAGCCTGGCCGTTCCGGTGACGGCCGGCGCACAAGGCGACCTCCGGACGGCGCTGGCGTGGCTTCGTTCCCAGCAGAATCCGGATGGCGGATTCTCCAACGGCTTCAGCGAGGGGAGCGACATTGGCGCAACCGCCGACGCCGTCTTGGCCGCGGCCAGCGCCGGTCAGAGTCCGTCAACCTGGATGCAGGACGGCGTCTCGCCCCTCGACTTCCTGGCCGCCCAGGTCGGCCAGGTCCGTGACGCTGGGTTGGCGGCCAAGGTGACCCTGGCGGCTGTTGCGGCGGGCCAGGACCCGCACGCCCTCGGGGGCGCAAACCTGGTCGAGCTCATGCTGGCAGGCTTCGATGCCCAGACCGGCTTCTTTGGGGGTGGTCCCTACGACTCCGCCCTGGCGATCCTCGCGCTGCGAGCCGCCGGCGAACCGCTGCCGGCGACGGCGGTTGATGGCTTGGTCGCGGCGCGCTTGCCCGATGGCAGCTATTCGTTCAACGGCGACCTGACTCCCGGCGCAGGAGACAGCAACACCACCAGCCTGGCCATTCAGGCGCTGCTGATCGCCGGCGCCGGCGGCGAGGCGGCCCCATCGTTGGACTACCTCCGCCGCGCCCAGAACGCCGACGGAGGCTGGACTTACCAGAAGCCCAGCGCCTTTGGAGAGGACACCGACGCCAACTCGACGGCGCTGGGGATCGAGGCGCTGCTGGCGGCCGGCCAGGACCTGGCGGCATGGGGGCACCCTGAGCGCGCGTTGGGGTCGCTCCAGATGGCCAGCGGCGCGTGGATGTTCAACCCGGCGACGCCGAGTGAGAACCTGTTGGCGACGGTGCAGGCGATCCCAGCCGTGGCCGGCGTCGATCTGACCGACGTCGCCCTGCTGCCTGGACGGTCGGGCGCCGAGGCCGGGCCCGGGTTGAGGTCAGGCATGGTGGTGCCCACGCTGGCCCTGATCGTCGTCTTGTTGCTGGCGACAGCCATCGTCACCCGCCCGTCGCGGCCGACCGCCTAGCCCGAGGCACGGTGTCTCAAATGCCGGCCCCCGGGGCTCGGGCCGTCGGGCATCCGTCGGCGTGGCTCGCCTGGACCGCCAGCGCGGCCTCCGCCGCGCTGCTGATGCGCAATCCCTGGTATCTGCTGTTGCTGGGAGGCGCGGCCGTGGCAGTCCGTTGGCGCTTGACGCGGCGAGCCCCGACGCGTTCGGCCGTGTTGTTGCTGGCTTCGCTGGTGATCACCTCGACGCTGGTGAACGTGCTGTTCAGCCGCGCCGGGGATACCGTCCTGCTCCACCTGCGCCTGGGCTGGCTAGGAGGACCATACACCCTCGAGGCTGTGCTCTTCGGCGCGGCCGCCGGCCTGCAGATCGCCGTCGTCTTCCTGGTGATGATGGTCTTCGGGGTCGCGCTGACGCCGGCCGACTTGCTGCGCCGCACCCCTCCTGGCCTGTACGCCGTTGGCGTCGCCTCGACGTTGGGATTGACCTTCGCTCCTCTGGCGCGGCGTAGCTTTCAAGATCTGGCGGAAGCGCGGCGCGTGCGCGGCCTGCGCGCTCAGGGTGTGCGCGAGGCGCGCGCCTCGGTCGAACCGTTGGTCATCCTGAGCCTGGAACGGGCGCTGGCTCAAGCGGAGGCGCTGACGGCGCGCGGCTGGGCCGCCGGCACTCTCGAGGGCAGACGGCGGGCTCTAGCGCTGACGGGTTGGATCGGCATCGCCGCCGGCCTGGGTCTGTGGGCGGTGCAGCCGGCCCATCCCGTCTGGGGGATCGGTCTGATGGCGGCCTCGCTGGTCGCGCTTGCGGCGGCGCTGCGCGGAACTCGTGCCCGCTATCAGCCCGACGTCTGGACATGGCCGGATCGCCTGGTCGTGATACTTTCCGCGGCGGCGCTGGCGCTGCTGATGGTCCTGATGGCTCGCGCGCCCGAACTCCTGACGTACTACCCATATCCGCTGGCCTACCTGCCGGGGCTCCATCCGGCGCCCATCGCTGTGGTGCTGCTCCTTGCCGGCCCGATCCTCGGGAGAGGCCGTGGTTGAACTGGATCGCGTCTCGTACTGGTATCCCGACTCGACGGCTCCCGCCCTGACCGGCGTCGACCTGAGTCTCCTAGACGGAGAGCGACTGCTGGTCGCGGGAGCTTCCGGCGCCGGTAAGTCGACGTTGCTGCGCGTCATGAATGGGCTGGTGCCGCATTTCTATGGAGGGCGGTTCCGCGGGCGAGCCTTGATCGGCGGGCTCGACACGCGCCAGGCCGGCCCGGCGACGCTGGCGCGGAAGGTGGGCATGGTCTTTCAGGAACCCCAGTCGCGGTTCCTCACCTCCAGCATCGAGGACGAGATCGCCTTCGGAATGGAATCGGCCGGCGCTGGGCGGGAGGAGATTCGGCTCCGCGTCGCGGACATCGTCGGCCGGCTGGAGCTGGGCCCTCTCCTGGGACGGTCGCTCGACCGCCTGTCTGCCGGCGAGCAGGCGAAAGTGGCGATCGCGGCGGCATTGTCTCGCCATCCCGGCTTGCTGCTGATGGACGAGCCTTGCACCGAACTGGATCCACCGTCGGCCAACGCCGTTGTCCGCTGGGTCGAGGACCTGCAACGCGAACAGGCCTTCACGCTGGCCGTGTCGGACCACCGCCTGGAGCGGTGGCTCGATCGAGTCGGCCGGGTCGTTATCCTGCGTGCCCCGGGGACGCTGGAAGCCGCGGGGCCGCCGCGCGAAATGCGAGGCAAGCTCCCCTTTGGGGAGCCGGTCGGGGAGGCCGCGCAGGCGCTGGGACTTCCCGCGGAAGCGGACCGGGAGGCGGTGGCGCGTGCGCTCGCCGCCCTGCAGAGACCGGAGCACGCTGCCGTTGCCCCAATTCGAGGCGAGCGACTTGTCGCCCGCGGGTTGTCGTTCGCCTACAACGGTCTGCCGGCGCTGAAGGATGTCGATGTCGAAGTGGGCGAAGGCGAGATCGTAGGCCTCGTCGGCCGCAACGGTTCCGGTAAGACGACCCTGTTGCGCTGCCTGATGGGGCTGATCACCCCGACCACGGGCGAAATCCGATTGGATGGCCGATCGCTGATTGGTGTCCCGGTGGCCGAGAGGGCACGCGATATCGGGTATGTGCCGCAGGCTCCCGGATCGCTGCTTTTCTCGGAGACCGTGGCCGATGAGTTGGCCTTCACCCTGTCCAGCCACGGTTTGGAGAATCAACCTCCGGTGGATCCTTCCGAGCTGCTCGAACGGCTGGGGCTGAAGGATGTGAGGGATGCGTATCCGCGAGACCTCTCCGCCGGCCAGCGGCAGCGCGTCGCGCTGGCGGCGGTTCTCGTCACCTCACCAAAGCTCGTGCTCCTCGATGAACCTACGCTGGGAATGGACCCAAGGGCCCAGCGTGACCTGGGGCGCCTGCTGCGGGACCTGGCCGAAGCCGGCACAGGCATCCTGGTCGCCAGCCACGATGTCGACTTCCTGGCCTCCCACGCTCAACGGCTGGTCGTGTTGGAGGCCGGCCGGCTTCTGCGGATGGGTGACCCGGCAGAGACTCTCTTCGCCTTCGACGGATTCGGCACGTCGCTGCAGGAGCTGACCGGCCGCGCCTGGCCCGCCTGCGTCGAGGATATCGTTGTCTCTTCACGGCGGAAGTGACCCTGGCACCCGCTGTCCGCCGCCCGCTGTCTCTCCCATGTCGGTAGGATTCACTCGCTACTACTCCCCACTGACCGCTGACGACTGACCACTGGAGTTGTCCCATGCCCTCCGTCGATCAAGCGCGCGCCTGGTACCCCGCCAACGATCCGGTCCACGGCTTCGATCACGTCCTGCGCGTCCTGGCTGTGGCCGAACGGTTGGCCGAGCAGGTCGGGGCCGATGGTGCGATCGTTCGAGCGGCGGCGCTGTTGCACGATGCCGCCGGCGCCGTGCCTGGGCCGGGGTCGGGGAGGGCGAGTCACGAACAAGCTTCGGCCGAGTTTGCCCGAGCGATTCTGACGCAGGAAGGCTGGGATTCCGGCCGGATCGAGGCCGTGACGCACTGCATCCGGGCGCACCGTTATCGCAGCGTCGAGGCCCCGCGGACTCTCGAAGCCCAGGTCCTTTTCGACGCCGACAAGCTGGACGTGCTGGGCGCGTTCGGCGTGGCGCGCACGATTGCCTACGCTCTCCAGGCGGGAGAGCCCATCTATGCCGAGCCGTCCGAGGCGTTTCGCTCCAGCGGCACTGGGTTGCCGGGTGAGCCGCACAGCGCGTATCACGAGTACCTCTTCAAGCTCCGGCACGTCGCCGACCGGCTGCATACCAAGCCGGGGCGCGAGCTGGGGCGGCGGCGCACCGCCCTGCTGCGCGAATTCTTCGAGCAACTCGCCCTGGAAGCCCGAGGTGAACTGTGAACGGCCGTGGCGAAGGCAGAAGGGTCCGCCGCCGTCAGCTGTCTGCGGCACGAAGCTTGCCGCCGAAGGATGCCCGGCAGCGTTGACCGCCGACAGCCGCCTTGGTACGATACGTCTCGACCATGAGGCCTCCTGAGAAACCGCTCATCCTGCTGACCAATGACGACGGCATCCGTTCGCCCGGACTGTGGGCGGTGGCCGAGGCGTTGTCGTCGATTGGTTTCGTGTGCGTCGTCGCGCCGCGCGAGCAGCAATCCGGCAGCGGGCGAAGCATGCCCCAGAGCTCCGACGGCGCGCTGCACGAGGAGGACGTCGAGGTCGGGGGACGCACGTGGAAGGTCTATGCCGTCGGCGGATCGCCGGCGCAGGCGGTGCAGCACGGTCTGCTCGAGCTGCTGCCGCGCCCCCCGGACCTGGTCGTGGCGGGGATCAACTACGGCGAGAACGTCTCCACCAGCGTGACCATTTCAGGCACGATCGGCGCCGCGCTCGAAGGAGCCGCGGCGGGAGTCCCGGCGCTGGCGGTCTCGCAAGAGACCGAGAGCCACTATCACCTGACTCATTCGCGTGACATCGACTTCTCGGCTGCGGCTCACTTTGCGCGCCTGTTCGCCGGGACACTGCTGCGGGTTGGCCGGCTTGCGGACGTCGACGTCCTGAAGGTCGACGTTCCCATCGGCGCCACGGCGGAAACCGGCTGGAAACTGACGCGGCTGTCGCGCGCGCGCTACTACGTTCCGGTTATGCCGGATCGAACCGGCGTCCAGGAGCCTGGTGCGCTGGGCTACCGTGTGGCCGCGGAAGCGGGGCTGGAACCCGGCTCGGACGCCTATGTCCTGCGGGTGGAACGGCAGGTGGCCGTCACTCCCCTCAGCCTCGACATGACCTCGCGCCTGCCCTTCGGCCAGATCGAAACCGCATTGCGCAGTTCCCCATCCTAGCGGCCGAAAAGACATTCGGTGCCCGTCGCTACCCGCCTCGGACCCACAGGCGGGGCACTAAGGCTCCCGTGCGGCGCCGGTAGGCCTCGTAGTCAGCGCCGAACGCTTGCACCAAGTTCGCCTCTTCCCTGGGAATGACCATCAGCCGAAAGGCCATGGCGGCGACGAGGCCGAGCGCGAAGAGCAGCCAGTTCGCCGCCGCCATGGCGAGAGCGAGGATCTCGACCAGGGCGGTTGCGTAAAGCGGATGCCGAACCCAGCGGTACGGACCATGGGTGACCAGCTGATGATCCGTCTTTGTCAGAACGGTCTCCGAGATGTTGCGGCCGATGCTGGTGAACACCCACCACAAGACGGGCAAACAGGCGCAGGCGACTCCCGCGCCCACCCAGCGTAGGGCTATCGGAAGCTCGACCGTCGCCCAAGACATCCAGGGTGGCGCCACGACCGCGGCCAGCAAGGCCGCCAGCAAGAGGGACCCCGCTCCCGCTCGCAGAAGCAGGGCGGGGATCCCTTCGGCGCGTCTCGGAATGACAGTGCCGGATTGCCGGGCGCGTCGGCGATGGTAGCCGGAGATGACGACCGAGAGGACCATCGCCCCCATGGACACGATCCGGAGAAGAGATCCGGACGGCGGCATCACGGCGTAGCGTTGTTCGACGGCGTCAGCCTGCAAGCCGTCGACGCCAGAAAGTCAGGAATCGGATTCACGTAGGACCTCCAGCATCGCGTTGTGAACGCGCCCGTTCGTGGCGAGGATCGATGTCGGGGGACGGAACACGTCTTCCCCGCCGTCGACCCGGGTGACGCGGCCTCCGGCCTCCTGGACCAGGAGCAGCCCCGCCGCCCAATCCCACGGCGAAAGGCGCAGCTCCCAATAGCCGTCGAAGCGACCGCAGGCCACGTACGCCAGGTCGAGCGCCGCCGACCCCAAACGCCGCACGCCCAGTGACCGCAGCGCGAAGCGGCTGAAGAGCCCGAGGTTGGTCTCCGGGTTCGTCCGAATGTCGTAAGGAAACCCTGTCACGAGCAGGCTTCGGCCGAGGTCGGACACCGTCGAAACGCGCAGCGGCTGTCCATTGAGCCGCGCCCCCGCTCCCTCGAGCGCCTCGAACATCTCATCGCGCATTGGATCGTAGACGACCCCCAGGCGAATGGCCTCGTCTTCGGCGTAGGCGATCGAAATGGAGAAGTGCGGGAGGCCGTGGGCGAAATTCGTCGTGCCGTCGAGGGGGTCGATCACCCAGCGCCGAGGACCGGCGGCGCCGCCTCCCTCTTCAGCCAGGATGGGGTCCTCGGGGAAGGAGCGACGCAGACCTTCGACCAGGAGACGCTCGGAGCGGACGTCGTAGTCGGTGACCAGGTCGATCGCTCCCTTGTGCTCGATCGGCCCGGCCGCGCCGAGTCCTGGGCGCAACAGGGCGCCGGCCTTGCGGGCGAGCTCGACGGCGCGGCGCAGACGCTCGGCATGGTCCACGGAGACAGGCGGAGTCATAGGCGGAGATCCTCGACGGCGCGCCGGTCCTGTAGGACCCAGCGCGAGACGGACTCGATGTGAAAGGTCTGCGGAAAGAGGTCGATGGGTGTGACGTGATCGAGGGTGTAGCCGGCAAGGCTCAAGCGCTTGGCGTCCCGCGCCAACGTCGACGGATCGCAGGAAACATAGACCAGGCGGTGGGGCGCCTTTTCCACCAGGGCCTCGAGAGCCTCCTGGCTAAGACCAGCCCGAGGGGGATCGACGAGGGCCGCGTCGGGCCGAGGCGAGAGCATCGGCAGGGCCTGTTCGACGGTGGCGGCGAAGAGGCTGACGTCGAGGTCCGCCAGATTGCGCTCGAAATCGGCGCAAGCCGAAGGCGACGCCTCGACGGCGAGCACTTTGGCGCCGGCGTCGGCGAGGAAGGCGCTGAACAATCCAACCCCGGCGTACAGATCGTAGACGGTCTCCCCTGGCCGCAACGTCAGGGCTTCCAACACCAGATCCACCAGCGGCGCGAGCAACGCCGTGTGCACCTGAAAGAAGGAAGCCGCCGAGACGGAGAAAGCCCGACTCTTGACCGCGATCTCGATGCTCCCATCACCCGCCAGCACGACCGACTCGTCTTCGCCGAGCCAGACGACGGAGGTTTCGGCGGAGGACTCCAGCTCGATGGCCCGAGGCCCGGCTCCGTGTAACCCAATCAGGGTGTCGCCGCCGCTCCCGGCACGCAGGGAGACGCGCTCAACGGGCGACCCGGAAGGAAGATCGAGCCTGGGCCACAGGTCGGCGATCGCCGGTTCGGGAAGGTGGCACTCCTCCACGCGGAAGCCGTGTGCGGAGCCTGCGGCTTGAAGAGTCACACGGCCGTCTCGGCCCACGCCGAACTGAACATGGTTGCGGTAGTTCCATGGATCGGGGGCGCTGACGATCGGCCTCAGCGGAGGGTTCACCACGCCGGCCAGGCGCGTCAGCTGTGTGGTCAGAATGGCGGTCTTGGCGCGGAGCTGGGCCTCGTAGGTCACATGCTGATAGTGGCAGCCGCCGCAGAGCGTGAAGTGGCGACAGCGCGGCGGGAGGCGGTCAGCGGATGATTGGAGGACGTCGAGCGGGCGGCCCCGGGCCCACGTCGCATGAGCCTCGGTGATTTCGACGACGGCTCGCTCGCCGGGCAGGACGTAGGGCACGAAGACCGGACGCCCGGACGGATCGCGGCCGAGCGACTCCCCGCCGTAGGCATGCTCCGTCAATGTGAGCTCGAGGCGTTGGCCCCGGTCGAGCGGTGGAGTGGCGGGCGGACGGCGGGCGGTCGGCGACGACATGGCTCAGTACGAAAGATACAGTTCATTGCCGCCGGTGGAGAAGACCGTCTCCCAGCGCGGCAGCAGTCGCAGCGCATCCCAACTCCACAGGAGCACAAGGAGCAGAGCGAACAGCGTCGCGGCAACGACGGCCAGGCGGCGGGCGGGCGGCGGGCGGAGCCAATCCAACGGGTGTTGGAGAGCGAAGGCAGCATACGGTGCGAGCCACGGCAGCAGCGGCAGATGGAAGCGCGGCTCGGCCAGAATCGGCACATACGCCAGCAAAGCGCCGGCGACGAAGGCCAGCGAGAGGCGGCGGCCACGGGCGTCGGCCGCAACAGCGAGCCCGAAGGGTGCCAGCAAAGCCACGGCGGCCCACGGCAGGATCAGCAGGGCCATCGCGGCGAAGAGAACGCCAGGGGCCAACGGGCCGAAGGCGTTGTTGCTGTAGAAGTAGACCAGCTCGCGGGTTTCCCAACCCCAGAAGTAGGCCAGGCGGTTGAGGTTGAGTAGGGCGGCGCGCCCGGGGTCGGCGCGGATGAAGCCCAAGGCGTGCTCCGTCGTCCAACGGTCGCGCGCCTCGTCGTCCAGCAAGTGCACCGGCATCAAAGCTATATGTGTGACGAATCCCCCGTCGCCCTCGGGATGGTAGCCGACGAACAGGTTATAGCCGACCGTCGTCTCGACGAAAGCCGGCCGACCCAGGACGAGGCTGTTGCGCACGGACCACGGTGCGACCACGGCGAGGGAAACCACGGCGGTGAGGGCGGCGCGGCGCCAGCCGGCACGACGCGCCAGCCACAGGCAGGCGAAGGGCAGGGTGACGACGAAGGCACCGCGCGTGAGGATGGCGACGCCGAACAGCAGGCCGGCCGAGGCCGCGTTCCAGACCCGCCCGGAACCGGCGGCAGCGAGGAGCGCGAGCCCCGTGGCGAGGGACAGAGGGAAGAAGAGGTTCTCCGAGCCGAGACCGAGCGGATACATCCACAAGACCGGATAGAGCGCGACGATCACGCCCGCCGCAGGTGCGGAGCGGCCGGGGAGACCCAAGCGGCTCGCCAGGAGAGCCGTCAGAGGGGCGAGGGCCGCACCCAGCAGCGCTTGGAGGAGGCGGACGACCTGGAGGCGGTAGGTTGTGCCGAAGGCGAGGTAGATCGCGGCGAGGAAAGCCGGATAGCCGGGTGCGCGGAAGGTCGTCCGGTAGCCGTCCAGAGGAACCTGGGCGGTGGGCAGATCGATCTTGTACCACTTGTCGAGATATGGGCGCAGTGCGGCGACGTCGACGCGGCTGTACCAGCGGTACCCGTGCCCAGCCGCCAGCGAACGGCCGAGCATGTCGTACTGGTACATGTCGTCGAGGCCGATGGGCAGGTCGAGGTAGATCAGCGCGAGGACCAGGCGCGGCAAAGCGGCCAGCAGGAACAGCGCTGCGAGAAGCCGCGCTGATGGCGGTCGGGCGTTTTGTGGCCGTGCGGGTGTGAGGTCGGCCGACATGGGTCGCCCCGGCCGGCGAAGTGGGGGCCTCGCCGCTTCGTCAGCGGCGGTAGGCTGCGGCAGGCAGGCCGCCCTTGTCGCGCCGAGATGGGCAGGCGGATTCTACTCCGGCCAATGGCGGAGTCTGGAAGCAACTCGGTCGGCCCGGTCGCAGCTTGCGATCCCGAGTCTCACCCCGGTCGGTCGAGGAAACGGTCGATCTCCGCCAGCAGGGCGGCGACATCGTCGGGGGTGATCTCCCCCATATGCCCAATGCGGAAGGTCTTGCCCTTGAGCGGACCGTAGCCGTTGGCGATGGCCATGCCGGCCCGGGCCAGGTGGCTGGAGAGGGCGGCGATGTCGAGAGCGCGCGTGTTGACGATCGTCGTAACCGTCTTCGAGCGAAAGCCGGCGCGGGCGAAGACGGCGAAGCGCTCCTCAGCCCAGGCCTGTGCCACTGCGGCCATGCGCTCGTGCCGGGCGAACCGCGCCGGAAGACCTTCGGCCAGGATGCGATCGAGCTGCGCGTCGAGCGCGTACAGGAGGGAAATGGCCGGGGTCGCCGGCGTGTTGTTCTGCAGGAGGTACTTCTCGAGCAGAAGGAAGTCGAAGTACCAGCCGCGATGGGGGACCGACGCAGCCCGGTCGAGCGCTCGATCGCTGACGGCGGCGAACGCCAGGCCCGGCGGCAGGGCGAAGCCCTTCTGGGACGAGGTCAGGAGCACGTCGACGCCCCACGCGTCGGGGCGGATATCGACCGCGGCGGCGGAGGAGACGGCGTCGACCAGGATCAGGGTATTCGGGGCGGCAGCTCGCGCGGCTTCTGTGATGGCCGCCAGAGGATTCTCGACTCCGGTCGAGGTCTCGTTGTGAACGATGGCGACGGCGTCGTAGCCTCGCCGCACCGCCTCAGCGACCTGCTCCGGTGTATGCGGTTCCCCCCAGGCCACGTCCAGACGGTCGGCGGAAACTCCGTTGGCCAGGGCGATCTCCAGCCAGCGCTCGGAGAAAGCTCCGCCAACGCACACCAGGGCCCGGCGGGCGACGGTGTTGCGCAGCGCCGCTTCCTGCAAGCCACTGCCCGATGAGGCCGTGATGAAGACGCGATGTGCCGTCTGCAGGACCTGGCGCAGGCGCGGCTGGATGCGGCCGAACAGATCGGCGCAAGCCTGGCTGCGGTGGCCGATCATCGGATGGGTCTGAGCCGCCAAGATCTCGGGAGCTACGTCCGTCGGGCCGGGGACAAACAAGTGCGCCATGGTCACCTCACCGGAAACCTGCGCATTCTAGCAGAGCCGACCGTCTTTCACCCTCAGGCCCTGGCGTTGCCATCCGCAAGGGCACCTTCGGCCAGGCCAAGGAACTTCCCAATGGCAAGTTGACTTTCTTTGAAATCGAGTTAGGATTCCTCGCGACGAGCTGGCAGAGGACATGAAGAATCTGATGTTCGCTGATCGGTTTTCGGAAGCGCGGCCAAGCCAAGCGGAGCCGTCTCGATGAACACGTTTCTGACACTGTGTCCGGTTTGTGGGGAACGGCTTGCGGTGACGCGCCTGCACTGTCGCAACTGCGACACCACCATCGATGGCCACTTCGAGATGGGGCGCCTCGGCCGCCTGACCGGGGAGCAGTTGACGTTTGTCGAGACCTTCCTGCGCTGCGAGGGCAAGCTCAACCGCATGGAGCGGGAAATGGGGTTGTCGTACCCGACGCTCCGGGCCCGATTGGTGGACGTGGTTCGGCAGATGGGATTCCCGCCGTCGAGCGAAGCGCCGGTGAGCCTCGACGAGGCACGCCATCAGGTCTTGGATGATCTGGCCGGCGGGCGGATTACGTCGGACGAAGCGATGAAACTGTTGGAAGGACCATGAGGTAGCCCGAGCGGAGGCGGTCGTGGAAAGCATTCGTCAAGATGTCGGCCCGAGGCCGCGTGTTCGAATCGCATTGGTCCAGGGCGACCTGCGCGTCTCGGGACGTCCCGGGACACAGCTCGAAGCCCAGGCAGGGAGCCGTGGCGGGTTGCTCGTCCAACCCAAGGGTGACGTGGTGGAGGTCTCGAGCCGCAGCGGCTGCCTGATGTTCCTTCCTCCCGATGCCCAATTGGAGATCGGCCGCGTCAGCGGGGACGTGCGCGTGGCGGAGCTGATGGGGGAGCTGATGGTCGAGCAAGTGGGCGGGGATCTGACCCTGCGTCGCGTCGGACCGGCGAGCGTCGGTGAAGTCGGCGGTTCCTTCGCGGGAAGGCATTTGACTCAGGAGCTCCATGCGCGTCGGGTCGGCGGGGACATGCGCCTCGAACACGTCCAGGGAGAGGTCGAGCTGGAGACGCTCGGTGGAGACCTGCGTGGAACGAGGATCGAGGCCGGGCTGAGAGTTCGACTCAGGGGGGATGCCCTGCTCGAATGGCTTCCGCCGGCGGGGTCGTCGTCCCAGGTAGACGCTTCCGGCGACGTCGTCGTGCGCTTCCTGGCGGCCGCCTCGGCGCGCGTCTCCGCGCGCGCCGGTGGAGACCTAAGGCTGCTGGCGGAGAGCGGGGCAGGCGAGCACAGCGTCACGCTGGGAAGCGGCGGGGCCGAAGTGCGTTTGTCGGCTGGGGGAGATGTCCTGGTGACGCGAGGTGGAGCCGAGTTCACGGCCGACCTGGCCGAAGAGATCTCGGCGCAGGTCGACGCGGCTCTGGCCGATGTCGAGGCGGGGCTGGAGGATGTCGACCTGAAGTCCCTGGGCCTGGATGCGAAGGAGACACGCGAAAAGATCCATCACGCCCTGACGCATGCGTTGCGACGCGTGCGCAGCGGCGCGCCGCCGACCGAGGCCGGCCCGGGACACCCGGGCGATTCCGGTGACGACGAACGGCTGGCGATCCTGCGCATGTTGGAAGAGGGCAAGGTCACCGTCGAGCAGGCGGAAGGTCTGTTGCGCGCCCTGGAAGAGGCCGGATGACGGCCGCCGTCTTGCGACGGACGCCCGCGCCCAGCGGTCTGCGCCCGGTGGATTCGCGCCGCGATCTGGCCGGCCTGGCCGACGTGATGGAGGCCGCCTTCGGGGACCGCCTGGATGAGTCGGGGGCGCGTATGGTGACGGCGATGCGCGCCTTCGGCCGGTGGGGGTGGCTGGGGTGGGCCGCCGGGCACTTGTTTCTGCCGCCGGCCGCCTACCCCGCCGGCTTCGTCTGGATCGAGGATGGCCGGCTGGTGGGCAACGCCAGCTTGATGCGGGCCGACCTGGGATCGCGACGATGGGTCCTGATCAACGTGGCGGTGTCGCCGAAGTGGAGGCGCAAGGGCATCGCCCGCACCCTGGTCCAGGCTTGCCTGGACCAGGCCCGGCGACTCGGCGCCGAGGAAGTGTTGCTTCAGGTCGATGCCGACAACCGCGGCGCACAGGATTTGTACGAGTCGCTTGGCTTCGTCCGGACGACGATTCGTTCCACGTGGGGCCGGCAGATCGCTTCGACCTTCGGCGCCGTCGATGGCCCGGCAGCCCGGCCGGGGCGTCCCGAGGACATGCCGGCGCAGTTGGCGTTGGCGCGGCGGCTGTGCCCGGAGGGACTGTCTTGGCCGCGGCCGCTCGACGGCCTCGAGTTTCGCCTGTCCGTCCCGTGGGGCCGGACGGCGCATTGGGTGTGGCCAATGGAAGGTGCCATCCGCGGCTTCTTGGCGACCTTCCCGGGCTACGAGTCGCCCGGAGTGCATGCGCTCCTGGTGGTCGAACCCGAAGTGAGCGGCCAGGCCGAAGGGCCGCTGCTGGACGCGGCGCTGAACCATATCCCGCCGCGCTATGGAGAGATCCAGGTCGAGACGTTGGATGAGACCGGCGCCGATGCGCTGCGGCTCCGCGGTTTCCAGCGAGAGCGCCGGCTGGCCTGGATGATCGCCCGTCTGGCCGCGTCGGTGACGGTTGCGGCGGGCGCCCGATGGGAGAGCGGCGCCGAGGGTTCGGAGCGGAGGTCGGTGTGACGACGACGGAGGAACGCCTCAAGATCCTTCGGATGATCGAGGACAAAAAGATCACGCCCGAGGAGGGAGCCCGCCTGCTGTCGGCGCTGGCACGCGGGGAGCGTAAGCGCCAGGCTGAGGATGAGAGCGAGTCCCGCTGGCTGCGGGTGCGCGTGACCGACATCCACAGCGGCAAACCGTCGGTCAACGTGACGATTCCCATGCGTCTGGTCAACGTCGGGCTCAAGGTCGGGGCGCGGTTCATCCCCGACGTCGAGGGCATCGAGCTCGGCGAGTTGGCCGAAACCCTGCGGCAGGGGATGAGCGGGAAGGTCATGGACGTCGTGGACGAGGACGAAGGACAGCGCGTGGAGATCTACGTGGAATAGGCCTCACGCAAGGATTGCGGTTTCCAGTTTCCAGTCGCCAGTTCCCAGTTGGTTCCGCTCTGGGGGGATCCTGGAGGTTGGGCACTGGAAACTGGAAACTGGAGACAGGTAGCCGCGGTTGTAGAATAAGGCGCGCTGATCCTGACCCGCCTCTCGCCGCCGATCCCCCGGCGGCGACTCACGGAGGCCCCGCGTGGAAATCGAATCGAAGAACGCCCTCGTCCTCGGCGGCTACGGCCTGGTGGGGACGGCCGTGTGCCGCGAGCTGCTCGCCCATCGCCCGGCGCGCCTGGTCGTCGCCTCGCTGCGTCGGAGTGAGTCCGAGGCCGCCGTCTCGGCTCTGCAGCGGGCCGTGCCGGATTCATCCACGGCCCTGCTTCCGGCGTGGGGGGATTTGCTGTTGAGGGCGGAGTGGCAGGACGAATCGCTCGGTGTGCACCCGCGCACGTCCGTCCTGGCGGACACGGCGCGGCGCCGGCGTCTGGTCGCCGACATCCTCAACGAACTCGATGACGACATCCTACAGTCGTCCCTGTTGTTCCAGTTGGTCACCGGCAAGGCCCAGGGGCTGGGCGGGAAGCCGGCGGATATCGTCATCGACTGCGTCAACACCGCCACAGCCGTCGCTTACCAGAACGTCTTCCAGACGGCGCAACGGCTGCAGGCGCGCATCGCCAGCGGAGAGACAACCGACTGGCCGGAAGAGGTCGAACGGCTGCTGGCGGCGCTGTACATTCCCCAGCTGGTGCGCCACATGCAGATCCTGTATGAGGCGATGTTGCGGGCCGGGACGCAGGCCTACGTCAAGGTTGGGACCAGCGGCACCGGGGGGATGGGGTTCAACATTCCCTACACCCACGGCGAGGAGAGGCCGTCGCGGGTCCTGCTGTCGAAGTCGGCGGTAGCCGGCGCGCAGACTCTGCTGACCTTCCTCATCGCCCGCACCCCCGGCGGGCCGATGATCGTCAAGGAGGTCAAGCCGACGGCGGCCATCGCCTGGAAAGAGATCGGCTATGGGCCGATTCGCCGCGGCGGGCGCGAAGTGGCGTTGTTCGACTGCCCGCCCGAGCAGGCCGTGCCGCTGACGGCGCCGGGGGCGCTGGCCCCCGAAGGGAAATTCGGTCGGCCGACGGGCGCCAACCTGGAATCGGTCTACATCGATACAGGTGAGAACGGCTTGTTCGCCGCCGGCGAATTTCGGGCCATCACGACCCTCGGCCAGATGGAGTTCGTCACGCCCGAGGAGATCGCCAGCCTCGTCGTTCGCGAGATCCTCGGCGGCAACACCGGCTACGACGTCATCGCCGGCCTGGACGCCTCGGTCCTGGGCCCGACCTACCGCGCCGGCTTCCTGCGCCAGGCGGCGCTGACGCGCTTGCGCCAGTTGGAGAAGGACCATGGCGTCGATTCGGTGGCGTTCGAGATCCTCGGTCCACCCCGCCTTTCGAAATTGCTGTACGAGGCCTACCTTCTCCAGCGCTCCTGCGGCACGCTGTCGGCGGTGATGGCGAAGTCGGCCGAGGCCCTGTCGCAGGCCATGGCCGGCCTGGTCCGTGACGACGCCGGCCTGCGGCAGCGCATCCTGTCCATCGGCATCCCGATCCTGATGCCCGACGGTCAGCGTCTGTTGCGAGGGCCGGCCATCAAGTCCGCGGACGCCGAGCATGGGTGGGTCGATCTGACGCCGGCCAACGCCGAGCGTTGGAAGGAGCGCGTGGGGGCGCTGCGCGCCTTTCTCCAGACGATGGCCTCCGGCGACACGAGCTCGCGCTCGGAGCGTGCCTACCCTGACGCACAGGCCTGGACGGCGGGCGATACGTTCGACGTCGGGGAAATCGCCGGATGGCTGTTCCTTCACGAAGAGAAGGGCAGGCGCGGCAAGTCCTGAGAGTCATCAGTCGTCAGTCGTCAGTCTTCAGTCGGTACCCGGTGCCCAGGCCCAGCCGCACGACTGATGACTGACGACTGACAACTGCACTTATGTCTCTCCCTTAAGCTTCGACAATCGCATGCTATACTCGACCTCACAATGGGCGAGCCGCGCGGCCTGGAGTGCTCCGGATGCCGGGCGGAGTACGGCGCCGATCGACTGTCGGCCGTGTGCCCGGTCTGCTCGTCGCCGTTGCTCGCCCGATACGACTTGGAGGGCCTACGCGGGCGGCTGACGCCTGAAGTTGTGGCCAGTCGCCCGTCGGGTTTGTGGCGTTGGGGCGAGCTTCTGCCTGCGCCGGAGTCCCTGGGACGTACGTTGAGCCTGGGCGAGGGCGACACGCCGCTGCTCTCAGCGCCGCGTTTGGCGGCGGACTTGGGGCTGGGTCAAGTCTGGATCAAGGACGAAGGCGCCAATCCAACGGGAACGTTCAAGGCACGTGGATTGGCGGTGGCGGTGGCTCGGGCCAGCCATCAGGGGGTGTCCGAGTTCGTCTTGCCGACGGCCGGCAATGCCGGCGCGGCTCTGGCGGCGTACGCCGCGCGGGCCGGCGCTCGGGCCCATATCTTCGCACCGGCCGACGCGCCAGCCTCGATCCTGCGCGAGATCGAAGCGGCCGGAGGGATCCTTCATCTGGTGGACGGACTCATCGACCGCGCCGGACGGGAAGCTCTCGAGGCCGCCGCGGCCGAAGGTTGGATGGATCTGTCGACGTTCCGCGAGGTGGGGCGCGTCGAGGGGAAGAAGACGATGGGGCTGGAGCTGGCGGAGGCCCTGGGTGACGTGCCCGAGGTGATCGTTTACCCCACCGGAGGCGGGACGGGCGTGGTCGGGATCGCCAAGGCCTTCGACGAGCTCGAGGCGTTGGGCTGGCTGGGATCGCGCCGGCCGCGGCTGGTGGCCGTCCAGGCGGAGGGTTGCGCACCCGTGGTGCGCGCCCTGCAGGACGACGCCGCCGACGTCGAGTACTGGAAGGGCGCCGCCACGGCGGCCGCCGGGCTGCGCGTGCCCAGGCCCTTGGCCGGACGGCTCATCCTGGAGACCATTCGCCGCAGCCAGGGCACCGGCGTGACCGTCTCGGATGACGACATGCGCCAGGCACGCCTCCGCCTGGCGCACAGGGAAGGCGTGCTGGCGTGCCTGGAAGGGGCGGCGACGGTCGCCGGCGCCGAACGGCTGGCCCGCCAGGGCTGGATCCGACCCGACGAGCGCGTCGTGCTGTTCAACACCGGCACCGGATTGAAGGATCTACTGTGACGGATGACGCCCCGGCGCGCGAACGATCCCGGGCCTCCCTGGATCTGCTGTATCGGATCAGCCGCGAGCTGGCGGCGCAGCTCGATCTTCCCCAGCTGCTGCAGCACATCCTGCAACTGACGCTTGAGACCGTCGGCGCCCCCAGCGGAAGCATTCTCGTCCTCGACGAGAAGGGACGCGTCCTGGAAGGGGCGCTGGCCTACGGCGGCCAGGTTCACGATCACACCGCCGAACAGTTGGCGGACACGTTCGACCGCGGCCTGGCGGGCTGGGTCTTCGAGCATCGCGAGCCGGCGCTGGTGAAGTCGACGGCGGAAGACACCCGCTGGTTGAAGCGCGAAGGCGAGGGCGAGTCGCGGGCGGCTCTGTCGGTGCCGCTGATGACGCGCGTGCGCGTCGTCGGTGTCCTGACGGTATCGCATCCGGAGCCCGGCTGGTTCAACGAGGAGGACCTCGAGCTGCTGAGCGCCATCGCCGATCAGGCGGGCATCGCCGTCGAGAATGCGCGGCTGTTTGCCGCCGAGCAGGAACGCCGCCGCTTTGCCTCGACGCTCCAGGAGATCGCCCGGATCATCAGCTCGACGCTCGATCCGGCGATGGTCTTCCCTCAGGTGCTCGAGCAGCTGGAACGCCTCGTGCGCTACGACAGCGCCAGCATCCTGCTGCGCGACGGCGACGTGATGCGGCTGGTGGCGGCGCGCGGCTTTCGCGACAACCGCTCGATCATCGGGATGACGCTGCCGGTCAAAGCGGAGACCTTCAGCGGGAGGGTGCTGGCCGACCGTCTGCCGCTGGTCATCGACGACGTGCAGAAGGAGACGGGCTGGGTCCGTTCGGAAAAGGTCCCCGAGACCGGGCGGATCCGCGGCTGGATCGGAGCGCCCTTGATCGTGCGCGATCGCGCCGTCGGAGTGCTCAACGTCGACAGTCAACAGGTGGGCGCCTACGACGAGGAGGACGCCGAGGTGGTGGCGGCCTTCGCCGATCAGGCTGCCGCCGCCGTCAGCAATTCGCAGCTTTTCGCCGAAACGCAGGCCGCCCGGCTGCGCTTCGCCAGCCTGTTCGAAGACAGCATCGACCCGATCCTGATCAGCGATGTGCGCGGCACCATCAACGAGGCCAACCGCCGGGCGCAGACCTTCCTGGGCTACACCCACGAGGAGCTCGTCGGCCGTTCGGTGCTCGACCTGCACACACCCAATCCCGATCGGCAGGTGCCCGATCTGGCGGCGTTGCAGGAAGGCGAGACGCACGCCTACGAGGGGCGGGCGGCCCACAAGGACGGCGGCCCGCTGCCGATCGAGATTCACGTCAAACGCATCGACATCGGACCGCAGGCGGCGCTGCAATGGATCCTGCGCGACATCTCCGAGCGCCTGGCGCTCGAGGAATTGCGCCTGGACCTGACGTCAATGATCTTCCATGACCTGCGCTCACCGCTGGGCAACATCATCTCCAGCCTGGAGATGATGCAGTCCACCCTGCCGCCGGAGGACGAGTCGCAGCGCTCCGTCCTATCGATCGCGTTGCGTTCCAGCCGCCGCTTGTCGCGTTTGGTCGAATCGCTGTTGGATCTGGGGCAGCTGGAGGCCGGCCAGGCCGTCCTGCGCAAGACGCCGGCGACCATCAGCAGCCTGATCGCCGAAGCCGTCGAGGAGGTTCACCCGGTGGCCGAGGCGCGCGGGCACCTGCTGCACTTCGGCGTGGGCAAGGCCGAGCTGCCGCCGGTCGACATGGACGTCGACATGATCCGCCGCGTGCTGATCAATTTGCTCGAGAACGCCATCAAGTACACGCGCAGCGGCGGCCGGATCGCCGTGACGGCGCGCAAGCAGGAGGAGGAGCTGCTCGTCAGCGTCTCGGACAACGGCCCGGGGATTCCGCGCGGCGAGGAGAAAGCCATCTTTGCCAAGTTCGCGCGGGTACAGCAGGAAGGGAATCCCAAAGGGCTGGGACTGGGGCTGGCCTTCTGCCGCCTGGCGGTCGAAGCCCACGGCGGCCGGATCTGGGTGGACAGCGAACCGGGAAAGGGATCGACCTTCAACTTCACTCTCCCGCTGGCGGCCTGACGCCACTCGGCCATACAGGTTCCCTGATCCTCGCGGGTACATACCACCATGCGTGAACTCGTCCACGGAGTCTTTCTGGAGGACCGCTATCCGGGCCTGATCCTGGGGGCGGTGGCGGCCGAAGGCCGGGTGCTGCTGATCGACAGCCCGCTGCGGATCGAGGACGGCCGCGAGTGGCTGGCGGCGCTGGCGCCGTACGGGCAGCCTCGCTACCTCGTCTTCCTCGATCACCATCCGGACCGCGTGTTGGGCGCGCGCGGGTTGGACCTTTCGATCGTGGCGCAGGCGGCCACGCGCGACGAGGTGGCGGCCTGGCCGGACATTTTCCGCCTCCCGGTCCCCATCGGCGCCGAGGCCGACCGACTGCGGCGAGTCGCCGGGGTCACACGGGCCGTGCCGCATCTGTCGTTCACCGATCGCCTGACCCTGCTCCTGGGGGAGACGCCCGTCGAGATCTGGCACCGCCCCGGCCCGACGAGCGGGGCTGCCTGGGTGGTGTTCCCGGCCCGGCGCGTCGTCTTCGTGGGAGATGCTGTGGCCCTCAAGGAACCGCCCTACCTCGGCGACGCCGACATCGAGGCCTGGCTCAAAAGCCTCCATGAACTGCGCAGCGCCGCCTTCCGCCGCTACCGGATCGTGTCGAGCCGTGACGGCGTGATCCGGAAGGAAGCGGTTGCCTCGATGGCATCCTTCCTGCGCAAGATCGACGGTCGCCTGCAGAGACTGGGGGACCGTGAGGAATCGCCGGAGGCAACCTTGCGGCTTGCGACGCAGGTCGGGCGCGGCTTTCGCATCCCATTGGCCCGCAAGGAACAGGTCGCCCAGCGACTGCGAAGCGGCCTGGAAGCCTTGTACTCACGCCGATACCTGTCATCTGAGTAGTCTCCGGCCGTCTCTATGAGCTTTGCGAACATCGGACTCTCCGTCTTGCAGGAGGAGGCGCGGCGCCGCTACGGCGTTTCGCTTTCACGCCGGCAGCTGGAGGCCTTCAGCTTGTATGCCGCCGAGCTGGCCGATTGGAATGCCCGCTTCAACCTGACGGCCATCACCGAGCCGGCGGAGGTCGAAGTCCGGCACTTCCTGGACTCGTTGACTCTCGTTCCCTACCTCGGGAGAAGCGCCTCGGGCCGGCTGGTCGACGTGGGAACCGGCGCGGGCTTCCCCGGATTGCCGCTGCGCATCGCCTGCCCGGCCTTGAAGGTGACGCTGATCGAAGCGACCGGCAAGAAGGCCGACTTCTGCCGGCACGTCGTGGACCGGCTCGGGCTGGAGGGAGTCGCGGTCCTACATGCCCGTGCCGAGGAGGCCGGCCATGACCCTAATCACCGACAACATTACGACGTGGCGGTGGCGCGGGCGGTAGCGGCGATGCCCGTGCTGGCGGAATACCTTCTGCCCTTGGTGCGGCTGGGGGGCAGGGCGATCGCCCAGAAGGGCGAGAGCGGGCCGGCGGAGGCTCATGGCGCCGAGGCGGCCATCCATCTTCTGGGTGGACGGCTCAGCCAGGTGGCGCCGATCGAGTTGCCCGGCGTCGCCGACGCCCGCTACCTGGTGGTCGTCGACAAGGTGGCGGCGACGCCGGCGATGTACCCACGGCGCGCCGGCACGCCGGCGCGCCACCCCCTGCGCTGAGTCCGGCTCCGTCGCGCTGGATCTCTCCTTGCTCCCTGTGGACCACTAGATGTCGCGTCTGCTCGCCGGGATCCTTGCGGGGCTTGCTTCGGCCGTCATCTGGGGGAGCGGCGACTTCGCCGGCGGTCTAGCGGCGCGCCGGGATGAGGCGCCGCAGGTCGTGACGCTGGCCTCCTTCTCCGGGTTTGTGATAGCCCTGATCGCAGCGGTCGCTCGGCAGGAGGCCCTTCCTACCGGGGAAACCATCTTCTGGTCATCCGTCGCCGGCCTGAGCGGCGGCCTTGGCATCATGCTCTTCTACCGCGCTCTGGCGATCGGCCCAGCCGGCGTCGTCGCCCCGACGGCCGGAGTCACCGGCGCCTCGGTTCCGGTCTTTTTCGGCATCCTCAGCTCGGGCATGCCGCACACCCGTCTGCTCCTCGGCCTCCTGGGGGGCCTGGCGGGCATCTGGCTCGTCAGCTCGGGTTCGGGCCGTGCCGAGGCGGGCGCACGTCCTTTGGCCCTGGCACTGCTTGCGGGGATTGCCTTTGGAGGATTCTTCGTCGCCTTCGGTCACGTCCCGCCGGGATCTCTCTTTGCGCCGCTGGCCGTCGCCAAGCTTTCGGCGACCCTCCTCGCCGGTGGGATGCTGGCGCTACAGAGGCGGCCCTTGTTCCCGAAGACCTCTCCTTCTTTGGCCATCCTCGCCGGAATCCTGGATGCGGGCGGGAATCTGTTCTACCTCCTGGCGACTCAGTACACTCGGCTCGACATCGCCGCGGTCACGTCGTCGATGTACCCTGGCGCTACGGTGGTCCTGGCCGGTCTCCTCCAGCGCGAGCGGATTCGGCCGCTTCAATCCATTGGCATCGCGATGTGCCTGGTGGCGGTCGCGGTCATCGCCGCCGGCTGAGCCAGGCGCGGTCTTTCTCGCTCGTTGTGGCTGTGGCGTTCTGGAACCGACGGCGGGCATCGGGCAGGTAGGAACGCGGCGACGCCGATGTTGGGCTGTGTCTCGAATCCAGCCTGCCCGCTTTGGTGGCAGCCGCCCTCCGGGATCTCGGGCGTTATCGGTCTAGGGACGCGTGTCCGGTTTGTCGGCCGGGCCGACGGCCGCCTCCATCAGTCGCCCGGCCTGGACGTGCCAGATGGTGGCGCGGCGGCGGAAGTCCTCGCCGAACAGATTCTCGTCCGTCGACGTCAGCATCGCCTGCTGGCTGTTGGAGACGACGGTCAGCAGATCGCGGCGCCGGTCGGTATCGAGCTCGGCCAGCACCTCGTCCAGCAGCAGGACGGGCCATTCGCCGGTACGCTGGAGCAGCCATTCGACCTCCGCCAGCTTGAGCGACAGCATCGCCGTTCGGTTCTGACCCCGCGAGCCGTAGGGCCGCAGGTCGATCCCATTGGAGAGGAAGCGCAGCTCGTCGCGATGCGGCCCGACCAGCGTCGAGCCGCGCTCGACGTCCTCGGCGCGCCACCGCTCCAGGGAGGTGCGCAAGCGTTCGCGCCACTCGGCCAGTGGCCACGCCGTGTAGTCAGTGGCGGCTTCCAGCGGCAATCCCAACTGTCCGTCCGTCGCAGAGGCCGGCAGCGCCGGGAGGTATTCGAGGCGCAGCGTCTCGGCGCCGCGGGTCATGCCGGAGTGCAGGGGCGCCGCCAGGGTCTCCAGCTCGCGCAGGGCCAGTGCACGGGACCGGAACAGTCCGGCTCCCAGCTCGGCCGCCTGCTGGTCCCAGAACTCCAGCTGCTCCATCCCGTCGGGAGAATCGGCGAGTCGTTTGAGCAGGGCGTTGCGCTGGGTCAGCACGCGCCCGTACTCGTGAACATCGGCGGCGTAACGCGCGTCGGCCTGGGAGAGGGCGATGTCGAGGTAGCGGCGTCGCTCGCCCGGCGGCCCTTCGATGATCCGCAGATCCTCGGGGAGGAACAGGACGGCGTTGAACACGCCGGAGAGATCGGAGAAGCGCTTGCGCACACCGTTGAGCAGGACGTCCCGGCGCAGCCGCGGCTCCTCGCCCGGCAGGCTCTCGAGCACGACGCGTATCTCGATTCGCTCGAGCCGCTCGCCGCGGCGGACTTCACCGACGACCCGCGCCACCGGAGTGGGCTCGCGCAGCGCCAGGAAGTTGATCACCTGGCGGGGTTGGGAGGCGTGGGGCGACTCGGCCGCGACCAGGTAGAAAACGGCCTCGAGCAGGCTGGTCTTGCCCTGCGCGTTGGCGCCGAGAAGCAGCGTCGATCCCGGCGGGACATCGGCTTCGAGACGAATGAAGTTGCGGAAGTTCGTCAGGGAGAGGTGCGTGAGGAGCACGGCGGGACGATTCTAGCATGAGGAAGAGTCGTCAGTTATCAGTCATCAGGTAAGACTCCGATGGCTTCTGACTGGAAACCGACGACTGATGACTTCCTCCTGTGCTAAAGTACGCCCACGGCCTGAGGGAGGAATGATGGCGGTCGAGTGGCGAACCGGCACGCGCTATTTGGTGGGGGTCGGGCTGGTGCTGGTCCTGGTCTGTCTCCTTTACATTTCCCGCCCGATCCTCCCCGAGCTGGTCTTGGCCTCATTGGTCGCCTTTCTGGTGCGGCCGGTGATCGACTTCTTCCGCCGCCGGCTGCGTTTTCCCACAGCCGGGGCCGTGGCGTTGACCTATGTCCTGGTGGGGATTGCTCTGCTGGTCGTCCCCCTGGTCTTCCTTCCCCACATCATCACCGCCGTGAACTTCCTGGCCTCGATCGATCTGCGTTCGGTGATCGACAACGTCATGCGCTGGCTGATCGAAACCTTGACGGTGTGGCAGGCCAGCGGTTTGCACATCCTCGGTTTCGTCATCCCGATGCGGGATGCCGTCGGCCCGGTGCTCGAGGCGCTGCAGAACCCCGGCGCGGCGCTGCCGACGTCGTTCTCCTCGATCACCACGATCCTCAGCTCGCTGCTGTCTTTCGTTTCCCGGGGCGCCGCCGGAGTCGTCGGAACCGTCGCCGGATCGTTCCTGTCCCTGGCGTTCACGTTGCTGGCCAGCGTCTACCTCAGCGTCGACGGCCCGAAGATGATGCGCAGCGTGCGCGATATCGTCCCTGAGCCGTATCGTCCGGAAGTGCTGGAGCTGGTCGACCGGCTGCGGCGGGTCTGGGACGCGTTCGTCCGGGGGCAGCTGCTGTTGATGTTGATCATCGGGACCGTCGTTGGCGTGGGGGCGGCGATCCTCGGACTTCCGAATGCCCTGAGTCTGGGAGTCCTGGCGGGATTCCTGGAACTGGTGCCGAGCCTCGGCCCCTTCCTGGCGACCGTCCCGGCGGTTTTGATCGCCCTGCTGCAGGGCTCGAATCATTTCGCCATCGCCAACGGTTGGTTCGCCCTGATCGTCTTGGTGTTCTACGTGGGCGTGCAGAGTCTGGAGAACACGTTCATCGTGCCGCGCGTGCTGGGGGACGCCGTCAAGGTCCATCCTCTGGTGATTCTGGCCGGGGTGTTGGTGGGGGCGGCGACGGCGGGGGTGCTGGGGGTGTTCCTGGCGGCGCCGACCATTGCCTCTCTGCGGGAAGTCCTCGGCTACCTGTACCGCAAGGTGTTGAACATCGAACCGTTCCCGCCGGACGAGCCGCCGGCCCAAGGGCTGCCGCCTCGGCCGCCGGGAACGTGGCGCGAGCGATTGCCGCGATGGCTTAGACGGCGCCAGGACCAGGCGCCACAGCCCGCCGCAGAGGCGGTTCCAGCGCCCCCTCCCGTTGCGTCAACCCCTCGGCGGGGGGCGCGTTCGAAGCCGACGTCGTCTCGGCGACGCAAACGCTAGGGTCCCTGTCGGTCGACCCCCACAGCAACCCTTCCCCTTTCAGGGGCAGAGTAGGGTGGTTGTCCTACCTAGATTGCGATTCACTGTAGACGTGCAAGGGCACGCCGTAGCGTGCCCTTCCCGTTCCCAGGCCGGCTGCAGGCCCGCTTGTCTTGTTGGCCGTAGTCCGTCTATCGCTCGCGCTCGTCGATCAGGACCAGCGACAGCACGAAGGACACGACGCTGATGATCAGGCCCCCCAGAAATGCCGCCCCAAAGCTGTCGATGCTGAAGGCCACGCCCACCAGGCCGGCGAGCCATGCCGCCAGCCAGAGGCTGACGGCGTTGATGACCAGCAAGAACAAACCGAGGGTGACGATGATGAGGGGGCAGGAAAGCAGTTTCAGCAAGGGACGGACGAAGGCGTTGACCAGGCCCAGCAGAATGGCCACGACCGCAATCGTCAGCCAGGGACGATCGCCTCCGACATGAATGCCCTTGACAACGCTCATGGCCACCGCCAGGGCCACGGCGGTGATCAACCAGCGCAGCAGCAGCTTCATGGGATCTCCTCCGGTGTCGTTGTTGGGTGCGAAGCGACCGCCTCCGCCGCGCTCTGCGAGGGCGCTTCGCGGCTTGGCGCGATCCCCTCCGGGATGCTAGGCGCGATCCCCTCCGGGATGCCCTCTCCAGGGTGCGAAGCGCGACTAGGCGCGATGGCCTGGACGGCGGCCATCTCTTCGGGGTCGGGCTTCCACACGCGGCTGGCACGGTCGATGAACAGGACGCCGTCCAGATGATCGATCTCATGCTGGAAGATGCGGGCCAGCCAGTCCTGGGCCTTGAGACGCATCGGCTTGCCGTTGCGATCGAGGCCGCGCACGGTAATGGTTTGGTGGCGCTCGACTTCGCCCAGGTATCCCGGGATCGACAGGCAGCCTTCGGTGCCCGGGACCATCTCCTTGGAACGGCGCACGATCTCGGGGTTGACGACGGCATACAACTTCGGCGGCGCGCCGTCGCCCTGGGCCTCGTCGGCGTATTCGATGACGATGACGCGCTGACCGACTCCGACTTGAGGCGCCGCCAGACCCACCCCGGGCGCCGCTCGCATGGTCTCGATCATGTCGCCGATGAAGGCACGCAGCGATGGCGAGACGGCGCGCACCTTGCGGGCGCGGGTCCGCAGGATCGGATTCTCGAGGGTCAGGATGGGAAGGGCAGACACGCTATGGCTCGGGCGGCGGGGAGGGCGGTGCAACCTGATCGTGATACGCCGTCAGCCATTCTACCATCTCGTCCTGGCGCCGCTTGCGTTCGGCGGACCGCTTCCGCTCGAGCAAGGCTTCCTGGGCGCGCACGACGTCCTGCTGGACGGCACTCGGGTTGAGGATCCCTTCGAACAGGAACTGCGAAGTCCCGACGGCGGCGATGACGTTGCCGAAGTTGAGAAGGACGCCGATGAGCCCGCGCCGATCGACCTCCGTGCCGAGGATGTTCTCCAGCGGAGCCAGCTTGCGCACCTCGCGTCCCAACGGCTTCTTGTGCAGGTCCACGATGTGGGTCGGTGTGATCTGGTACAGGTCGTTGGCCCAGTCGGCATACTCGTACAGGGCCCAGATGCCCGAGGCGGCCGCGGCGGCGGCGAGGGCCACCAGCGCCGCGTCCGACAAGCCCGAAGGCGCCAGGCCGGCCAACCCCGCCAGCGCCAGCCCAAGGGAGGCCCCGAAGATCAATGCCGGCAAGGCCATCGCCTGGGCCAGCACCGCCCAGTGTTTGCGATAGGTGATGACGCCCTTAACCTCGAAGCGCACCTGCAGCGTCCAGTGGTCCAGGCCGACTCCGTCCAGGCTCCGTTCCGGCTCGGTCTGCGGGCGCGGCGGGGCCGCGGGAGGAGCGACCTCGCCCTCGAGCCGCTGTCGCAGCGCGGTGGCGATCACCCGGCGATCGGCCTGCTCGCCGGCGGCCTGCTGGCGCCTTCGCAGCTCTTCGATCAGCGCCGCCAGCGCCGCCGGATGCGATGTATGACGAAAGACCAGCGTCCCGGTGTAAGAACGCACGACGACGTCGGCATAGCCTAACCAGCGCGAGGTCAGGCTGGAATCCAGGCCGACCGAGAGAATCATGCCGAGCGGGCACTCCTGTCGGCTGTCGTACAGTCCGATGACCTTCTCGAGCCAGACGACGCGCCGATCGGTGACCAGATAGTAGTCGTTGCGCCAATCGGCCCACTGCCAGACGAAGTAGCCTGACCCGAGGAGGAACAACACCGTCCCCAGGGCGACACCCAACCCGCCGCCGTGAAGCAGCGCGTAGGCCGCCCAGATCGCCCCGGCCAGGACGATCGCCGAAGCCGGGATCAATGCACTGAACAATCGTGCCGGGTGCTTGCGGCTGGCGGCGTACAGGCTTTCGTCGGAGGTCAGCCAAGGAAACGACGGGGCCTGCGCCAGCCGGCGCGTCTGGATCGGCAGCCGGAGACCGTCGGCGGCGCTTGGATGGTCTTTCAAGAAGAGCCTGAGGGAGGAGCGGTTCCAACGGTAGGCGACGGTCGCCTCTGCCGCTCGGGCGCCGGGGGCGCGGCGCGCCTGGTCGTCCAGGTTCTCTTCGGCGAACGTGTCGCCCGGGCCAAGCCGCGCCAGGATGCGATGCCCGTCGGGAGGAGTCGGTACCCAGATCTCGACCCGGCCGACGACGATGAGGTATAGGCCGCGCGCCGCTTGCCCGGGCGCCAGGACGGCCTCGCCAGGAGAGAAGGTGAGACGTTCGAGTCTTGGGGCGATGGTCTGGAGCTCGTCGGCGTCGACGCCGGCGAGGAAGGGCGCGCGCAACAACAGCTCCAGCGCGCTGGGCTCCGGCATGTCGTGATTGTAGCACCCCCGGCTTCGAGCCTCCAGCTTCCAGCTCCCAGTTTCCAGTATTCAGTATTCAGTCACCAGTCACCATTCGTCGTTCTCCAAAAGAAGACAGTTCTGGCGACGGGCCCCGCTTTCGATAGCTGGCACTGGCAACTGGTAACTGGAAACTGGTGACGGGGAACGCTGCCGGAGGCCCTCCCGACCCCGATGCTATAATCCCTCGAGCGGAGGAAACTTCTTGGCCAGGAAAAAGGCGCCGACCGTCCCGCAGGGCCGCCGGGCCGGCGGGCGTGGAACGCGATCCGGTGCGTCGGGCTCCCGACGCACTTCGTTCCCCGGCGGTTCGTCGCTTGCCTCTCTTCGCGATTCGTTGACCTCTCAATTGAGCGAGCACCGCCGCGAGGTCCTCGGCGTCGCTCTGGTCTTGCTCGGGATCCTGACGGTGGTGACCTTGCTCGTCCCCGGCCAGGGCTGGCTCGGTACGGCCTGGGCGCGTCTGCTTCGACAGGGTTTCGGTTGGGGCGTTTACGTCGTGCCGCTGGCCGTCGCTGCCGCCGGCGTCTGGTTGGCGCTGGCGCGCATCGGCCCGCGCCTGCCGCGGCTCGAGCCCGAACACATCGTCGGCGGAATCTCGCTCTATCTCGCGCTGCTGGTCGTGTTCCACGCACTCGCCGGCGGCGGATCGGCCGAACGCGCCGCAGAGATTGCCGAACAGGGGTCTGGCGGCGGGGCTTTGGGCGCGGCCTTGCTGGGCTGGCTCGTACGATCGCTCGGGCCGGGGGGCACGGCGATCGTGGTCGCGGCGTGGATCGTCTTGTCGGTCGCCTTCACCCTCGGAGTTTCCGTGACCGAGGTCGCCGGGAATCTGGCCCGTCGGATTCAGCAGCCTGAGGCGGGCAACCGGGCTGAGGAGCGACGGCGAGCCGGGCGGCTGGCGCCCAAGCCCGGGCCGGCGCCGCCGGTCGCCGCGGTTGTCCCGCCCCCGGTGGTCGCCCCATCGGGCGGTGCGCCCGCCTCGATCGCATCGAGCCCGGCGGAAGCGCCGCGACCGGCGTCGCCGCCCGCCCCGACGGCGCCCGTCGGAGGCTGGTCGCTGCCGATGGTCGATGCCATCCTCGAGCGCGGCGCGGCCGCCAAGGCCGACGACGAGTTCGATCGCCAGCGAGCGCGGCTGATCGAGGACACGCTGCTGGCTTTCGGGGCGCCGGCGCGCGTGGTCGAGATCAACCGCGGCCCGACGATCACTCAGTTCGGCGTCGAGCCGGACTTCGTCGAGACGCGCGGCGGTCGCCGGACGAAAGTGAAGGTCAGCAAGATCTCGGCCCTGGCCGACGACCTGGCGCTGGCGCTGGCGGCGCCGTCGATCCGCATCGAGGCACCCGTCCCGGGCAAGGGCTTCGTCGGCGTCGAAGTGCCCAACACCGAAATCGCCGTCGTGGCGCTGCGCGACGTCATGGAGTCGCCCGGTTTCCAGAAGCTGTCATCGCACTTGCGGCTCGGCCTGGGACAGGACGTTTCGGGGCGGGCCGTCACCACCGACCTGGCCACCATGCCGCACCTGTTGATCGCCGGCACGACCGGCTCGGGCAAGTCCGTGTGCGTCAACGCCATCGTGGCCTGCCTGCTGTTGCAGAACTCGCCGGACGATCTGCGTTTCGTCATGGTCGATCCCAAGCGCGTCGAACTGACGCTGTACAACGGCGTCCCTCATCTGCTGGCGCCGGTGGTGGTCGAGCTCGACCGGGTGGTGGGAGCGCTGCAGTGGGTCTCGCGCGAAATGGACGAGCGCTACCGCAGGTTCGCCCGCGACGGCGTGCGCAACATCGACGAATACAACCGCCGCATGGAGGCCGCCGGCATGGCGCGGCTTCCCTTCCTGATCGTCGTCATCGACGAGTTGGCGGATCTGATGATGCTGGCGCCGGATGAGACCGAGCGCGTGATCACCCGTCTGGCCCAGCTGGCTCGCGCCACCGGCATCCACCTGATCATCGCCACCCAGCGGCCGTCGGTGGACGTCGTCACGGGCCTGATCAAGGCCAACTTCCCGGCGCGCATCGCCTTCGCCGTCGCCTCGTCGATCGACAGCCGCGTCATCCTCGATCAACCTGGCGCCGAGCGGCTGCTCGGCCGCGGCGACATGCTCTTCCAGGCCCCGGACGCCGCCAATCCGATTCGCATGCAGGGCGCGTTTGTTTCCGAAGGCGAACTGGCGCGGTTGATCCTGCACTGGCGGCAGGCGGCCTCGGAGGCTGGTATCGGCGTGCCGTCGATGCCGGCCGAGGCCATCCCCAGCGGGGGGCCGCTCAAACAGGCTCCCCTGTGGGAGGAGCTGGCGGCGGAGGAGTCCGACACCGACGAGCTGTTCGACGAGGCGGTGACGATCGTGCGCCAGATGCGGCGCGCCTCTATTTCGCTGCTCCAACGCCGCCTGCGAATCGGCTACACCCGCTCGGCGCGGCTGGTCGACCAGCTGGAAGAGCGCGGCATTGTCGGCCCGGCTCAAAGCGGATCGCAGGCACGTGAGGTCCTGGACTACGGGCAATTGACCAGCGATCCCGACCGAGATCGGGAACCACCGGCGCACGAAGCTTCGCTGCGAGACCGCGCCTGACGCGGTACGCCTCACCCTCACCGATGTCTCGACGAATCTTGTGGCTGGCGCTGGCGCACCTGGCCGTGGCGCTGGCGTGCGGCTCGACCACGCCTGCCGCCCCCGCGTCACCCGTGCCTACCTTCTCGACGGCCCCTCCGACGGCGCCCCTGGTGCGCCGACTGTACGCCGCCGACAACCTGCCGTCGGAGCTGCAGTCGCAGGCGCGCGCCTGGGCGGAGCAGCATGGGTTGACGTTCAGCGTTGGGCCGGCTTCCGAGATTCCTGACGGTCTGCAGTACATCGTCAGCCTGCAAGATCTTACCTGGACCGAAGACGCCGCCCTCGCCGATCAAGGCGTGCGCGGGGTCATCGTCGATCCGTCGATGCCGATCTCCTCGCGACTCGCCAGCAGCGTGGAGGCCGACACGCAGAGTTGGCTGGAGGCCGGCTTCCTCGCCGGCGTGGCGACGGGGCTGATAGGGGATGTTCGTGCTGTGGGCTGGATCGACGGCGACGGCGATGATGGAGCCTTGGCTGACGGTTTCGACCAGGGGATTCGCTATGCCTGCCCGCGCTGCCTCATCCTCCAGCAGGAGGCGACGACTCTCGACCCGGCGGAGTTCGTGAGCCAGGGTGTCGAGGCCGTCTTGGTGGCTCCCGGGCGGAGCGCCGAGGTCGCCGCAGCGGCGGCCGGCGAGGCGGGGTTGTGGATCGTGTGGATTGGGGAGGCGCCGGAGGGGGCTACGCTCGATCGATGGGCGGTGCGAGTTGTCATGGACCCGGTCCCGCTGCTGACTTCGGCGTTGGATGCGCTCGAGGCCGGAGAAGATGGGCAAAACTGGCCCTATTCGGTCCGAACCGACAGTCTGACCGTCGTCGATGTCCGTCCCGAGGCGATGAGCCCGGGAAAGCAGCGCTTGCTGCTGGCGGCTCTGGGCAAGCTGGCCGACGGCGAGTTGCAGTTGGTCGCGCCGTGACACCGGCGCAAGGTCGCCAGTTCCCAGTTGCCCGTTTCGAGTCTCCCGGACTCGCCCGCGATGCAGGAATCGAATCCGAGCAGCGCGCTTGACTGGGGACTGGGAACTGGCAACGGGCAACGTCCGCCCGCGTTGCGTCATGGGGTGAGTCATGCTATGATCATCGGTGCTCGCCGGTTTCCCGGCGATCCCACTGGCTGTCCGGCCTCGAAGAAAGGGGTGATCGCAGGCAGGGACGCAATGACAGTCCACCCTCCGCACTTGACCCTGGTTCATCTATCCCCATCCACTTCCTAAAGGAGAAGGAGAAATGCAGAAGAAGAGTTTCGCCGCCCTTTCGCTTCTGTTGGTGGCAGCGTTCGTGCTGTCCGCCTGCGGAGGGGCCGCCCCCGCCGCGAAGGCGAAGGTCTGCCAGGTCACGGACACGGGCGGCATCGACGACAAGTCGTTCAACGCCACCGCCTGGAAGGGTGTCGAGGATGCCGTCGCTCAGCTCGGTGTCGAGGGCAAGTACCTCGAGTCGCAGCAGCAGACGGACTATGAGAAGAACATCAACGCCTTCCTCGACGAAGGTTGCAACCTGATCATCACGGTCGGCTTCCTGCTCGGTGATGCCACCAAGGCCGCGGCCGAGGCGAATCCCGACACGAAGTTCTCGATCGTCGACTTCGCCTATGACCCGACCATCCCGAACGTCCTGGGGCAGGTCTTCAACACCGACGAAGCCGCCTTCCTGGCCGGGTATGTGGCTGCCGGGGTGACCAAGACCGGAAAGATCGGCACGTTCGGCGGGATCCAGATCCCGACGGTGACGGTCTTCATGGACGGCTACGCCCTCGGGGCGCAGTACTACAACTCGAAGCACGGGACCAACGTCGAGGTCCTGGGCTGGGATCCGGCGACGCAGACCGGGCTCTTCACCGGCAACTTCGAGAGCACGGATGACGGGCGGGCGATGGGCGAGACGCTGATGGACGAAGGCGCCGACATCATCATGCCGGTCGCCGGCCCGGTCGGCTTGGGCACGGCGGCGGCGGTTCAGGAGCGTGGCGGCGGCTACATCATCGGCGTCGACACCGACTGGACGGTGACCTCGCCGGAGTACACGGCCATCACGCTGACCTCCGTCCTCAAGCACATGGACGTCACGACCCTCAACGCCGTCAAGTCCGTGCTGGACGGCACGTTCGCGGGCGGTGTGACGGTGGGTACGCTGACCAACGGCGGCGTCGGGCTCGCCGAGTTCCACGCTCTCGACTCGATGGTTTCGGCCGAGCTCAAGGCTGAGCTGGACCAGGTCAAGGCCGACATCGTCGCCGGGACGATCAAGACCAAGCCGTAAGCTGTCCCGGACCGCTGACGGATTGGATGCACGTGAATTGGGCGCGGGGGCTGGTCATCACCAGCCCCCGCGCTGGTTTCCATCCGGGCGCGCCGCATGGTAGAATGACGGCCCCCACCGGTTCCCAGGAGTGGATATGGCCCCCATCCTCCAGCTCCGGGGCATCACCAAACGCTTCCCCGGCGTGCTCGCCAACGACCACATCGATCTGAATCTGGAAGAAGGTGAAATCCACGCCCTGTTGGGCGAGAACGGCGCCGGAAAGACGACGCTGATGAACGTCCTCTATGGGCTGTACCAGCCCGACGAGGGCGAAATCCAGGTGCGCCAGCGGGCTGTCCAGATTCACTCCCCGAGCGACGCTATCGCCGCCGGGATCGGCATGGTGCACCAGCATTTCATGCTCATCCCGGTGTTCACCGTGGCCGAGAACGTCATGCTGGGCCAGGAGATCCTGCGCGGCGGCGATTTCCTGGATCGGCGCGAAGCCGAGACGCGCGTGGCGGATATCTCCGCCCGGTTCCAGCTGGACGTCGACCCGACCGCCTATGTCCGCGACCTGCCCGTCGGCGTCCAGCAGCGCGTCGAAATCATCAAGCTGCTCTATCGCCAGGCCGACATCTTGATCCTGGACGAGCCGACAGCGGTCCTGACCCCGCAGGAAAGCGACGATCTCTTCCGGACCATGCGATCCCTGGTCTCCCAGGGGAAATCCATCATCTTCATCACCCACAAGCTGCGCGAGGTCATGGACGTCGCCGACCGGATCACCGTCATCCGACAGGGCCGCGTCGTCGGCACGACCTCGCCGAAGAAGGCCGACCGGGCCAAGCTGGCGCAGATGATGGTGGGACGGGAGGTGCTGCTGGAGGTCGAGAAGCCGGAGGAGAAAGCCGGCCAGACGGTGCTGCGGGTGGAGCATCTGGTCGTGACCAGCGACCGGAGGCAAGTGGCGGTCGACGACGTCTCGCTCGAGGTGCGCGAGGGCGAGATCCTGGGGGTGGCCGGCGTCCAGGGCAACGGGCAGACCGAGCTGGTCGAGGCCGTCACGGGTATGCGCACACCCCAGAGCGGGCACATCTCGCTCCTGGGAAAGGACATCACCCGCGCCAGTCCGCGCAAAGTCACCGAGATGGGCTCCGCCCACGTCCCGGAGGACCGGCAGCGGGACGGCCTGGTGTTGAGCTTCTCCGTCGCCGACAACCTGGTGCTGTCCACGTACTACCTGCCGCCGTTCGCCCGCGGCCCCCAGCTCCAGCAGCAGGCCATTCTGGCCTCGGCCGCGGATCGCATTCAAGAGTTCGACATTCGCACGCCCAGCCCTCTGACGAACGTCGGATCGCTCTCGGGGGGCAACCAGCAGAAGGTGATCGTGGCACGGGAGTTCTCGCGCCCGATCCGCCTGCTGGTAGCGTCGCAGCCGACGCGCGGGTTGGACGTGGGCTCGATCGAATACATCCACGGGCGCATCGTGCAGAAGCGGCAGGAAGGTTGCGCCGTCCTGCTGGTCTCGCCCGAACTGGATGAGATCCTGGAGCTGTCGGACCGCATCGCCGTGATGTACCGTGGCCGAATCGTGGGCCTGCTCGATGCCGACGAAGCCTCCAAGGAAGAGGTCGGGCTCTTGATGGCCGGCGTCACGCCCGAGCCTGGGGCCAAGCCGCGCAAGAAGCGCAAGGTCGAAGTCACCCTCTAGGTGGGACCAACCGTGGACCCCAAACCCAAACCTCAACCTCGCAACGCTGGGAAGATCCTGCTGGAGGAACTGGCCGGCGGTCCGCCGGAGACGTCGCGCGGCCGCCGACTGCGAAGGGCCCTGCTGGTGCCTGTCCTGGCGGTCGTCACGGGACTGCTGCTAGGCGGCCTGTTCATCATTCTGACCTCGGAAGAGGTCTACGCCGCCTTCGGGCGCGGGGTGTTTACCGGGCTGGGCACCGCCTTCGTCGTCGCCGGGCGCGCCTACGCCGCTCTGTTCACCGGCGCGATCGGCGACCCGGTTCGCATCGTGACGGCGTTGCAGAGCGGCGATGCGTTGGCCATCCGCCGCGCCTTCAACCCGATCCTGGAAAGCCTGGTGGCGGCGACGCCCTACATCTTCGGAGGGCTGGGGGTCGCACTCGGATTTCAGAGCGGGCTTTTCAACATCGGGGCGGAGGGACAAATCTTCGTCGGCGCCATCGTGGCGGCCTACGCCGGATACGCCATCACCGGGTTGCCGTGGATCATCCACTTGCCTCTGGCTCTGCTGGCTGGAGCCCTCGGCGGCGCGTTATGGGGGTTCATCCCCGGTTGGCTCAAAGCCAAGACCGGCGGCCACGAGGTCATCAACACCATCATGATGAACTACATCGCGTTCCGGCTCAGCGATTGGCTGTTGACCGGGCCGATGAAGCGCCCCGATTCGTTCAACCCGGTCAGCCCGACCATCCTGCCGACGGCCGAGTTGCCGCGCTTCTTTGCCCAGCCGATCCGCTTCCACCTGGGTTTCTTCGTCGCCCTGGGGGTTGCCTGGCTGGTGTACTGGTTCTTGTATCGCACGACCTGGGGTTTCGACCTGCGCAGCGTCGGATCGAATCCCTCCGCCTCGCGCTACGCCGGGATGAGCACCGTTCGCAGCACCATCGTGGCCATGTCGCTGTCGGGCGCGCTGGCGGGGCTGGCCGGCACGAACGAGGTCCTGGGCGTCAACCACAACCTGGCGATGGCCTTTTCGTCGGGCTACGGTTTCGACAGCATCGCCTTGGCGCTGCTGGGTAAGAGCCATCCGGTCGGCGTGGTGCTGGCGGCGTTGCTGTTTGGCACGCTGCGCAACGGAGCGACCAAGATGCAGGTGGCCGCCGGCATCCCGATCGACATCATCTCCATCCTGCAAGCGATGATCCTGGCCTTCATCGCCGCGCCGGCAATCATCCGCACGATCTACCGCTTGCGGGAGCCGGAGAAGGGCGAGCAGATCTTCACCGGTACGTGGGGAGGAGGCTGACCCATGGCGGCCATCACTGCACCCCGGACGTGGGTCGGCCCGACGGCGACGCGCCAGCGCGTCATGGGCGCGGTCTTCCTGTTTCTGGCATTCGCCATCTGGATCCTCTTCGGCCGCACGAGCACCGGCGATCAGGTGACCGTCTTCAACCTGTCCCCGGGCGCCTCCACGGTGATCGTGCCCGACTGGCAGCTGCCGACGTTGACGACGCTGTACATCCTGGCCTTCGCCTCTGCCGTCCTGGGCGGGATACAGCTGGCGCGCGGCTTCGGGCGGTGGACGAACCGGGTTCTGGGGCTGGTCGCCGGCTTGTTCATCTTCGGCTTCCTGGTATGGGCCGCTGCCGGCAAGTCGCTCAATCTCGCCGGCTTGCTGGCGACGAGCCTGTCGCGAGCCGTGCCCTTGACTCTGGGGGCCCTGTCCGGCGTTCTGTGCGAACGCGCCGGTGTCGTCAACATCGCCATCGAAGGCATGATGCTCACCGGGGCGATGGTCGGCTCGCTGGTAGGCAGTGTGACTCACAGCCTGTGGCTCGGCCTGCTGGCCGCCGTCCTGGCCGGCTGGCTGCTGTCGCTTGTCCACGGCGTTCTCTCGATCAAGTACAAAACCAACCAGATCATCTCGGGGACGGTCATCAACATCTTTGCCACGGGCCTGACGTCGTATATCTCGGCCAAGTTCTTGCAGGTGCACGAGGAGCTGAACAACCCCGGGATCTTCGCCCCCTGGCCGGTGCCGGGTTTGTCGCGCATTCCCCTCCTCGGGCCGATCCTGTTCAACAATACGATGTTCGTCTACGCCATGTTCCTGTTCCTGGTGCTCATCCACGTGGGCCTGTTCTACACGCGCTGGGGCCTGCGGCTGCGATCGGTCGGAGAGCATCCCAAGGCGGCCGACACGCTCGGCATCGACGTCTTCCGGACGCGCTACATGTCGGTGATGCTGGGCGGGATCATGGCGGGGTTCGCCGGCGGGTACTTCACCCTGGGTTCGGTGGGCCGCTTCGACGAAGTCATGACCGCCGGACGAGGCTTCATCAGCCTGGCGGCGATGATCTTCGGCAACTGGACGCCGTTTGGGTCTTTTGGCGCCGGACTGTTGTTCGGCTTCGCCGATTCGCTGGCTTCCAAGATAGCCATCCTGGGGGTTCAGATTCCGTCGCAGTTCCTGTTGATGGCCCCCTATATCGCGACGATGATTGTCCTGGCGGGAGTCGTCGGGCGCGGGCAAATGCCGGCCGCCGACGGCGTGCCGTACGAAAAGGAGTAGTCAGTCGTCAGTTGTCAGTCGTCAGTCAAGACGATGCGCGGCCGGGTTCCCTCCCGGCCGCGCATGTTGCTCTCAGCCTGAGCGATGATTGACAACTGATCACTCCACTCAGGGCGACTGACAAGGGAAGGCTCCCTGTGGCGCTCAACAGTCGCCCTGAACGAAGGCGGCGCTACTCCCCAGGCTGCGGTACGCGATACTGCCGCCGAAGTTGAAGGGCGTTCGCCGCGATCGGGCTATCTCTTGCGCCCTTCGACTTCGCTCGGGCTTCGGTCTTCGACCACGCTCAGCCTCAGCCCTCGCTACGCTCAGGGCGACTAGCCCCCTGCTCACTGACGACTGACGACTGACAACTGACCACTGACAACTGGCAACTAAAGCCTGGCCAGGTCGCGGATCTCGGGCAGGAGGAACAGCGCCCCGGCGCCCGCCCCAAGCACGGCGCCGATGAACGCTGCCGCCATCGGCCCCAAGGGCAGCCAGGCGATCGCGGCATAGGCCAGACCGCCCGCAAGGATCGAGGCCACCGCGGCGCGCGGCAAGGTCGACCACGAGCGGTCGATCGAAGGCAGCACGCGGCGAAGCGTAAGGTACAGCACGCCGGCCTCGGCGGTGAAACCGAGACTGTTGGCGAGGGCGATGCCGAACGCCCCCATCGGGCGGAAGAGGGCCAATCCGAGCCCGAGGAAGATGGCGACGTTGATCAAGCGCGCCACGAGCGGTGGGCGGGCGCGCAGGCGGGCGAACCAGGCGCGGGCCAAGACTTCCAGCCAGGCATGGCCCACCAGGCCAATGAGGAAGCCGCGCGTGGCCACCGTTACCAGCGTGGTGCCGGCCTCGCCGAAAGCGAACGCCGCCGCCACCAACGGCTGGACGGTCACCGCCACCAACGCGCCGGCCGGCAGGGTCAGGGCCAACAACACGCGCAATGCGCGCGTGACGCTCGCCGAGAAAGCGGCTTCGTCTCCCCTCCCGAACTGCTCCGACAACGTCGGCAGCATCGCCGTCCCCAACGCCGTCCCGATCAGGGTTTCGGGAAACTGCATGATCAGCCATCCGTACGTCAAGGCGGTCACCGCGCCCGCTTCCAGCCGGGAGGCCAGGTTGTCTTGCATCACGAACATGAGCTGGAAGACGCCGATCGTTACCAGTCGCGGGCCCATGAGCGCCACGACCTGGAGCACGCCGGGGTCGCGCCAGTGCACCACAGGCGACCAGCGGAAGGCGAAGCGGGGCAAGCCGGGCAGCTGAACGGCGAGGTGCAGCGCCGCGCCGACGATCACCCCATAGACCAGGCCGTGGACGCCCAGTCCGAAGGCGGGGAGCCGGACGCCGGCGATCGTCAGGCCGGCCGCGGGCGCCAGGATGAGTGCCCCGGCGATCTGGCCGAGATCGTAGACGACCGGCGCCAGCGCCGGGAGGAAGAAGTGCTGGTGGGCTTGCAGCCCCGAGGTGAGCAGCCCGCTCACCGAGAACAACAGCAGCGCCAGCAGATTCAGGCGCATCAGGTCAGCCACAAGTCGGCGATTCTCGGGGGAGAAGCCAGGCGCGATGCCCCAGGGCGCCGAGACGATCGTCTCGGCGAAAACGGCGACGAGGACGGTCAAGACGGCCGTGACGGCGAAGGCCAGATTGGCGACACGGCTGAAGAGCAACCATGAGGCCGGCCGTCCGTCCCGCTGCAGGACCTCCGACAGCACCGGGATCAGCGCCAACGACAGCGCGCCGCCCGTGATCAAGGCCCGCAACAGATCGGGCAAGTTGTTGGCGGCGTTGAACGCGTCCAGCTCGGCGCCTACGCCGAACTGGCGGCCGATCAGAATCTGACGGAAGAGATCGAGCGGCTTATCGACGGCGAACAGGGCGGCGATCAGGAGCGAGGCGCGCGCCACGGGCGAGAGGCGCAGGGCGCGCCGGCGAAGCCAGCCGGTTCGAACAGCGTCAGCCATCGAG
>DATIFK010000044.1:0-3247 GCA_035455265.1 Anaerolineales bacterium
GAAGAGGCCATGCGTGGTGGTGTAGAAGTGGGGTAAGCCGTAGCCGGTACCGAAACTGCCATCTGGGAGCTGCGATGCCTCGATCGAATCCATGGCCCGGACGAGCCGTTCCCGGGGTACTGGGTCGCCGAAGTGGCATAGGGCGAACAGCGCCGAGGCCTTGTCGAAGGTATTGAGCTCATCGAGGCAGCCCTGAACCCGGCCGCTGAGCCCCGCCGCCTCGGGTTTCATCCCGGCCATGACGAGAAAACCGGCAATCACATGCAGGTTGACCACCTCGTCACAGCCCAGCGTTTCCGGGTCGAGCGATCGCACCCGCGTCGAAAGCTCGCCGAGCACCCGACGGGAATCGGGTTGTTCGGCCACGTCCCTGGCGTTGGTCAACCCAAAGAGCATCGAGGCGATGACATCCAGCTCGAGGGGCGAGGCGAGCGACGCGCGCAAGCGCTCGATCACCCAGTGACGGGTCGCCTCCTCGCCCGGCGCCTCCGCCCTCGCGGCAGGGATGAACAGCAGGCCGGCGAAGATGAGAACCCCCATCCCCGCTACCCGATAACGGCGGCGGAATGCGCCCTTATTGGGGAGACTCATTGAAAATGCAGGGTTCGGTGTACGGGGCAGGCACGAATCGGGGCACGCACGCTGTCAGAGAAACAGAGTCAACACACCCGTATAGCCATACAGGCGGTTATGCGAGATCTCGCCGTTGGCGAAGAATCCGACCAGCGGGAAGTCGCCCAACTGCGCCTGAATCATCCGCAATTCCTCCGAGTTCTCGCCGAACTGGTAGCGCCCGCGTCCCAGGCAGGTGTAATACACCCCGCCCCGGATGGAACCCCGTGAGCGTTTGCCCAGATCGCGCAACATGCGCCGCATGTCCTCGCGGGCGCTCTCGCCGTCACGGCGGCAGAACATGATGGGATCGCCCTCCTCCACCAGATCGCCGATCGCGACGAGCTTCTGTTCGGGGTCGATCCCGATCAGATTGCGCACCAGGTAATCGCCGGTGTCCGAGCCGGGCACGGGCAGTCCCGCGAAGATATAGCCGGCCACCCGTGACAGGTCACGGGAAAGCACCTCCCCGATATCCTCGCAGAAGACATCGAGCGCCGGCCGCCCGTCGAGCTCGACCAGGATATTGCGCTGGCACCGGCTGATCGCGTGTTTCGTCCCGAGCGGGGTACAACCCTGGGTCAGCCCGCTGATGACCGGAATCTCAGCGGAGAACAGCACTCCCGAGAGACCGTTCTCGTAGCGGTCACCGGCGATCTGGATCTGATGCTCCCCGGCGCCGGCCGATGAGAGGCCGCCGACTAGGAAGCCGGGATCGAGCTCCAGCGACAGCGATTCGATGATCTGCGGGATGTGGCCGTTGCGCGGGTCGCCGTGGACGATCCCGAAGCGCGCCTGATGAGCGCTGATCCAGTCCCGATTGGCCTTGAGCATCTCCACCAGGGCATCGAGACCGGCCGGTATGAGGCGGAAGCTGTCCCGCGGCAGTGTCGCCAGCATGATTGCGGCGGCCGGTTCATCGTAGATTTCTATGCCGGTGCCGCAGATGCCGCTGCCGACGGTTCCGACCCAGTCGCGCACGCCGGTGCCGATGCGCAGGCGTGCAAGCAGTCTGTCGAGATGAGGCGCCAGGGGCTCGGTGATATACACCAAGCCGAGGCGGGCGGACTCCGTTCCGGAACCCAGTTTCACCAGGCACTGCTCGGCGATGCTGCGCCAGTCCGCCCCCGCGGCCCAGGCTGCCTTGAAGTTCGTGGCTTGCATGGGCGTATTGTACGTGATTGCGGCAGACCGGGTAGATGGCCGCACGGTCGCAATCACCGGTTGAGCGCGAGGATGCCGTGTCGGGAAGCGTGACTCCGTTTCCAGAGCCAGCAGGCGCGGGCTGCGAGCCGCCCAGGATGCAGGCTTAGGATGCCTTGACGACCAGGATCGGGCACTCCGCTTGGCCGATAATGCGCTCGACGACGGAACCCATGAGCAGTTTCTGCAAGCCGGTGCGCCCATGTGTGCCGGTGACGATGACATCGGCGCCCACCTCGCGGGCGGTGGCGACGACGGCCTCATCCGGCCGGCCATGGGGTACACGGGTATCGACGCTCACCCCGTCATCGGCGAAGAATTTCGCCAGGCGGGCGACGGCCTCGTGGGCCTCCTTCACGCGGGCCTCGCTGTGCGAGGGCGCGGTGGCGGAAACCACGGTGACGGGCAGGCCGCACACTTTCGCGACCTTGGCGGCGGAGGTGGCCGCGGCGTCGGAGTAACGCGAGCCGTCGGTGGCGACGAGGATGCGCTTCTGCCACATCCCGGCGGCCTTTGGCACGACGAGCACGCTGCAATGGGCATGGCCGATGACCTTGACCACGGCATCTCCGACCATGAACCGGGCAAGGCCGCGGCGGCCGCGCCGCCCCATGACGATGAGATCGGCGTTGAGGTCCTCCGCGGCGCTAACGATCTCGACATCCGGCCGGTCGCCGCGACGGACTAGCGTATCGACATCAATTCCCTGGGCCCGGGCGGCCTCGATCGCCTTGTCGAGATATTCCCGGGCAGCTACCTCGGCTTGGCGTTCGAGTCCGGGGGCAATCGACTCGTATTCCGGATTGGTCTTTACCATCGTCATGATGACGAGCTTCGCGCCGCATTTCTTCACGAGGGCCATACCGACCCGAAGCGCGCCCGCGGAGAACTCCGAGGTATCCGTCGCGACGAGAATTTTCTCGAACCGGCCGAGGGGCGAGAGCTGGGTGCTCATGGGTATGTCCTCTGGTCAATGGCCCACGGCGAGGATGCCCGAGGCCGACAGGGTGAGGATAACGATCTCGACGATGGCGATCCAGCCGTAGATCGTGTCCTTGTTGGCGAACAGGATCGGCACGAGGCGGATGTAACAGATGGCGCTGACCGCCGCCAGAAAGGCAATACCGATGAAATTCATGAAATCGCCCTTGCCGACCAGCTCCAGCCAGCCCCAGCCGTGGGGAACGTTGGCCTCATGCAGGAATTCCTTGGCGGGCATGACCCAGTACCTGGGAAGATCGTGCACCGAAATGTAGGGTTCGAACACACCGAACACGTAAGCGGCGAAGGCCAGAACCAAGAGGGCAAAACCGGCCATCATGCCCCAACTGAGCCACTCGGCGTAGATGAGCTGTTCCCTGGTGACTTCCTGCTTGCCGTAATCCGCCATACCTTAACCCTCAGTTCCAGATCCCAGACCCTTCAGCAGGGC
>DATIFK010000045.1:0-5399 GCA_035455265.1 Anaerolineales bacterium
GCGCTTCGACCACCCTCGGGCGTGCCGCGTGTGCTTGACGATGTCGAAGGGGGAGGCCCTCAGGGCGGCATCCAGGTTGGGGATGTCGAGGAACGGACCGAACGACAAGTAGTCGGCGCCGGAGGGAACGGTCAGGCTGCCGTCGGGCAGGATCATGACGTAGAGCCGGTCCAGCGTCGTGTGGTCGAGCCAATGAATCGGGATGGCGTGCGGTTGCGCCATCACACGACGCCGCAGGCGGTCGAATTCCGCGTTCGTCACCAGCAGGGAACCCCAATCACGGTCCACCATGGCCCGCGGGAACGCCTGAAAGACGTTGTAGAAGACCCGGTTGGGCGCGCCGCGGGCGAAGGCCTCGACCTGGGCGATCATGCGCGGGATCTGCGATAGGTTGTGGCGCGTCACCGCGCTGGCGACCTTCACGTCAACCGCTGGGTAGCGGGTGAGTCGCCGGAGCGCGCGCCAGACGGCCTGGCGATGCCCCGGCTGTTTCGTGCGTCGCGAAACCGCCTCGGTCGCGCCGTCGAGTGGAAGCGAAATGAGATCGAGCATAGGCGCCACACGGCGAAGCAATGCCGGTGTCAGCGCATCTCCCGACGTCGACAAAGCGACCTCGAGGCCGAGGCGCTTGGCCCGCTGAACGAGGTCGGGCAAGTCCGGGCGCAAGGCGGGATCACCGCCGGTGAAGACGATGCGGCGGATGCCGAGGGTGGCAATCCGCCGGAGGATGCGCTGGGCGGCCCGTGTGGAGATCGGGGTGGCGAAGCCCTGGGGCCCCCAGCAATAGGGGCACTCCTGGTTGCACTCGGACGTGATATGAAAGTCGATCGTCGCCACCGCCGGCATGAGCTTCTCCCGACTGGCGCTCCCAGCCTAGGGCGGACGCTGGCCGACGGCAAGTGACCTTGCTCCGCAGCTTGACCCGGAAGTGATCCTTTGGTATACTACTATCGGTATAGTACCCGCGCCGATGGCCATGCCGACCGACGACCTGCTGCTGACCTGGGAGACGAACTACAAGAAGGGGCTCTTGAGCTTCTGGATGTTGCTCGTTCTCCACGAGCGGCCGGCCTACGCCCTCGAACTCGGGGGCTTGGTGGAGGCTGCCAGCGGCGGCAGCCTGACGGCCGACGAGAACAGCATCTACCGGGCGGCGAACCGTTTCGAACACCTGGGCCTGATTGAGGGTGATAGCCGGCCGTCCCCCAACGGCCCTCCCCGGCGCTACTATCGCCTGACGGCGTCCGGATTGTCCCTGCTCCAAGCCTTCACCGAACGCAACATCAGCGTCTTCCAGCGGCCCGACGTGCGCCGCCGCATCCGGGCCTTGCTGGCCAGGCCACCCGAGTAGGAGGTTCCCAATGGAAGCTGTCCTCCAACGCAGGCTCGCGGTCTACCACGTCGGGCTATGGGTATGCCTGGGCGTGACCTTAGCCCTGGCCGTCACGCTTCTGGCGGGGGACCTGGCGGTCGGGCCGGCGGACTTTCCCTACGGTTGGGCGACGTTGTGGCTGCTGTCGATCATCGCCGCGCCTCCGCTCGGAATCGTGATGCTGATCGGGCCCGTGTGGCGGACGCTGCCGCTGGCCCGGCGACGCGCCACGGCCATCGGCTATCTGATCGTGGGCGGCCTCGACCTGGGAATCCTGGCGGCAGGGATAGCGTTGACCCTCGGTCCGCTCGACTTCGGTTTCTGGCTTCTGCCCCTGTTGTATGCCGTGGGAGTCGCCCTTGCGATTCTGGCGACCCATCCGCCCCGACGGAAGCAGGGCGAGGAGCTCTTCCCCTAGAGCTTCCATCGCCGGTCACGCATGTACAGGGGGCTGTGACCCCGGCCGGACTGACGACTGACGACTGGCCCCTGACGCCGGACGACCGATCGTCAGCTCACTCTCGCCACGACCAGTGTCACATCATCGGCCAGCGGTTGCCCGCCGGCAAAATGCTCCAGGCTGTGCATTGCCGCCTGCACGATCTCGCGGGCAGGCGCGCGGCCCAGAGAGGCAACTACCTGCGCCAGGCGATCGGCTCCAAACATCTCGCCGAGCGCGTTGGCGGCTTCGACAACGCCGTCGGTATAGAGCACCAGAGCGTCCCCGGGCTTCAGCGACACGCGTCCGTCCCGGTAGACACCCGTTTCCACGAGGCCCACGGCGGCGCCCGTCGGTGCCAGCCATTGGAGTCGCGGCGCGCTCGCTCCATCCACGCGGGCGACGAACGGCGGATTGTGGCCGGCGTTGCAGTACGTCAAGACTCGATCGGCCGGGGACCAAGCCGCCAGGAAGAGCGTCACGAACGTGGTATAGCGCGAGTTGTGGCAGAACAGCCGATGGATCTGGGCCACCGCCTCGGCCGGAGATCGACGTGTGGGTACCAGGGCCCGTGCCAGGGCCTGGATGCCGGCCATGTGCAAACTGGCCGAAACGCCGTGGCCGGCCACGTCGCCCAGCGCCAGCCCATCTTCGCCGCCTTCGAAGGAAAGGAAGTCGAAGTAGTCTCCCCCGATGATCTGGGCGGGGCGTGTGAACGCCGCCAGGTCCAGCCCCTCCACCTCGGGGACATCGCTCGGCAGCATTCCCTTCTGCACCGCCTGGGCCAGCACGAGCTCGCGCTCCAGGCCGGAGGCCTCCTCCGCGGACAGGTGATCGATGCAGACGTCGGCGGTGTAATCGACCAGCAGGCGTCGGCTGTCGACGTAGTCGTGGCAGACGGTGCACAGGCCCAGTTCGCCCGCCTGCGCCCGGGCCACGGAGTCGTCGATCGCCTCCAGCCGCTGCTGGAGCGCCTCGTCGCCGGCGGGTCCCACGGCGGTGGTTCTGGTCTCCGCCGGTGCTTCCTCCAGCCAGCGGCGCAAGTTGTCCCGTCGCTCATTCAGCGAGGTTTCGACTGTCTCGAGCACTGCCTTGTCCATCGTCTCCTCCTGGGTCTGGGCTCCGAGGAGTCCCAGCTCATGGAACCGGCACCAGTGAGCGCCGACGAATCAGCTCCCGTGAGGGGCCTCATGATTCTCACACATCTGTCGCCGGTGTGAACATCCGGGTTTGATAGGCCGGCCGGCGGCCATCCAGCAACACGAATGGAGCGGCGCGGCCGACGGAGATGCCCAGGCGCCCCAGCTGCTCGAGGTCGCGCAACCGCCGAACTTGCCGGGCGGCGACGATCTTCTCCACGCTGCGCGGCCCGATCCCGGGAATGCGGCGCAGCTCCTCGGGCGCGGCGCAGTTGACCTCTATGGGAGTATCGGCGAGCGCCCCTTCGGCGTAGGCGAGCTTGGGGTCGCGGTCGAGGGGCAGGCGGCCATCCCCCTGGAACGGCAGCTCCTCCAGGTCGAAGCCGTAGTCCCGAAGCAGATAGGACGCCTGATACAAGCGATGCTCCCGGCGCGGGCTCTCAGCCGGCAGGTTCTCGAGCGGAGTGTCCGGCAGCGGGTCGAACGCAGAGAAGAACGCTCGGGTCAGGCCGGCCCGGCGGTAGAGGAGGGCGGTCGTGGTCAGCAGCTCCACATCCGATTCGCCGGCAGCCCCGACGACGAACTGGGTCGCGCTGGAGGCCCAACGACCGGATTCGGGATTCGACCGGCGAATGGCCTCCATCCACTGCAGCGGCTGGAAGAGTTCGCCGCTGAAGTCCTTGTTCGGGGCGAGGCGATTCAGACGCTCCGGAGTCGGCGCCTCGAGGTTGATCGAGACGCGGCTAGCCAGCCGCATGGCGCGTTCCACCTGGCCGCGCTCGGCGCCGGGCATGATTTTCAGATGCAGGTAGCCGCGGAAGCCCAGCTTCCTTCGCAGGATCTCCGCAGTGTCCAAGAGTTCGTTCTGGGTGTTGGCCCCGCCGGCAAAGATCCCCGTGGAGAGGAACAGCCCCTGCACCAGGCCGGCGCGCTGCATGTCATCGAAGGCCCGCGCCATTTCCTCGGGCTTGAAGGTCGCCCGGCGCATCGGCCGCCCGGCGCGAAAGGCGCAATAGAGGCAGTCCCGCTCGCAGGCCGTGGTCAGCATGGACTTGAGGAGCGGGAAGCGGCGGCCCCCCGGGCCGGCTGCCTGATAGATGGGGAGGTCGCGTCCCTTTGCGTCGGTGACCCACGACTCGCGGCCGTTGCGGGCGCGAAGGGGTCCGACGCCGCAGGGCGGGGCGGAACCTGCCCCCGCGGCATTGCGTGCGCCGGGCCCGTCATCCATCTCCCAGCGCATCGGATCGCCGGCAGCCGCCGGATGGCCAGGGGGAGCCATGAAACCAGTATAGCACAGATGTTCTATGCGCGCAACAGGCTTGCGGCTGCACACTCTTGGCGTGGGAATCCATGGGAATCGCAACGGACGCCGTTGGGCGTCCGTTGTCAAGCGCGGCAGGTGCAGCGCCTCAGGGCAGGTCCCAGTAGGCGATCTCGCTGATGTAAACCTTGAACTCGTCCGTCTTGCGGGCCCCGACGAACACGCCGTAGGCGCCCTTGTCGGTCAGGGAATCGTCGGTGACCTCGTCGAGGAGCTTGCCGTTGGCGTAGAGCCGCAGCGTCTCGCCGTCGGCCCATACTCCCAAGCGGTTGGTCTTGTCGCTGCCCTGAACGATGGCGGCGTTGGCCGTCAGCGGGACGATGGTGTCCATGTTGTCGCCGTCCCAATGGCGGAGCCAGAAGCGGCCGTCGCACGTGAGGCCGAGCAGGTAGCCTTCGTCCGCCGCATGGCGGTCGGGAACGCGGAACATCAGCCCGTAATGGTCGTTGCCGCTGCAGGTGCCGGTGCGGAAGCTGGCTTCCAGGTAGAAATCCTTGACCTCCGGCCACGTCAGTCGCCAACCATCGCTGGAAGACAATCCGGTGAGAACCAACCGCCCGTCGTCGATCTCGGCGTCGGTGAAGCCGTCCTCCCCGAGCGTCCAGTTGTCGCTGCGAGTGAAGCGATCACGCCAGACCGGGTCGCCTAGCGTCGTGCGCGGGTCTCCCGCCACAATGGTCGGCGTCAGCGTCGCCGTCGGGGTGGACGTCGCCGTAGGCGTCTCGGTCGGCAGAGGCGCGGTCGCTGAGATGGTGGCCGGTGGTGCCGCGGTGTCGCTGGGGGCGATCGGCGGCGCCGTGGGCGCCTGAGGCGAGTAGGCCGCCAGCGTGGCCGCCACCCGGGTGGCGAGCTCGCCCGGGTTGGGTGTCGCCGGCAGCGCGGCGCACGACGTCATCAGAACGGAGAGCAGGAGGACAGATAGAGTCTTCACGAGGGCCCGCCTCGGATAGCAAGCGCCATTCCCGGACTCAGCTTCCAGCCACCAGCCGCCAGCGACCAGCTACCAGCCAACAGCCATCACAAATCCCCAATCTCCAATTACCAATGACGATCACCGATGCCAATCGCCGGCTCGGGCCACCATCACCGGACACTGTCCAACGACCGCTCTGCGACCGCCGATTCACT
>DATIFK010000046.1:0-16276 GCA_035455265.1 Anaerolineales bacterium
AAGTCCCGTCTTGAGGGCAATCTCTACGACCCTTTCGAGTTGGCTGTCCGGACGCACGATGTAGACTTCGGGCAGGATGTGATGGTCCTGCATCTCGGAAAGGATCGCGGCAAGCTGCTGAGGCGATTCTTCGGGGCGGCCCGAGCCGGCATTGAAGATCCGTCACGCACGGAGGGCGAGATCTCGTCTTGAGTTTGCTGATCGGCGCGATGGCATGTTTTTCATTGGACGGCGAGGAACCGGCGAAACCCGGTCTGGCCCCTAGGGCGGGCGCGCAGGGGCAGTCATGGTTGGCCTGCCGCTTCCTGCTGCTTCCTGTGCCGGCAATAGGAGACGCTCAGGTAGGCGCCAAAGAGAAAGATGAGGCCGCTCAGGTACGCCCATGTCAGGATGGCGACAATGGCGGCCACGGAGCCATAGACCAGGTTCGTTACGGAAACATACGTGGAAACAAGGAAAAGGAACGCTCGCTTGGCCAGCTCCCAGAGGATACCGGCTCCCATCGCGCCGGGCAGAATCTCGCGCCAGCTGGAGGCGGCATGCGGGAGCATCAGGTAGAGCACCATGAACAAGGCAACATCGAGCACGATAGCCAGCACGAAACCGGCTCCGCCTACGATCCAAGTGATTGGGTCGGGCAGCCAGGTCAGGAAGTTGGCCATCAGGCTGCCGGCGAACGAACCCAGGAAGAGGATCGGGCCCACGAAGACCAGGACTAGGAGGATGGCCACGCCCCGCCGCTTCCAGACAGGACGACGTCGTTCAATGCCCCAAATGCTGCTCAGGGTGCCGGTCAGCATGTACAGGATGGTCGAGGCAGACCAGATGAGGCCCACGAGAGCGACGACCGTGACCGGTCCGCGCGCCCGGACGATTTCGTCAATGTTCTTGCCCAACAACTGGCCCAGCGCAGGCGTTACAAACTCCAGCCTTTGGATGATGATGTGCTGGTCCACCAGCGAGCCAAGACTGAAGCTGGCAATGGCGATGCTCAGGAGGGCGAGCGGGAAGAGGGAAAAGACAGCAAAGTAGGCCATCGCCGCGGCCGTGATCGACGAGTTGGGATTCAGGGCTTGCCCGACGGCATCCGCCAACATCCCCAACCAGCCGTGTGTGCGTTCATCGAGCCGGTGCGCGCGGCGGATCGTCTGCTGCCAAAGCTGGGCTATGGGTCTAGCCATTCCGGTTAAGGTTGTCGTCCGCTGGCTGGGGGTTCTGGAGAACGGGCGGCCCACCTTCAGGAAGGACAGGCTGGGGCGAGCGGAATGGGCCGGAAGGCTCTGCAAGCAGGGCGGCAGGCAGAAAGGCTTGCAGAACGGGTTCGGCTTCCTCCATCAGGCGGGTAAGCCGCTCCAGGCTGCTGGCGGCTACAGGCAGACCCCGTTCATCCATGGCCCTTATGGTGGCCCCAACGCGTTCCAGCCGCGTTCTGAGATCTGACACCTGGGCCGCGGCCCCGGCAACGGTTCGGTGGCTGACCAGGCGGCTCCACAGGATCTGGCATACAACTGAAAACGGCGGCGCCACGATGATGCCGACAACGCCAAAGGCGTCTGCCAAGGCAATCAGCAGAACTACGGTGAGAATGGGATTGTCCCATCTGCGGCTGAAGAGGCGCGGCTTGACCCATACTCCCAGGGCCGTCAAGACGACCAGCGCATAGGCAGTCGTAACCAGGCTCAGCTGGACGCCGGTCAGCAGCCCCACCAACAACACGGGAAGGACCGCCAGGGCTACGCCGACAACGGGCACCAGGCATGCCAGGGCGCCGGCCAGCGCCAAGAACCAGGGGTAGGGGGACCCGAGCAGCCAGTAACCAACGCCCAACAGCAGTCCGGCCAGGATACTTTGGATTCCCTCGCCGCGCACGTAGGCGCCGATGTCGGCCTCGACGGTCCGCCAAATATCACGCGCCTGTTTGCGCTGGCCAGGTGAAAGCAGCGAAAGCCAGAGTCGTTCAAAGTGAATCTGACTCAGGCTCCAATAGATGCTCAAGAGAAGTATGACGAAGACGCCGCTCACGACGACGCCCATGCCCTGTGTGAAGCCGAGGACGGCCGGCAGCACGAGCTGCCCCTGGTCGCCGACGGCGGCTTCGAAGAGCATGCTCGGCGGTGGCAGCCGGGCAATCACGGCCTGTTGGAACGGGCTGCCATGCAACCATGTCGGCAGACTCCATTCGTCCTGCACCGACAGCGTGTGAGACAACTGCTGGATCTCTTTGATCGCAGCCACACCGGTTTGGATCAGCAGGTAGCCGAAACCGACCAGGACCGCCAGGTACAGGAGAATCCACGCCAACCGCACCACGAAGCCTCGCTCGACCAGGCGGTTCGCCAAAGGGCGCAGCGCTCCTGCAAGCGCGAGCGAGATCAGGAAATAGCTGACGACCGTACGGAACTGCCACAGCACCACCAGCGCCAGCAACGTGGTCATCACCGCCGTAGCGAATCCCACCAGTTGCTTCGTCATGGTGCACCTGGAGGGAGGGCCTGTGCCAATAGCGCATCGAGGTCGGTGGCAAGGGTCTCCATCTCATCCATCACCTGATCGATCTGCCCGACCCTCAGGTCCGAGCCTTCCTTCTTGAGCCGCGCCTGCTTGCGAAGGTCCTGGGCAAGGGCGTGCGCTTCATAGCGCAGCCGGCTGGCATGATCGCGACCGGCCGGGACCTCCCGCTCCAGCGCGGCTGGATGAAAGACGAAACGATCGAACAGGAGTTGAAGAATGGCCGCCATGGGAATCGCCATCAGCACGCCGCCTGGGCCAAGCCATGAGCTGAAGGCGAAGATCGCCAGCAGGGAGACGAACGGATTGACCCCCACCGCCTTGCGCATGACGCGCGGCACCAGTAAGCCGTTCTCGATCTGCTGAATGGCAAGCGTGGCGACGACCACCCAGACCAACGTGGAAGGCGCGATGGACAAGGCAACGAGGGCCGCAGGAATGGCGCCAAGCAGAGGCCCAATCATCGGTACCGCCTCCAGCACGCCCGCTACGATCGCCAGCACGAGGGCATTGGGCAAGCCGATGAGCAGATAGGCGAACAGCGCCATGATGCCGACGACTAGGCAAAGGACCCCCTGTCCGGCAACGTAGGAACCGACCTTGGTTTCCATGGCCGAGATCAAATCGCTCACGCCCTCGCGCTGGCCTCTTGGAACCAGCTGGAGGAGTGACTGAATGATGCGCGGCCCATCGATCGTCCAGTGAAAGGCCAGGAGAAGAATCACGGTGGCGACAAGGACGACCCTGGCCGCCAATGCCACGTAACCCAACGCCTGCTCGGCCGAGGCCAGGATTTGCTGTCCGGTCTGCTGTACCGGCCCCAGGCCCGTGGGTGTCGCCGGGAGGAACTCACCCAGGCGCAACATCAGTGGATTGGGTTGGCTGACCATCCACTCACGCAGGCCCTGGTAGTAACCCGGGGCGGCGGCTGCGATCGTTGTCCCCTGCTCAACGAGCAACGGGAAGAGCAGCAGCACAAAGCCGATGAGCAGGGCGAGCAGCACGAGGTACACAAGGATGGCTCCCGCCTTCTGGGAAAGCCCGCGCCGATGCAACCAGCCCACAGCTGGCCTGATCACCGTGCCCATCACGATGGCGATGAACATGATGAAGACGACCTGGCTAAAGCGATAGAGGAGCCAGAAGCTGAGGGCGACAAGAACCACGACGAGAGTCGCCCACATGACGCGCCGAAAGGTCCAAGGATACGGTTGTGGACCTGGCTGGAGCGCCATGCCTAAGCTACTCCCTCAGTGCTCTCAGGGGGCACGTTCACGTTAGCACCCCCAGTCTGCATCGGGGTTTTGGCCGCATAAGTATGCCGGTCCCGACAAGCCAAGCCACCCGGGGCATTGCCCGGGCGGCATGTACTTTGCGTCTGGCAGGATGACAACTTCATCCGCCTCGACAGGCCCAGCCCACCGGGCCTACACCACCCCAAGGAGGTGCAAGACGATGAGTATGACGGCGGGGGCAACTAGAGCGAGGATCCAACGGCCCGTGCGCGATGGCAGCGACCCTCGGCAGTCGCCTTAACGGACGCGTATCCCGTGACCTCAGGCGGCCTTGACCGCCTTCTTCCCGGCATCGAGGGCGGCGGAGGCGCGGTCCAATTGTTCCACGAGCTTGTCCTGCCCGCGCTGCTTCAGTTCGCCGGCTTTCTCACGAACGCCTGCCTTGACCTCGTCGGCGCCGAGGCGCACCTGCGCCATCGCCTCCTTCACAGAGGCGGTCGTCCGATCGCGTAGTTGGATGCCCGTGCGCCGGATCTGAGCGCGGGTCCGGGTTCCGGATTGGGGGGCGAACAGCAGCATTGCCGCCGCACCGGCCAGGCCGCCGACCACAAGCCCGATAAGGATGTTCCTTGGGCCCGAGAACTTGTCCGTGCGTTGCTCGATAGCGTCATCCATGTTTGTCAACTCCCATCCTCCTGAATGTCCTGAATGTAATGATCCCTCATCGCGGCTCGCTGTGAGGCGCTTCAAGCTGACCCCATGGTCTTCGCAGCCGTCCGGCGGCCAGGCGCCTGGGCCGGCGCGTAGACGGCGGCCTGCCATCGGTCGGCCTGGGTGAGCACAAGTAATCCGATCAGCCATCTCAACTGCACGGGATTCATGGAAAGAGCCGGCCGCCTCACATCTGCCTTGTCTTGAGCCCGACGGACCATTGCGCTGCCCTCCTGTGTTTGCGTGCCCTACATGGTGGTGGTAGTCCGTGTATCCACGGGTCCGCGTGGGCGGTAGAAGATCACCCAGATGATTCGTTCCAGCGCCCATGCGACCAAGGCATACACCGCCATCGCGATCACGGAGGAGATTTCCAGCACCATGCCACCTGCCTGCGGTGTGCCCACCAATCCTTGGAACGGAAGCAGGAACAGGCTGGTGAAGCTATAGACGAAGGCGGCGATCGGGCTATCGGGGTTGGCCGCGATCAGTTTCAACCCGATGCGCAGCGCGATCAGCGCTTCGAGGATGCCGAACAGCAGCCAGACCAGCTGGGTAGCCTTGAAAGTGAAGATGCGTCGTTCCCGTTCCGGTTCTCTTTGCGTCGTTCGAACTTCGGAAACCCTGTTGTCGATCACCGTGACCTCCTTTGGCCGATGCTTGCCGAAAGGCCCCGGGCAGGGGTGCTCGGACGCACCCCTGCCCAATGGATCGGACCGTACGCGAGACGAAAGCTGGCTGGCCTACACTCTGCGGCGGAGGAGATGGACGACCCAGATCACGATCACGGCGCCCACGAGCGACACCAGCAGCGTGGAAACATTGAAAGCACCGCCAACGCTGATCGGCGGGACGCCGACGAGGGGGCTGACCAGGTAGCCGGCCACGAAAGCCCCCACGATGCCCACGACGATGTTGATCAACAGGCTGGCTCGGTCCTTCATGATCTCACTCGCCAGCCAGCCGATCACGGCCGCAACAATGAGGTAAATCAAGATGTTCATTTCTCTGCTCCTATGGGAACTGTCTGCATGGGACGGGGCCCTGGATCTCCTCTGGAGAATCCGCCGCCCTCTTGGGGGAGAAAGTGTGTCCGGTGCGGCACCGATCACTTGCCGCGAGTCGGTTCCGTCTTCCTTTTCTGCCTTGCCTCGTACTCCGATACGCGCTCGTTGATGGCCTCGGCTGCCTTCTGGCGGGTATAGCCGTACTTTTCCTGTATCAAGCCGGCGAGGACGTCGAACTTGCCGGCTGCCCGATCCAGATCGCTATCCGTGAGCTTCCCCCACCAAGCCTTAGCCTCCCCTCGGATTTGCCTCCATTGACCCTCCAGCACATCTTTGTTCAAAGAATGATCCTCCTGATCTCTTGAGCTGGGCTGGTCGTTTGCTCGACTTGTCAGCTCCTTTCTGCCTGCCAGTTTTCTCTAGCCCACTGGAAGGCTCGCCGCCGCCGTTCGCAGACGTTCGGCCACGCGCTCGGGAGTCTCGTCCTTGCTGATGAATGCATCCGCTCCGGCCGACCGCGCCGCCTGCTGACGGGCATCCAAATGGCTGATGAGGACGATCACCAGGGCTGCCGGGCAGGCTTTCCGGAGGTCCTGGAGAGCCTTTGTGGGATCCGTCCTGGGCAGCAGGTCCCAATCGACCAGCAGCATATCCGTGCGATGAACGGGCGCCTGAGCGAGCGCGGTCGGCCAATCGCCCGCTTCCCCCACCACCTCCATTCCCAGATCCAGGAGCATGTGGCGGAGCGCAGTGCGCTCTTCGCGTTGCGGATCGGCCAGATAGACGCGGGTCACGAATTCATCGTACAACAAGCACTCCCCGGACCGCATCCATCGGCCGGGGAGTGTGGGCCTCCGCCACTTGGGGGAGACACGTAGGGCTAGACGATCAGCCGGTTGCGCAGCGCCAGGGTCACGGCTTCGGTGCGGCTGGCGACACCCAGCTTGGAGAGGATGTTGCTGACGTGGGACTTGACGGTCGACGGGCTGACGGTCAGCTTCGCAGCGATTTGCGTGTTGTTCAATCCCTCGACCATCAGGGCCAACACGTCACGTTCTCGATCCGTCAGGTCCAGGCCCGGCGGCGGAGCCTGGGAAGCGGCGTGAACCAGCACCTGGGCCGCTTCGGGAGCAAGGGTGGACCGGCCGGCGTGCGCATCGCGGATGGCTTGGGCCAGTGCGTCGGCCGACACATCCTTGAGCAAGTAGCCGATGGCTCCGGCCTGCAAGGCGCTTTGGACCAGGATCTCATCCGAGAAGCTCGTCAACGCAATGACCTGGATCGATGGAGACCCGCTGCGTACGAGGCGCGTCACGGCGGCGCCATCCATATCCGGCATCACCATGTCCATGAGGACCACGTCCGGTTGAAGTTGGAGGCACAGGTCCACGGCCGCCTGACCGCTGCCGGCTTCCCCCGCCAGTTCCAGGTCGTTGAACGCCTTGAGGAAAGCGGCCAGCCCGCGGCGGACCATCGCATGGTCATCGACGACGAGTACACGGATGCGCCGCGAGGGGGACATCAAGGGACCTCCTCGTTGGGGACGTCCTGCCAGCGGACGGAGATTTCGGTCCCGTGCCCCGGCGAACTGGTCACCGTCAGGCGGGCGCCCGCGGCTTCGGCGCGTTCGCCCATCATGTCCAACCCATAGTGACCGGAGGCGAGGTGCCGGGCCGGATCGAAACCTGCTCCGTCATCGCGGATCCGCATTTCGACCGAGTGAACGGCGGTCCCATGGAGATCCCCGGCGCCGGCCTGGAAGGCCGACGGCTGTGGCGTACGAGAGGCGTACTCCAGGCTAATCCACACACGGCTGGCGGCGGCGTGTTTGGCGACGTTGTTGAGCGCTTCCTGGCAGATCCGGTAGAACGCTACCTGGGTGGCGGCCGGCAGAGCGTATTCATCGGAGGCGGTCAGACTCGCCGGGATGTTGGTGCGGCCCGTGAAGGCGTCCGCCAGTTGGCGCAGCAGGTCGCTCAGGCTGCTGTCGGTCAGGACGGTGGGCCGCAATTCGGCGAGCAAAGCGCGCATCTCGGCCAACGCTCCGCGCGTCAGCCGGCGCAAGTCCTCCACCGACTGCTGCGCCTCGGCCGGGTCACGGTTCCACAGCCGCGGCAGGACTTCGGCGATCAGCGCGGCGGAGAACAGCGATTGGTTGACGGCATCGTGAAGGTCCTGCGCCAGGCGTTGGCGTTCCTGCAGCGCGGCCAGCGACCGGGCATGTTCATACAGCTCGGCATTGGCCATCGTGATGGCGACCTGGTCGGCAAACGACAAGGCCAGGGCGGCGTGGTGAGGGGTGAAGTAGTCCCTCTTGGCGTGAGAGAAGGCCACACCGCCCATCATCCGGCCTTGGACGGCCAAGGGAACCCACATCCACGCACGCACACCCTCCAAGAGCTGGGACGCATCCCCTGTCAGGAGGGAGCGGAACATTCCCGCCGCGGGATCGGCGCTCCCAAGGTCGGCGATTCGGATCGGCCGGTGGCCGTTGAACAAGACAGCCAGAGTCTCCGGTCTCTCCAGGCGAATCTGGAAGGGTGGGGACGGTTCCATCGGATCCGGTCCGCGGACGGCCAGGGCGGTGAAGGTCGAGTCGCTCAGCCCGAAGAGCCCGGCGTGCGTATACTCGACAACCCCCCGCAATTGCTCCAAGATCGCACCCGGCTGGAGCTCCAGGGAGGAGGCCAGCGTGTGCGAGATCTCAAGCAGCGCGGACTGCTCGCGCGTCCGCGTCTCGACGCGCTGGCGGAGGCGCTGGTCGGCTTGGATGCGCCGGCTGACGTCCCGGACCGCGCCCAGAAGGCACAATCGGCCTTGATAGGCGAAGGCAGTCCCGCACCATTCGGCGTGAAAGCTCGAACCGCTCCGGCGTACGTGCTCCACCTGGGTGTGGGACTGCGCGCCGGACTGGACGGACCGAAGGTAGTTCGCAAAGGCGGCCTGGCTTTCGGAATCGATGAAGGACGCCGGGAGAAGCCCGACGAAATGCTCCCGCGTGTAGCCGTGCATGGCGCAGGCCGCAGGGTTGGCCACGATCACCCGCCCATCGACCAGATCCGCGAGGATCAATCCTTCGGTGACGGCGTCGAAGATGTGGCGATAGAGCCCTTCCGTCTCCCTGGGTGAGGTACGAGTCCGCCTATTCTTCAAGACAGGCCTCTTTGCTGAGTCCAGGGCCTTGCTTCGATTGTCGGGCGTGGCTTCCTTTTTGAAGGCCATCCGCTGCCTGGTCTTCCGCCTACCGTGGGCTGATCATCTTCGGCCTGTGGGGTTTCCAGCGACTCACTCAGAACGAATCGAGGGTCAACGGCAACCAGAGCGAACCTGGAAGGGCTTTGAGGCGAATCTGGCCCTGGTTTCTGCTCCGGTCGCCATATTACAACGAAGGCCGCTTCAGGGGCAAGGGGGATCCGGGATGAGGCGAGGGCAGGCTTCGGCACAGGCAGACGTGGGCAGGATCCAGTCCAACGGGGTCGCCTCGCCGATTGCTGACTAAAGCCAAGGAACGCCGGAGGCGGCGGTTGGTGTGGTGGCTCGGATCGTCGCTTCTCGGGGAGGCTAGGAAAGAGAGGCGGCGCGAGGAGGCCCGACCCCGCGCCGATGGGAAGTCTCTCAACCCCAATGTCCGAGCGCGGCTCCGTGCCCGGGCCGACGCCCGACTCAGCTTCTGACGAAGATGTCCGCCGATCGGATAGGGATCAGACGGCGTCCTTAAGCCCCTGCAGCGGGCGTACCTTCACCACCTTGCGCGCCGCCTTCGCTTTGTAGGTCATCGGCTCCTTGGTGAAAGGGTTGATGCCTTCGTGCTCGCGCGTGGCAGGCTTGACGACGACACTCAACTTGAGAAGCCCCGGGAGGACGAATTCCCCAGGTCCGTTCTTCCCGAGCTCGCGACGCATAATCTCGCTGATCGAATCCAGCGCCGCCTTGGCCTGCTTCTTCGTCAGTCCGCTCTTCTCGGCTACGGCGTTGACGAACTGGGTCTGGTTCATTCTCTTCTTCGCCATGTGTGCTCCTTGTTGGCCATCGCTTGTGCGGTCCGGAACGAACCCGCCAGTAAGCCTGGCCAAGGTTTCCGTATTCTAGATGAGAGGCGCCCAGGCCACAACCGACTCGACACTCAATCCGTACGTCAGGTCGATTCCGCCTTCGCGAAGTCGCGTGTTCATGCGAACGCGGGCGGCCGGAATCTCATCGCCTAGTCCAAGAGTGACTTGGGGATGTTGCCACCATTGGCCGCGAGCTTCTTGAACACGGCCAGCCGCAGGGCCTCATTCCTTGCAGCAGAACCGCTCTCCCCTGCTTGAGCAACACCGAGTTCTGTCGCCAAGGCATCACGGTTTGCGCGTGAGCTGTCGATGCCCAGCAGCGTCAAGAAATCCACGACGGAGCGTTTCCAGCTCAAGCCCCTGCCTTCGGCTTTCTTGTCCAATTCCGCCGTAAGATCGGCATCGGACATAGGCTTGCCACCACGTAGTTCCTTGATCTTGTCCAGTATGTCTGAGAACATTCCGTCCTCCAGGGCGAAAATGCCCAACGACCTCGGGGCGATCCCCGCGGGGCTTGTCTGTAACTCTACAATCAACCTCCATCGTCCGCATCCAACGAATGGGGAATCCTGATCTCCGCCACTTGGGGGAGACCCTTAAGCATGCCTCATCCTTATCGAGCGCGGTCCGCCTGTACTGGCCCGACGGGAACGTCGATCGTCCGCCGCGTGGGCTCAGGGGATTCGGTTGGCCGGCCTTGTTGGAGGGAGGTTCCGGTGGACACTCCCCATCCCACCTCCGACCGGGCGGAGGTGACGGCGGGGATGGGTCCGAGCATGCCCCGTCCGTGTAGAATCACCGGCGATGACTTTCGCAGCCGTGCTCAACGAAGACCAGAAGCGCATCTGGACCGAGGAGCGGGCGGTCCTGCAGCGCACCCTCGATGTCCTGTCGAGCTGGGAGGCGGCGCCGGCAGACCTCGAACACTTGCGCCGCGCCTTGCAGCAACTCGATGAGCTGTTCCTGCTGGTCGTCGTCGGCGAGTTCAACAGCGGCAAGTCGGCGTTGATCAATGCGCTGCTCGGGCAGGCCCTCCTCCCGGAGGGACCGACGCCGACGACCGACCGCGTCTACGTGCTGGCGCACGGGCCGTTGGGCGCTACCGAGTTTGTCCAAGATGACGTGCGGCTTCTTCGGTGTCCCGCCGAGCTCCTGGAGCAGATGCGCATTGTCGACACGCCCGGGACGAACGCCGTCCTGCGTCGACACGAGGCGATTGCCCGCGACTTCGTCCCTCGCAGCGACCTGGTCCTGTTTGTCACCTCCGCCGACCGGCCGTTCACCGAAAGCGAGCGGGCCTTCCTGGAAACCATCCGCCAGTGGGGCAAGAAGGTGGTCGTCGTGGTCAACAAGGACGATGTGCTCGAGGGAGAGTCGGCCCGCCGCGAAGTGGAGACCTTCGTGCGTTCGCAGGTGCGACGCCTCCTCGACTTCGAACCAGAACTGTTCCTGGTCTCGGCTCGGGCCGGGTTGAGGGAGCCAGACTCGCCGGGAGCCGACGGCTTCCGCCGGTTTCGGGATCATCTGCGCGAAACGCTGACCCAGGGCCATCGGGTGGCCTTGAAGCTGGGCAGCCCGCTGGGCGTGGCCGGCAAGCTGGCCGTCGACTACCGGGCCATGGCCGGCGGAAGGTTGAGGATATTGAATGAGGACGCGCAGGCGCTCGGGCTGGCTGAGAAGCAGTGGGAGGCGTACGAGGCTGAGATGCGGGCCGAGTTCGAGCGGCACCAGGCCCACATCGAGAACGACCTGCTGCAGATGAGCTTGCGCGGCGAGGCCTTCTTGGACGACCGCATGCGGCTGTTGAAGATCGGCGACATGCTGCAGGGGCGGCGCCTGCGCACCGCCTTCGAACAGGAGGTCGTGGCGGACACCCCCGAGAGGGTCGCGGCGCACGTCCAGGAGGTCATCGACTGGATGGTCGAGCGCGAGCTGGCCGTGTGGCAGAGGACGGCGGCCGAGCTGGGCAGGCGGCGGGAAACCTCGGCGCTGAACGAGGCGGCGCAACAAGCGGCTGGCGGCTTTGCCTACAATCGCCGGGAGCTCCTGGGGAGCCTCGGCGCGCAGGCGGAGGCAGTCATTCGAGGCTACGACCGAGCAGCTGAAGGCGCGCGGCTCACGGCGGCCGTCCAAGAATCGGTCGCCATGGTCGGCCTGGTTGAGGTGGGTGCGGTCGGCCTGGGGCTTGTGCTTAAGGCCTTGATCACGACGGCCGCGGCCGGCGCCACCGGGTTGGTGGCGGCGAGTGTATTGGGCGTGTTGGGGCTGGCGGTCATCCCATGGCGGCGCGGCATTGCCAAGCGCCAGTTTCGCACGAAGATGGAGGCGCTGCGCCAACAGCTGGCGGCGACGCTGGGGGAGAGTTTCAGCAGCGAGCTCGACGGGGGTCTTGAGCGGATGCGGAAGGCCATGGCGCCGTACCGGCGCTTCATCCTCGAGGAAGAAGATCGCTTGCAGCGGGTCGCCGCCGGGTTGGACGAGGTCTCCGGCCGCCTGGCGGCGCTCGAGTCGGCTGTGGGCGAGGCGGCGCCCGCGGGCTGAGGGCGCAAGCGGTCCTCGGCTCGGCGCATGGCTCGTGGGAACCCCCCAGGGGATAGGCGCCGCGGGGCAGCCTGCTGGAGTCGATGCCGCCCAACGCCGGTGGACTCGGTGGACCGTCGGCGGATCCGGCGCGAGAATCCGGGCGTCTGAGAGTGAAGGGGAGGGCCCTCGCTGATCGTCGCCCTGCCTCTGTCGCCCGAGAGACAAGGCGCAATGCCCGTTTCCGTCGGGCAGATTGGATCGATGTCCCCGGGAGCTCTTTCTTTGGGGGCGGGGAGGTCTCGAGGCGAAAGGATCACTCCACAAAGAAACGACAAACCCATCTTCCTGCAGAGCCGCGACATGTCCGCCTAGACTGAAAGGATAGGGATCGGATGTTGCCCATCGGCGATGATGACACGTCTCGCAGAACGTTTCCGGTGGTCACCTATGCGTTGATCGCTCTGAATGTGCTGTTCTTCTTTGTAGAGATGAGCGGCGGGGACGCCTTCATTGAGAAGTGGGCCTTTGTCCCCAGCCGCTTCCTAGCCAACCCTACCGGTGATGCGCTCAGCCTCCTCACATCGATCTTCATGCATGCCGGGTGGCTCCACCTGGGGGGCAACATGCTGTATCTGTGGATCTTCGGGGATAATGTGGAGGACCGTTTCGGGCACGTGAAGTTCGCCGTCTTCTATCTCGTCTGCGGACTGGCGGCCACCTTCGCGCAGTTGGCGTTCAGCACGGGATCCGACGTGCCGAATCTGGGCGCATCCGGGGCCATTGCCGGGGTGCTCGGGGCCTACATCCTGCTGTTTCCGCAGGGAAGGGTCCGAGTCCTACAAGGCCAACAGGTGATTCAAGTTCCCGCGCTGATCGTCATTGGTCTGTGGATTGTTCTCCAGCTCTTCAGCGGGATCGGTTCCATTGCCGCCGCCGCACAGACCGGTGGCGTCGCTTACATGGCACACATCGGCGGGTTTCTGGCGGGGTTGGTACTGACCTTCTTGTTCCGCGGAAGCGGCGGCGCGCAGCCGGCCACCTGAACCATCTCATCAGCAACGGGCCGTTAACGTCTCGAAGATGACGACCCCGTCATGTACGTAGGGGTTCGGCGAGGATGTCGATCGGCCCCTTTTTGACTTCAGCCCGCAGGCTGCGCTTCCCGGCCCGCGCGAATTCGACGCGTAGTCCTTGCCAGTCGGTGCGCCAACATCACGGCCCGACGCCACCGTTTCGCGTTCTTCTCCACACGAGTGACCGGACTTGTCCGCGTTGATGACTTCCCCCGGGCGCCCGTCAGGCAATCCTGCCCGGAACTCCGTCAGGAGACCGAAGGAACCGGGTCGAATCGCCCATGGTCATCGGCCGGGCCGATCCTACCTTTTCCTATGATCCGATGAGGCCAACCGAGAACCAGACGGATGCCCATACCACCACGCATGTCACCACGCTGAGAAGGATCTTCTGCTCCAGGTCGCTCATGCCCCGATCCTTTCTGACGAGGACGAAGCTCGCGCGCCACCGAGAGCCTACGCCGCTTCGATCGCGGATGATGTCGGCGCTGGGGGAGTGAGGGTCGGACGAATGGACGCGATCTCCCTGCGAGTACGCAGGTAGCAGGCCTTGGTGTCGAGCGCGCCCCCTGTGCCGTCCGAAGTCGAGAGCTTCTTCTGCGGCTGTGGGTGCGAGCCTCGCGTCGGTCAAGAGGACAGGCACGGCCTTACCCGCGTACCTGCCTGCCCCGCCAGAACGCGGAGAGCAGCAGTAGCCCGGCGGCTGCCGGCAGATAGACCTGCGGCGCGCCCGTGGTGAAATCCATCCCCGCCACCTTCTGCATCAGGCCCATGTACCACCAGATCACGTAGACAACCTCGAACATCCGGTCGCCGGAGGAGAAGACTCCCAGCGCCAGCGCCAAGGTGGGGACAAAGACGACCGCGCCCGCCCAGCCGGTCAAACCGGGCAGATCGCTGTTGGTGAGGAAGACCACCGCGCCGGCAATGACGAGCAGCCCCGTCGCCAGGACACCGGCCAGCCAGGCAGCCGGCAGCTGGCGCCGCACGGGGCTTGCGGACGAGAAGACCATCTGGCTGGTGTTGTTTTTGTGTTCGCGGTTGCCCATCCCCGACCAGAGGGCCAGCGGCCACAGCCAGACGAAAGGCAGCAGGTATTCCGTCACCACCGAGAGCGGGCTCTTGAGGATGGAGATGTTCAGCCCGATGGTGACGGCCCACCACCACCAGGGGCGGCCGTTGAGCAGCATGCGTAGCTCGGCGAACAACACACCCAGGAAGGGGCTTGCCTGGGCCAGTCTTGAGACGAGCGGCGAAAGGCTGGGCAGCGCAACGCGGGGGAGCCTGATGCGCGGAGCGGCCGGCATCTCGTCATCCCCCTGCTCGGTTCTTCTTCGGGCTCGCCTTGGCCCTTCCCGAGAGGGGTCGAAGCGCGCGAACCAGATCGCCGAGAGCAGGACCAGTCCCAGGCCGAGGACGGCCCACAGCCACTGCCCGGCGACCATGCCCGGAGTCCAATCCAGACCGGACCAGGGGAAGACCTTGCGGGTGAACCCGGTGGCGATACCGGTGCTGATTCCGCCGAAGGTCTCGTTGGGAAAGGCCGCGCGGGCCGCGGCAGTCAGCGACGCGCTGAATATGTTGTTTCCCATCGGGTCCTGGAGGGATGGCAGCACCCTCCCCGCCAGAGATAGGAAGGTGGTCGAGAAGATCCACAAGAAGAAGTAGACCACGTTGCCCAGCGCCCCGCGCAGCCAGGGCACGGTCTCGAAAAACACCGCCAGCGCGGCGGTCAGCGCCATGTTGGGCAGCGCGACGGCGATGAACGGCATCAGCAGCGCGCCCAGGTCCAGCGCCGTTCGGCTCTGGACCAGGACCATGACCACCGCCGCGACGGCGAGGATGGAGACCAACACGGCAAGGACGGCGAAGTTGCTGAGCCACTTCCCCAGCAGGTACGTGGCGCGGCGCACGGGGGTGGTGGCGATGATCTGCCCCACGCCGGTGCGGAGATCGCGCTTGATGCAGTTGCTGACCAGGTAGAAGCCGAACAAGCCCAGGAAGAGATTGACGACCATCACGGTCATCATCCCGATCCAGGCCGAGTTGAATTCGCCCCGATAGCGGATCCCCAGGAGAGTCGACTCGGGCGACCCCAGATCCACCAGCAGCGTGCCGTTGTTGACCAGCACGCCCATCACGATGACGGCCGACAGGATGAGCAGGAAGCTGGAGCGTCGTGCCCGTTCATAGAAGTCGGCGCGTGCCAGGTAGAAGAGGACACGCAGGGTGTTCATGCCGGAACCTCCTGGCGCTGCGCCACGGTGGCGAGGTAGACATCCTCCAGGCTGGGCGTCGCCGGCCGGGCCTCGGGGCACGGCCGCGCCTCGGAGACCGCCCGCACCTCAATCCCATCCGGGCGCCGAAGCGTGCCGGTGACGAGGAACTGCTTCTTCAGAGAGACCAGTTCCTCGCTGGTGGCCGTCCATTCCCACACCGAGCCTTCCATCTGCTTGAGCAGATGCTCCGGGCGGGCATGAACCTTCAAGTGCCCCTTGTGGATGATCGCCAGGTCCGTGGCCGTCGATTCGACGTCCGAGACGATGTGGGTGGAGAGGATGACGATCCGCTCGCCTGCCAGGTCCGAGAGCAGATTGCGGAAGCGAACCCGCTCCTCGGGGTCCAGCCCGACGGTCGGCTCGTCGACGATCAGGAGCTGCGGATCGTTGAGCAGGGCCTGGGCGATGCCAACCCGCTGGCGCATGCCGCCGGAGTAGCCGCCCAGCAGCCGGCGGGCGGCGTCGCGCAGGTTGACCAGGTCCAAAAGGTTGGAGATCTTGCGTCGGGCGCTTTCGCCGCTCATGCCTTTGATGGCCGCCATGTACTCGAGGAACTCCTGGGCCGAGAGGTTGGGGTAGATGCCGAAGTCCTGTGGCAGGTAGCCCAGCACGGAGCGCAGCGGCTCCGGATCCTTGACCGCGTCGCGGCCGTTCCAGAGAATGGTGCCATCGGTGGGCTTGGTGATCGTCGCCAGCATGCGCATCAGCGTTGACTTGCCCGCCCCGTTGGGGCCCAACAGGCCGAGGATGCCCGGGGCCAGCTTCAGGTTGAAGTCCGTCAGGGCCCGCACCCCCTTGTAGGCCTTGCTCAGATTGCGGGTCTCGATCTTGAGAGAACCATTGGTGTTCATCTCTACTTGGCTCCTTTCACGAAGCAGGGGCGGGGAA
>DATIFK010000047.1:0-26335 GCA_035455265.1 Anaerolineales bacterium
TCGGCCTCGGGGATCCCCGGGCCGCTGTCCTCGATGTGGACGTTCACCCGGTCCGGCGCAGCTTCGGCGCCGACGGTAATCGGCCCGGAGCCTGCGTATTTGGCGGCGTTGTCGAGCAGGTGCAGGAAGACGCTTCCCAGCGCCCGCTCATCGGCCGTCACCTCCGGCAGATCGGCAGGCATTGCGACCTGCATCCGGCCGTAGGCAGGATGCCCGCGGAACCGCTCGACGGCCAGACGGGCCGATTGGACGATCGACACCGGATACGGCTGAAGAGGGAATCGGCCGGCCTCCAGTGCGGACAGGTCGAGGATCGCCTCGACGAACCGGCCCAGGCGGGCGGCTTCGTCCTCGACGATGGTCAGGGTCTCACGGACGGACGACTCCAAAGTGGGATGGGCCGCCAGCATGAGCTCGAGGCCGCTGCGGATATTCGTCAGCGGCGCTCGCAGTTCATGGGAGACAAGGGTGACGAACTCGGTCTTGAGCTTGTCCAGCTCCTTCAGCTCGCGGTTGAGCCGGTCGAGGTCCTGGACAATGCGCTGAAGCTGAGCTGTGCGCGCCTCGACCTTGCGTTCCAGCTCGACGTTGAGCGACTGAAGTTCGGTGCGTGCGGCCGCGACGTCGCGCAACGCGGTCCGCAGCGCGTCCTCGCGGCCTCGGATGCCGGTCAGGTCGACGCCGTTGCCGGCAATCAAAGCCTCCGGGCCCTGGGGATTCTCCACCGGGCGAAGGGTCAGCAGGGCCGGGAAGGAAGTGCCATCTCTGCGTCGTAGGAAGACCTCCCCGCTCCAGCCGGCCGTCGCCGAGGTCAACAAGATGTTGTCGATCGACGGCGTACCTGCGAGGAACTCCGTCAGGCTGACCGGCTGGCTGGGCTTCGCCGGGGCGCCCAGCGCGCCGGCGAAGGCAGGATTGTAGAGGCGCAGCCGTCCCGACCGGTCGCAAATGAATGCCAGGTCGGCCGAAGCGTGGACCAGTGAGGCGTACTGCCGCATTTCACTCTGGCCGGCGACGACACCCTGGCGCGCCACCAGCAACGCGGAGAGCGCCACCGAGACCGCCAGGCCGGCCGAGTCAATCGACTTCGTCAGGTAGGCGTCCAGTAGAGTGAATCCGACGACGGCATACGTGAAGACGATCGGAAGAAGCGCCTCGATCCTCCGGCGCGCCTGACCGCCCTGCGGCCCAACGCCTTCTGCCGCTGGTCGCATGGCGATCGCCGCGAGAGCGGCGGCCCAAGCCGCCCCGATCCAGGCCAGATCGATCCAGGTGCCCGGCTGGAATTCGCCCAGGAGAAGCTGGTAACCGCCAACCAGGTCGCCCAGCGTCAGCAGCGCTCCGGTGGCTCCCAGCAGCGCCAGCGGGCGCCGCTCAAAGGCAGGGCCGACGAGCAAGCTGACGCGCAGCAGCAGGGCGAGGAAGAGGAGATCGAGGGCGGGGCGAATGCCGGTCCAGAACACCACGATCGAAGACGCCAGGAGCGCGTTCACGACGGGACGCAAGAGGGCAAACCACCCCATGGTCAATACGGCCAAGGTGATGATGAGAACATCGAGCAGATCGCGCAGCCGGCCAAACCGCTCGGGCGGGTTGGCCGGATACGAGGCCAAGGCCCACAAGAAGGAGAACGCTCCCGCGAGGTACAGGAGGTCGGAAGCAGACGGAATGGCCGGCAGGGCTCCGCGCAGGCCCCACGTACCCCAGTTGAGCACAGCGCCGATGGTCCACAGGAGCCAGCCCGTGCCGAAAACCCGCCAGGTGCGGCGCTCGGCGCCTGGAACGAGGCGCCGGGCGGCCCACAGGGCGCTCAGCGCAGCCACACCTTGTGCGACGAGGACCAACGCCAGCCCGGCGATGGAGCGAAGCCCTGAGGGCGGCATGGCGAGGCTCCAGGCGGCGTAGCCAACCGCCAGAACTCCCACAACGCCCGTCCACCATCGGTCCAGTTTGGAGAGCGGGGTCACACCCAGGATTCTATGCATGCACGCAGGGCGTGGCAACGGGACGCTGGAACTCTATCCCGCTTCCTACCCGTTGCGCGGGAGGGTTGGAGGCGGGATCTGGCATGAAGGCTCGCAGGGGCGATCCACGAAGTCCCGAGGAGACGAGGGTGCCTCGACCCTACACCAAGTCTGCCAGCATCATAGCTTAAGGACAAGGGGCGGCTCATGGGCCGCCCCTTTGTCGGGAGACGTACGTGTCGAGGACTCCGCCTAACACTCCATGCAGGCTGGGGTGCGCGTCGGCGTGGGAGTGCGGGTGTCGGTCGGTGTGGGCGCCACGGACGTGTCGGTCGGCGTTCGAGACGGCGTCCGCGTCGAGGTGGAAGATGGTGTCGGCGTGCTCGTCCGTGTCGGCGTGTTGGAGGGCGTCAAGGTATCCGTCGGTGTGTTGGTTTGCGTCGGCGTGTAGGTTCGCGTGGGCGTGTTCGAAGGCGTTGGCGTACGCGAAGGCGTGGGTGTGCGCGACGGTGTGAAGGTCCGGGATGGCGTGAAGGTGGCCGTTGGCGGCACGGTGTTCGATGGCGTGTAGGTTCGCGTCGGCGTGTACGTTCGCGTCGGCGTACGGGTGAACGTCGGCGTGGCCACCGACACCGAACCGCTGACGACACAGCGGCCATCGAAGGTCAAGGTGACACTGTGCGAGCCCGTCAGGACGCCCCCCGGGACGTTGCCGAAGTCGGCCAGCCAGGTCAGGGTCAGGCCGCTCGGGAAGGGCGCCGATCCGCCGGAGGCACTCGTCGGCGAGGTGTAGTCGTCTCCTCCATAGTAAGTGACGAAGTTCCAGGCCATGTAGTTGAGGTACATGACGCCGGGGTTGAGCGACATCCAGGAGACCGATGAATTGGTCAGGTAGATCGGATTCGGGTTGTTGTTGCGCACGGTCATGCGCAGGTCGTTACCGACGAGGAAGGTGCTGACCTCGAATACGTCCGAGCAGTCAGGAGTAGGGGTCACCGTCGGCGTGGAGGTGGTTGAGGCGGTGGCGGTGGGCGTGAAGGTCTCCGTGGGCGTAAAGGTCTGTGTCGGGGTTCCGGTCTCCGTCGGCGTCAGGCTCTCGGTCGGCGTCGGCGTCTCCGATGGGATCGGTGTGTCCGTCGGCGTCGGAGAGGTGGTCGGCGTGAAGGTGGGCACCGAGATGGTGGCCGGCAGGCCGACGACCCGGGCGACGCGGAACTGCTCGATGATGCCTTCCCGTTTGGCGGTCAGGTGCAGCTTGGGGAAGTAGGTGGAAAGGATCGGGACGATCAACGGATGGTTGAAGTCGACCGTAACCGAAACCCGATCGCCCGGCCCGCCCGGGTCCTCGGTCGGGGAGCAATATGCCGAGTTGAAGGTCGGCGGGTCTGAAGGGAACAGGGTGAAGTCCGAATCCGGGTGGGGTGCGGCGATGTCCCGGCTCGAGCAGATGGTCATCTTGAAGTAGCCGGGGGCGTTCCACGCCACCGTCTCATTGCGCAGGATGCCCGAGGAGCCGGCGCGGGTCGTGTCTTTGATCGATGCCAGGCGGGCGGCGTCCTCCTCGGCGTTGGTCGTGCACACACCACTCGGGCAGTAGACCGGGTTGTACTCCCCCGTCACGGCGTAGCGAACGCCGAAGCGGGCGCCGTTCTCGATCGTCAAGTAGGCGTGCAGCAGGCGAGCCAGCTCAACGATAACGAAGATGACCAGGAGCATGACGGGCAGGACCAGGGCGAACTCGACCATGCCCTGGCCGCGAAATCTCCGTTTCCCTCGAGCGAGGGGTAATGTGGCTGGCAACCGTGTCATAGAGGGGACCTGTGATTAGTGCGTCAGTCGAGTGAAGATCCTCGAGGCAATGGCCTCAAAGACGGCCCGCAAGCCGGAGCCGGAGGGTGAGAAGTAGTAGTTGCCGCAATTGTTCCCGCTGGCGACGCCGTTGCACGGATCCTGGGCCGGCGGCGTGTTCGGGTCTCCGTCGTCACCGGTACCGGCAATGTACCGCATCAGCTGCTCACCCAGATCGGCGTCGCACGATGGGTAGCCGCCCCAGCAGGCCGGGCTGTTGACCGTCAAGTCGCCCAGGCCGATGGTGAAGATCACGGCGCCCTGGCCCGGCGCAGGACAGGCGGCCGGCTGCGGCGAGTTGGCATCAGGGCAACCGACGAAATCGGCGGCATCGCGGGCGGCATCGTCCGGGTCATACCAGGTGTTGGCCGGGTTGTGCCGAGAGCCCCCATCTGGGTCACGGCAGAACGGCTGGACCCAGGTCGGCTGGCCCAGAGTTGCGCCTGGATTGGGGCACAGCCAGGTGTTGGGGTCGAGCGGATTGGCCACCAGGCTGGTGCGGGCGGAGTTGGCGCCGCCATCGGAGAGCACGATGACGATCCAGACGGCTTCCTCGCGCATGTACAGGCCGAATTCGTTGCCCGCGATCAGCAGGCCCTCGGCGGTATTGGTGTTGGTGCAGCCGCGCGGGTCGCCGGTGGCGGCGAAGTCGCACGGCGGGTTCCCGGGTTCGCGGGCGACCTCCATCGAGGAGAGGGCATTGGCGACGTCGATCACGTTGTCGCCGTCGGCCAGGCTGAGCAACTCATTGCCCGTTTGAGCGAAGGTGACGATCGACATGCGGTCGTACGGGAAGTACATCCGGCCGAGAAGCTGCATCGAAGCGTCCCGGACCTCTTCGAACGGGTGGCAGTCGTCCACTCGATCGCCGTCCGGCGGTGGACCGGGATCATCACCGGCGACGTCGTCGGTCAGGAAGCGATTGGCATTGCAGTTGTCCGGATCGCTGTCGGCGATCGGTCCGATCTGATTCACAGCGAAGCCGTTGCAGTCGTCGATGGTCCCGTCTTCATCGTTGTCGATGCCGTCGGTACACAGATCGAACGCCTGCGAGGCCGAGGTGTCGATGTCCAGCACCAGATCCACCGAGGCGGCCTCGGACGTGGCGTCGGCCTGGATCGGGACGTGGTTCCATCCGATGATCGGAAGGAACGCCAGGTTGACATCCAACACGGCGTGCACCCGGACGAACTTGCGGTACGGCTCGCCGGGAGCCGGGCAGAGCGCCGGATCATGAGCCGGGCTGTACGGCGGGTGACCGGGGAACGGGTCTTCGCAGACGAATACCTGAGCCGTGGCTGTGCTGACGCTGTTGAGGTTGATGAACTCCGTTGCCGACGCCGTCAGCTCGGCGACGGTGCGGCCCTCGCGGAACTGGTTGGCGGCAGCCAACGCCGCAGCATCAACCGCCCGACGCAGGTGGCCGATCTGGGAGAAGAGAATCCCGGCATCCACCGCCAGGCCGATGAAGGCGGCCAGGCCGATGAAGGCCAGGGCGATGATCACCAGTGCTTGTCCGCGCTCGAGGGTTTTCTTCATGGTCAGGGTGTCGGGGTGGCTTCGACGTTGGCGTTCGGCATCATGGAGTAGGCGTACAGGGTGACGGGGTCGGGAACGAAGAGCTTGATCCACGGCAAGCCCAGGATCATGTGGTAGTCGTAGTAGATCTCGACCAGGACGACGCCCGTGTTGGGCGCCACCGGGTTCAGCAGGGCCGTCACCTCGGCGCTGGTGAAGCTGGAGGTGTGCCGGTTGTAGAGCGGCAGGCCCAACGGGCTGCCCGATGGATAGCGAGTGCCGACGCTGCCCCCGGTGACGGCGAAGGCCGAAATGACCACGTCGTCCGTCGCCGGATCGAGCGAGATCTGGCCGCCCGAGCCGACGTCGATCGAATCCAACGCCACCTGCTGGGTACGCAGGTAGAAGTTGGGGTTCGGATCGATGATGGCGCCGGTGTTGTCGTCGTGAATGGGATCGTCGCCAGCCGCCCAGCGAGCCGACTCGCGTGCGGCGTCGATCAAGTCGAGGTAGTAGTTCAACATGAACCCGAACTCGATGAGTCCGGAGATCATGATCAACAGCACCGGCAGCAGGATCGTGAACTCGACCAGGCTCTGGCCGCGTGTCCGCCGGCGTGTGAGGAAGGCACGAATTCTGGACCAGGTCATAGATGACCGCCGCCCCCCATCCCGAATCCCGAAGCGGGCTTTCTCCATTATAGGAGGGGTCACGCCGGGTCTGGTAGTACCGAGGGGGGAGGGCCGCAAGCTGTGGGGCTCCTGAGACGCGGCTGGAACGAAACGCGAACGTCCTCAGCCGGAGACCAGGGCGCGGAACGCTTCGCGTCCGCCGTAGAGAACCACGGCGGCGCCCAGCACCAGGAACGGGCCGTAGGGGATCGCCAAGAACGCGGCGTAGCGACGTCGGACGAGCTGTACAAGAATCAGGGCAAGGCTGAAGACGCCCGCGGCGAAGATGCCCAGAACGACCGCGACCAGGATCCCCGGCCAGCCGACCGCTAACCCGAGCACGCCCCCGAGCATCACGTCACCGAAGCCAAAGGCGACCTCCTCGATCGCCATCCCTCGCCGCATCGCCGCCAGCCGGCTGAACACCAGTCCGAGGAGATACATGGCTCCCAGCAGGCCGACCCCGGCGAGCCCCCCGCTGAGTGTCTTCACGAGCCCTTGGGAAGGGTCCAGTGAGCGCAGCAGACCCAAGGCAACGGCGGAAGGCAGGCTGACGATGTGCAAAATCAGCTTGTGCTCGACATCGATGACGGTGATCAAGAGAAAGATGAATCCAGCCAGCATCCCGGTCCAGTAGGACCAGCCCGACGAGGCCGCGGCCGAGAGTGTGGCCGCGCCGATCGCCGCGACCGCCTCGACCAGTGGGGCCCGCGCGCCACGTCGAGCCCCGCAGTGTGGACAGCGGCCCCCGGCGAGGGACAGCGCCAAGATGCCCGAGAGATGCAGCGCCGGTCGCGGCGCTGTGCAGGCCGGGCAACGCGGCCAGCGCGGCCGCCGATGGCGCGGCAGGCTGTCGGCCAGCAGGTTGACAACGACCCCGAGCGCGAAACCCAGCAGGAAGGACGCCACCGTCATGGCCGGGGATTATAGCCTCCAGCCTCTTGCCGCCAGCCTCCAGCTCCCAACCATCCACGGCGTATGTCGCCCTGAGCGCCGCGAGCCCTGAGCATCGTCGAGGGGCGAGCGAAGGCGAAGGGTGCTCGAGGGGAGTCTCCCGACGTCGAAGGCGCCCTTCGAATGCGGCGGCCGGAGAGTCCGGACAATCCGGACTCGAAGCGCCGCCTCCGCTCAGGGCGTCAAGGGTTGACTCGGTTGCCGACGGCTCATGGCTGATAGCTGAGAGCTGACAGCTGCTAGCGGACCGCTGATAGAATGCCCCCGTGACCGCCGAGCTGCCCCAGCCGGATCGAGATCGCCTCAGCGCCTTGGCGGCGCTCTTGCTGTTGGCCGTCACGCTCGTTCGGGTCGTGACCCTGCCCGAACTAGCGGCGAGGCTCGAGATCTTGGGTCTGGTCGTCAGCCTGCGGTTGAGTTCCGAGACGGTGCTTCTGACGCTGGCCTCGGCCGTCACCATCACCGGTTCCGATTGGCTGGTCCGGTCTCATCCGCGATTCCCCACCCAGGGGCGGCGGGTGGATCATCTCATCCTCCCGGGCCTCGCGACTCTGGCATTGGGGTTGGTGCTCACCAGCTTCCCGAAGGGGACCGCGCTGTGGATCGGACTGCCCATCGCCGCGGCTGTGCTGGTGGCCGTCCTGGTGGGCGAGTTCCTGGTCGTCGATCCCGACGACCCACGCGCGGAGACGGCCGCTCTGGGACTGCGCGCCATGGGGTTCGTCGTGCTGACTCTGGGCTTGACGGGCATCCTGGGGCGCGAGACCCGAGCCGTGTTCGCCATCCCGAGCGTGGCGATCGGCGCCACGATCCTAGCCTGGCGCTTGCTACGTCTGCGCTTCGACCCGCCGGCGCGCTGGCAGCACGCGTTGGCGGCCGGCGCGGTCGCGGCCGAAGTGGCCTGGGCGCTACACTATTGGCCGCTGCCTCCTCTGCCTGCCGCTCTCGCCCTCACCCTGCTGACCTACCTGGCCGTCGGCCTAATGGATGCCCACGCGCAGGGCCGCCTGCGGCTCAGCGTGGCGATCGAGTACGCCGCATTCGCCGCCGTCTGTTTCGTGGTCGTCCTATTCTTCGCGCGTTGAATGGTCAGTGAAGGGTGGTCAGTGGCAGAGTACGCACGCGCCAGACTCTTCAGCGGGCCAAACGTCAGCGGCCACCCCAGGGATCGCCCCGGCGCCTGGCTCGCCAGCCCACGAGCCGTTCCTCACCGCGTGCCAGGCGGATGAGATTGGGCCGCAGCGCCAGGGCCATCAACCCCTCGACCACCACGGCATAGGCGACGTGCGCCCATGGTCCGATTCCGCGCAGCGCCTGATAGGCGAAGATGACGGCCGCCAGGATGCCGACCGTCAGCGTAGTCACCGAGGCGTAGCCGATCCCGAACAGGAGAATTGGAACAAGAGGGATCAAGAATCCGACTACCGGCGACATGGCGATGGCTGCGCCGAGGGAAGAGGCTCCCCCCGCTCCGCCGCGCAGGCGCAGGCGGCCGTCGCGCCGCTCCGGCAAGAAGATCGAATGGTTGTGACCCAACACCGCCAGGGCTCCGGCGAGCGCGTGCAGCCCATCGACGGATGGAGCGATCCGCTGAGCCAGCGCAACGGCGAGGTAGCCTTTGAGCACATCTCCGATCGCCGTCACCAAGCCGGCCCAGATCCCGGCGGTGCGCATGACGTTGGTTCCGCCGGTCCGACCACTGTGGTGGTTGAGGACCTCCTTGCCGGTCGTCACGCGCACGACGATCACGCCCACCGGCAAGGACCCGATCAGGTAGGCCGCCAGCGCCACGCCCAACGCCGTCCACACCGTCATCCTTCGCCTCCCTAGGCGACGCTAGACCGGTTCCCGCGACGGCGAACCGACGGCGTCGTCACCGACGCGGACCTCGATCTCGCGCACCGGGCCCCCCTCGACCATGAACGCCCGGCCCACCCATCCGCCGTCGGACGAGGAGACCACCAGCAGCGCGCTCTCCGGATACGCGGCTTCCTTGAGATCCGTGCCCGAGAGTCCGCTCGGCCCATTCGGGTGGGAGTGGTAGATGGCCAGCATCAACAATCCTTCGCGCTCGAGCCAGGTCATGCCTCGCAGCTGGGCTTCGGGTGCCATCTGGAAACGCACCTCGCTGTGGAGCATGTTCTCGATGGGCAAGATGACGCTGACATCCTCCCCGGTACCTCCCAAGAACCCGCAGGCCTCCTCGGGCAGGCAGGACTCGACGTGGGCCACGATCGCCGTCCACCCCTTGGGGGGGATCCGCAGCCGCTCAGGGGACATGGGAGCGTGATTATACTGCCGGGGCGAGGACGGGTTCGACGGCCAGGCGCCGCGCGGGTACGCCGAGCTCTTGACGGGCTCACCCATCGGGTCTAGAATGGCCTCATTAGGCAAGCCTAATTAGGAACTTAGATGACGCTATCTCGGTCCGTCCAGGACTACTTGAAGGCCGTCTTGGAGTTGGCGGGCGCCGACGGCGTTGCTTCCACCGGCGATCTGGCCCAGCGACTGGGCGTCGCGGCGCCATCGGTGACGGGGATGGTGCGCCGCCTGGCGGCTGCGCGCCCCGCCCTGCTCGTCTACGCCAAGCATCGCGGGGCGCGCTTGACCCCCCTCGGGCGGCGCCGCGCCCTGGAGATCGTTCGCCACCACCGCCTGATCGAACTGTTCCTGTTCGAAATACTCGGCGTGCCGTGGGATGAAGTCCACGACGAAGCCGAGCGCCTCGAGCACGCCATTTCCGAGCCGCTGGAAGCCCGCATGGCCGAACGCCTGGGCCATCCCGCCGTTGACCCTCACGGCCATCCCATCCCCAGTCTCGACGGGCGTATGCTGCGCCGGCACCTGACACCGCTCGACCGGCTCGAGGTCGGTCAGGCGGCGCGCATCGCTCAGGTCAGCGATCACGACCCGGCCCTCCTTCGACATCTCGGCCAACTCGGCCTGACGCCCGGCCGCGAGATTCGACTCATCGAACGCGCCCCCTTCGGCGGGCCGCTGACGCTCGAGGTGGGCGGTGAAGCGCGCCGGCTGGGGCCTGAAACGGCGGCCTGGCTGCAGGTGGCCCTCCTGCCGGCCGAACCCAAGGCGGCGACATGACTAGGCGCGTGTCGAAGAACGCATCGCCCTCCTCCGCCCCGTCTGGAGCCAGGAAGCAGCCGCGGGTGGTCCCCGCGGCCGCCAACCGCGCCGTCAAACGCGGGGACGCCACGACCGTCCGCGCGGCACACCTGATCCTGGAGGGAAAGAGCCCGAAGGGTCGATGGGCGCGCATCCTGCCTTTCCTCGGCCCGGCCTTCGTCGCCTGCGTGGCCTACATCGATCCCGGCAACTTCGCCACCAACATTCAAGGCGGGGCCGAGTTCGGCTACTTGTTGTTGTGGGTCATCGTCGGCAGCAATCTCATGGCGATGCTCATCCAGGCCCTCTCCGCCAAGCTGGGGATCGCCAGCGGACGCAACCTGGCGGAGTTGTGCCGGGAGAGCTTCCCGCGGCCGGTCAGCCTGTTGATGTGGGTCTTGATGGAAGTCGTGGCGATGGCGACCGACCTGGCCGAGTTCCTGGGCGCGGCGGTCGGCTTTCAACTCCTCTTTCACATCCCGCTGCTGGCCGGCGCCTTGCTGACGGCCTTGACGACGTTCGTCATCCTGGCCCTGGAACAGCGCGGCTTCCGGTCACTGGAGGCCGTCATCACCGCGCTCGTGGGCGTCATCGCCGTCGCGTATTTGATCGAGACCATCCTTGACCGGCCGGCGTGGGGCCTGGTGGCCTATCACGCCGTCGTGCCGATGTTCTCCGGCCGGGAGAGCGTCTTGCTGGCGACGGGCATCCTCGGGGCAACGGTCATGCCCCACGTGATCTTCCTTCACTCCGCGCTGACGCAGCACCGCATCCCCACGACGAGCCCCGAGCAACTCCGAATGTTGTTCCGCTTCGAATTGACCGACGTCACCATCGCGATGGGCCTGGCGGGATTGGTCAACGCCGCTATGCTCATCATGGCGGCCTCGACCTTCTACGCCCAGGGCCTGGTCCACATCGCTTCCCTTGAGGAGGCCTACCGCACGCTGACACCGTTGCTCGGGCGGGCAGCCGGAGACGTCTTCGCCATCTCGCTGCTCGCTTCCGGCCTGTCCTCTTCGGCAGTCGGGACGATGGCTGGGCAGGTCATCATGCAGGGCTTCATCCACCGCAAGATCCCCATCTGGATTCGACGAGCGGTCACGATGGCCCCGCCCATCCTGGTCATCGCGCTGGGGCTCGACCCCACCCGAACGCTCGTGATCAGCCAGGTGGTGCTGAGTTTCGGGCTGCCGTTCGCCGTCATCCCGCTGGTCCTGTTCACCCGCCGGCCCGATATCATGGGGCCGTTGGTCAACCGGCGCGTCACGACGGTGATCGCCAGCTTTGTGGCTGCCCTGATCGTCGCCCTCAACCTCTACTTGCTCGCCCAGGTCTTCACCGGGAGTTGAGATGTATCACCACTTCCTCATCCCGCTGGACGGTTCTGCACTGGCCGAGGCCGTTCTACCCGGAACGCTCGAGCTGGCCCGGTGCTGCCACGCCCGCCTGACCCTCCTGCATATCCTCGAGCAACGCGCCCCGGCGACGATCCACGGCGACCGGCATCTGAGGGACATCCCTGAAGCGGAGGCCTACCTGGCGAATCTCGCCTCCAGGCTCGACTTTCCAGCCGACCAGATCCAGCGCGAAGTCCATTCGCATGCCGAGGCGGATGTTGCCCTCAGCATCTTCCAGCACGCGGTCGAGCTTGGCGCCGACCTGGTGGTTCTCTCGACCCACGGCCTGATCGGCATGCGGGAGTGGCTGTTCGGCAGCGTGCCCCAGAAGGTCCTGCGTCGTCACGCGCCGCCTGTGTTCCTGCTTCAGCCGACAGCCGACGGAACCGCCCCCGAGTTCCACCCTGGCCGGGCCCTTGTGTACCTCGACGGCGCCGCCGGCGGCGAAACCGGGTTGGCCGCCGTCGAATCCCTGGCGCGTCAGTGCGGGATGGAGTTGCATTTGTTGATGTGCATCCCGACCCGATCGGCCTTGACCGGGGAGGGCGCCGCAGCCGGGATGCTGTTGCCCAGCACCATGGCCGCCATCCTCGATCTGGCCGAACGCGGTGCGGCGGATGAACTTCGAACGCAGCTCCTGCGATTGCAGTCGTTAGGGATCACAGCCACGGCTCAGGTCGTGCGCGGCGATCCGCTCACGCGGCTGGTCGAAGTGGCCCTCAAGCTCCCGGCTGACGTCCTTTGCCTGACGACAGCGGGAGAGTCAGGGTTGGAGGCCTTGGCCACGCGGGAGGTCGCCCCCAAAGTGCTGACGCGTTTTCGTGGCGCTTTCTTCCTCGTGCACAACGAACGCGAACGTCCTGCCGATCCGCCCGGATCCTGATCGGGCGCCATCCAGGCCGCCTCCGACCGTCTCCGGTCGGACCAGTCTAGCCGTGGTAACCTTTTCTCAGCCGCGACGGTCCGCCCGGTCGCCGCTCCGATCACAAACCGCGGGGCCGCAATGACGTCTTCCATCGAAAGCCAGGCGAGCGAACTCCACGCGCACGACGTGCTCGTGCATCGCCATCACGATCCCCACCGGCCAAGCTTCGCCCTCAGCGACGTGATCCTCGGCGGCCAAGATGGGCTGGTGAATGTGTTGGGCGTCATTCTGGGAATAGCGGCAGCGACGCAGGACACCCGCATTGTTCTGGCCGCCGGACTGGCGGCCACGTTCGCCGAGTCCGTTTCGATGGGCGCCGTCTCCTACACGTCGGATCTGGCGGAGCACGCCCGCTACGAGAGCGAACGCGAACGCGAATACCGGCACCTGCATCTGGTGCCGGCGGTCGAGCGCGAGGAGATCCGGAATATCTACCAGCGTAAGGGCTTCGCCGGGCCTCTGCTCGACCAGATCGTAGACACCATCACGGCCGACAAGGACGTCTGGGTGGGGGTCATGATGGCCGAGGAACACCAACTCACCCCGGTCGCGCGGGGCAGCGCCGTGCGCTCGGCGCTGATTGTCGGCTTCTCCGCGATCGTTGGATCGCTGATCCCTCTGGCCCCCTTCCTCCTGCTGCCGGTCCATGCGGCGATGGCCGCCTCGATCGTCGTGGCCGCGGTTTCCCTGTTCACCGTGGGAGCCTACAAGGCCCGCGTCACGATCGGGCGGCCGAGTCGAAGCGGCCTCGAGATGGCCCTGATCGGCACGCTCAGCGCGCTGGCTGGATACGTGGTGGGCTTGCTGTTCCGGGTTCCCGGGAGCGGCTAGGCCCCTGCCCCGCCCAAGATGCCGCCTTCGGTCAGGCGACGCACGTCACCCAGAGCGGTCTCGATGTCTTGGGGCCCGACGGCTGCGTGGGGCGGGTCCTTCCTCTTGAGGGATCCCTCGGCGGCCTTTTCCATCGCCACCTGACGGACGGTGCGCCCGTCGCGCCACGCCAGCTTCACCAGCTCGGCGGCGGCGTTGTATCCGATGAGAGGATTGAGGGCGGTCGCCACGATGGCGTTCTTCTCCAGCCAGGCCGAAGCCTTGTCGGGGTTGGCCGTCACGCCCTGCACCGCGCGCTCGTTGAAGGCGCGCACCGCCCCGATGGTTACGTGCATCATCTCGAACAGGTTGTGCCCGAGGACCGGCATCATGACGTTGAGCTCGAGCTGGCCCGCTTGGGCCGCCAGGGCGACGGCGTGATCGCAGCCCAGGACGTGATACATCGCCTGGTTGAGCATTTCCGCCATGACCGGGTTGACTTTGCCCGGCATGATGCTCGATCCCGGCTGGACCGCCGGCAGGCGGATCTCGTCCAGCCCGGTGGCGGGGCCCGACGCCAGGAGCCGAAGGTCGTTGGCGATGCGCGTCAGAGTCACTGCCAGCGTCCGGATCGAAGCCGAGAAGTCCACCAGGTCGGCCATCGACTGCATGCTCTCGAACAGGTTGTCCGAGGCCTGCAACTCCAACCCCGTGTGCTGCGTGAGTCGGGCGACCATGCGCTGCCGGTATTCCGGGTGGGCATTGAGTCCGGTGCCGACCGCCGTACCCCCGATCCCCAGTCGACGCAGGCTGTCGCCGGCGCGACGAATGCGTTCGGCGTCGCGCGCCACGGCCGCGGCGTAGCCGCTGAACTCCTGGCCGAGGCGGATCGGCACGGCGTCCTGCAAATGCGTCCGACCCGACTTCACGACCGGGTCGAATTCAGCCGCCTTGCGTTGGAGCTGCAGGCTCAGGGACATCACCACTCGCAGCAGCTCGTCCAGCCGCCACAGGCAGCCCAGGCGCAAGGCCGTCGGGATGGCGTCGTTGGTGGACTGGGCCATATTGACATGGTCGTTGGGATGGACGCGGTAGTCGCCGGGCTTTCCGCCGAGCAGCACGGTCGCCCGATTGGCGATGACCTCGTTGGCGTTCATGTTGTGGCTGGTGCCGGCACCGGCCTGGAAGGGATCGACGACGAACTCCGCGTCCCACGTCCCTTCGCAGACCTCGAGCGCAGCCTGGGCGATGGTGGACGCCATCTCAGCCGGAAGCAGGCCGAGTTCCCCGTTGACCTCCGCCGCGGCGCGCTTGACGCACGCGATCCCCCAGATGAAGGCACGGTAGGGGCGCAGCCCGCTGATGGGGAAGTTGTCGACAGCGCGTTGGGTCTGTGCTCCGTACAGCGCCGCCGCCGGAACGCGCACCTCACCGAGAGAATCCCTCTCGACCCGGAACGCCGCTGCCTCTGCCATGCCCCTCACCTCCCCGCCGGACCGAAAAAGAGGGAGCCCGGGGGCTCCCTCTCGATCGTCCCGCAACGGTGGTTCAGCCTTCCTGTGCTTTGTAGCCCGGGCCCGTCTTGAAGAAGTCGTAGTTCGGCTTGATGTCCTGCTTGAGGTCGACCACTTCACCGGCGGTCAGCGTCTTGGTGTGATCGAGATGAACATCCCGGCCATGATGGTCCTTGCCGTCCCAGGCCTGATCGAATCCTGCCGTCCCGGCGGGCATGCTCAGGTGCTCCGTCCCCTTGGCGGTGTAGGCCGACGGGACCTCATCCTCCGGGAAGATGGCCTCGTATGGGCACTCCGGGATGCAGGCGCCGCAGTCGATGCAGGTGTCCGGGTCGATGTAAAACCACGGCCACTGGTCGATCGGCTTGCCGCCGACGATGCATTCGACCGGGCAGACGTCCACACACCCTGAGTCGCGGAGGCACAAGCTGGTGATGATATGGGTCATACTGGATCCTCCAGTGCGGATTCGCGCATCAGACCGCGGGTCCGGCTAGCGTTTGGCAGCCCCGTACAGCCCATCGACTTCCGCCCAGTTCACCACATTCCACCACGCCGCGACGTAGTCGGCCCGCCGGTTCTGATACTTGAGATAGTAGGCGTGCTCCCAGACATCGAGGCCGAGCACGGGCTTCATCTTATCGGCCAGCGGCGTGTCCTGATTGGCCGTCGAGACCACCTTCAACGCGCCCGATCCGTCGACGACCAGCCAGGCCCAGCCGCTTCCGAAGCGGCCCAGGGCGGCCTTGGAGAACTGGTCCTTGAAGGCGGCGAAGTCCCCGAAGGCCTGACCCACCGCCTTGCCCAACGCGCCGGTGGGCTCCCCGCCCGCCTTGGGCGCCATCCACTTCCAGAACAGCCCATGGTTGTAGGTGCCGCCGCCGTTATTGCGGACGGCCGTCCGAACAGCTTCGGGAACGGCGTTCAGGTCGGCCAGCAAGTCGACCAAGGACTTCTTCTGGAGGTCGGGATGACCTTCCAAGGCGGTGTTCAGGTTGTTGACGTAGGCCGCGTGATGCTTGTCGTGATGGATCTCCATGGTGCGCGCGTCGATGTGCGGTTCCAGGGCATCGAAGGCGTACGGGAGCGGCGGAAGTTCGTGTGCCATGACGCTGTTCCTCCTGTGGCGAATGGACCGGCAAGCAGGCCAACCTCAGCCTACCCCTGGCGAGGGCGGCCGGACCATGACGATTGTAGTCGCCGGGTCCGTATATTGTCAAGGAACGTATGATTTATCACATTGGAGCGGCGGCGTTGGCCGCGCAGGCCGGGATTCGGCGTTCCATCGTAGAATGGCATCGGATCCGGAGACCAAGTCTCCTGGGACCAAATAGGTGCGGAGGCCTGCCATGCAGATTCGCTGTTACCGGTGCGGCAACAGCTTCACGTTGAGCCAGACGGAGATCTCGGGTGCGCTGGAGGCCGTGCGAAAGGCCGGCGGGGAGCACTACGACGCGCGATGCCCTCGCTGCCGCACGACCAACAAAGTGCCCCTGGCTCAGTTGGAGAAGGCCGCCGGCCCGGCGGGGTCCGCTGGAAAGGCACCTTAGCACAGCCGGTTCCGCGTTTCCCGTTTCCAGTTTCGAGTCGCCAGTCAGACAAGGGCTCTTGACTGGCCACTGGGAGCTGGAGACGGGGAACCACTCATCCCCCCGCGTCCAGACCACCACCCCGATAGAGTCCGCGCCGCACGATGATGTCGGCCACGCCGTCGGGGACCCAGTAGCGGTACGGCTCGCCCCGCTCGACCCGGCGGCGGATCTCCTGCGACGACAGATCGATCTGAGGTCCCTCCATCCAGCGGACCTTGGCTGAGATGCCCGGCAGGTCCTTCTCCAGTTGAGACAGGCTGGCGTCTGCCTCCGGCCGCCGCATCACCGCCAGCACGTCGATAAGCCCGAGCAGGATCCTGGGGTCGCGCCACGTGGGGAGATCCCGCAATGAGTCGGCGCCGACGATGTACGCCCAATGAGCACCCGGGTATCTCTCGTTGAGCCAGGCGATCGTGCCAACGGCGTAGTGAGGGCCGGGTCGATCCATGTCGGCGCGCGACAACTCGAAGTGAGGATCGCCGCCGATGGCAGCCTCGACCATTTCGGCCCGCACCTCAGCCGGCGAGTAGGGCCCGTCCGGCTTGTGCGGCGGCTGCGCCGTCACGACCCAGAGCACCCTCTCCAGGCCGAGCTGGTGCCGCGCCTCGTCGGCCAGGATTCGGTGACCGAGGTGCGGAGGGTCGAACGTGCCGCCGAAGACGCCGATCAATCCTGCCACTCCAATTCGTACTCCCCGATGTGGACGCTGTCCCCGACCTTGGCGCCGGCCTTGCGCAGAGCCTCCTCGACTCCCAGCCGCCGCAAGGTTCGTTGGAAGCGGTGGACGGCCTCATCGTGTTCCCAATAGGTCATGGCTGCTGCGCGTTCGATCGCCTTCCCGTGGACACGCCAGCTGCCATCTTGCTCGCGCTGCAATGTGAACTCCGACGGGTCGGGCTCGGGTCGGTAGACGGGAATCTCCTCCGCGCCTGGCTCGGCGGCGGCGCGACGTGCGGCCGCGGCGGCCTGGTCCAAGAGGCGATCGGTGTGGGCGCCCGTCTTGGCCGAAACCGCCAGGGGCTGCAGGTGGAGCCGACCGAAGGAGCGTTCGATCTCCGGCCAACGTCGCTCGACATCGGGCAGGTCGATCTTGTTGACCGCTACGACCTGCGGCTTGACCGCCAGGTCGGGGTCGTACAACGCCAGTTCGGCATTCACCTGCGAGTAGTCGGCCACGGGGTCGGTCGACTGGCCGTCGATCAGGTGGATCAAGGCGCGCGTTCGACGCGTGTGGCGCAGAAACGCGTCTCCCAGGCCGATGCCCTGATGGGCGCCCTCGATCAAGCCGGGGATATCCGCCAGAACGATCGTGGATCCGTCCTCGAACTCGGCCACCCCGAGATTCGGCTGGAGAGTCGTGAAGGGGTAGTCGCCGATCTTCGGACGAGCGCGGGTGAGCGCCGCCAGCAGGGTCGACTTGCCGGCGTTGGGCACACCGATGATACCGATGTCGGCCACCAGGCGCAGCTCAAGGCGAAGCCAGCGTGCCTGGCCGGGCTCGCCTCGCTCGGCCAGCCGCGGCGCCTGGCGACGCGAGTTGGCAAAACGAGCGTTGCCTCGGCCGCCCCGCCCGCCGTGCGCGGCCTCGAACGTCTGATCAGGCCGCGTCAGGTCGGCCAAGAGGCGGCCATCCTCGTCATCGTGTACCAGCGTGCCGGGCGGGACCAGGACCTTGCGGTCGGCGCCGTCGGCGCCGGTCCTGCGGCTGCGACCGCCCGCGCCTCCATCAGCCGCGCGGAAGCGGGATTGGTGGCGAAAGTCCGCCAGGGTATCCAGATGGGAGGTGACGACAAGGACGACATGGCCGCCGCGTCCGCCGTCTCCCCCATCGGGGCCGCCACGCGGCACGTACTTCTCGCGGCGGAAGTGCACGGCGCCGTCACCGCCGCGACCCGCCTCTACGCGGATGCGAGCCTCATCGAGGAACATCGTGCTTTGGGCATCCGGGTCGGCATTCTAACACAGCGTCTCCTTGCGTCTGTTTGCGCCAGTTTGCACGCACAACCCTCTTGTGATACAGTCCCCGCCGATCGGGGTGTGGGGAGGGTGGAATGCCCGGTTCGGCCGTGCCGGACATCGTCGTAGGGCGCCTGCCGCTGTACCTGCGGGCGCTGACCCAGATGGCCGCCAGTGGGAAAGAGATCACCTCGTCGCAAGAACTCGGCGAGCGCCTCGGCATTTCCTCCGCCCAAATTCGCAAGGACCTTTCCCAGTTCGGAGAGTTCGGCAAACAGGGTACGGGCTACAACATCGCCTTCCTGGTCGATCAACTGCGGCGCATCCTCAAGGTCGACCAGGTGTGGGACGTCGCTCTGATCGGCGTCGGCGATCTCGGCCGCGCCATCGCTCACTACGGCGGTTTCGTCGACCGCGGGTACCGGGTCGTGGCCGTGTTCGACAACGATCCGGCCAAGATCGGGACGCAGGTGGGCGCCTTCACGGTGATGGACGCCGCCAAGGTGGTGGACGAAATCCGCTCGCGGCGCATCGGCGTAGCGATGCTGGCCGTGCCCGCCAAGGACGCTCAGGCCGTCAGCGATCGTCTGGTCGAAGCCGGCATCCGTGCCATCCTGTGCTACGCGCCGACGTCGATCCTCGTGCCCCGCTCCATCTACGTTCAGTACATCGACCCCGTGCTGCACTTACAGCGGATGACCTATTACCTCGGTTAGCTGCTAGCTCATTCGGTTTCCAGTTCCCAGTTTCCAGTATCCAGTCAACCATCCTTGACTGGCAACTGGCAACTGGCGACTGGAAACGGTTCTTGCTGGTGGCTGGTGGCTGGTGGCCGGGGGCTGATGGCCGACGGCTGTCACCCGTGATCCCCACATGCTCAGTCGCCCTGAGCGTAGCGAGCCCCGGCAGGGGCGAGCGAAGTCGAAGGGCGCTCATTGGCGCCTCTCCGACGCCATAGGCGCCCTTCGACTTCGGCCGCAGAGTCCGGTCCCGGAGTGGAAGGAGAAGGGCGGCCTCCGCTCAGGACGACGCGGTTCACTCGCCCGCTACCGGTTGAAGGCGGATGGCTGTTAGCTGGTGGCTGGTGGCTGGCGGCTGACGGCTAGACCGAAGGCAGATGCCGCCGCAGCCGCTCGAGCATCCCCAAGCCGCGGGCGGCGCCCTTCGCGATGCAGGCGACCGGCTCTTCTGCCAGGTAGGCGGGAACACCGGTATGCTGCGTCAGCCACTTGTCTACACCACGCAGCAGGGATCCGCCACCGCAGACGACCATTCCCCGGTCAATGATATCGGAAGCCAACTCGGGAGGCGTCCGTTCGAGCACCGCCCGCACCGCCGCCAGCTGCAGCATCAACGTCTCTTGCAGCGCCTCGACGATTTCGCCGGTTGTGAGGGTGGTGGGGCGAGGCAGGCCGGTCACCTGGTCCTGCCCTTGAAGTTCCAGGGTTTGATCCTCGTCCTGGAAGAAGGCCGCGCCGATTCGGATCTTGGCTTCTTCGGCGGTCCGGGCGCCGATGATCAGGCCGTACTTCTTGCGGACGTACGCGGTTATGGCCTCGTCCAGCCGCATGCCCCCGTTGCGCACGGTGTTGGCCGTGACGACCCCGCTCATGGCCAGGACGGCGGACTGCGTCGTACCGCCCCCGAGATCGACGACCATGTTGCCGGATGGCGTGGCGATCGGCAAACCGATGCCGATGGCCGCCGCCAGAGGCTCCTGCACCAGGTAAACCTCGCGGCTGCCTGCCTGAAGCGCAGCCTCATGCACGGCGCGGCTCTCGACGCTGGTGACGCCGTACGGGACGGTGATCATCACCCGCGGTTTGAACAGGCGCGCCGGGCCGCAGACTTTCTCGATGAAGTAGCCCAGCATGCGCTGGGTGACCTCGAAGTCGGCGATCACGCCTTCGCGCAGCGGGCGCATGACTTCGATCATTTCGGGGACGCGGCCGTCCATTTCGCGCGCCGCCTGCCCGACCTCGACGATCTTCAACTCCTCGGTATCGACGGCGACGACGGTCGGCTCGTGGAGAACGATCTCGTCCCCCTCACAGATGACGGTGTTGACCGTGCCGAGGTGAATGCCGAGATCTTTGCCGAAGAGGGGCATGGGCTCAGCGGCCTTCGCTTCCCTCGATGCGTGGGGCGCGGCCGGCCCCGCGCCGGTAACGGCGGACGGCCTCCAGGCGCAAGGTGGAGCGCCGCAAGGAGGCCTCGAGCGCCAGGTACTCGTCGGTGTTCGGGGGCGGGCCTTTCGCCAGCAGCTCGGCGGCGCGGCGCCGGGCGGCCTCGGCGCGCGCCTCGTCGATCTCGGCGACATTCTCGCCGACGTCCGCCAGCACGGTCACCACCTCCGGCCGCACTTCCATGACCCCGCCCGACACGGCGAAAACGTCCTCCTGCGATCCGCGGCGGACGCGCAGGAAGCCGTAGGCCAGGGTCGTCAGCAAAGGCGCGTGATGGGGAAGGATGCCCATCTCGCCCTCGGTCCCCGGGGCGATGACCATGTCGGCCTCGCCCTCGAACAGGGTGCGATCCTGGCTGACGATCTCACAACGGATCGGCATCGGCAACTCCCGTCGTCAGGCAGACAGGCGCTCGGCGGCGGTCATGACGTCTTCGATCCCGCCGGCCATCATGAAGGCTTGCTCGGGCAGGTCGTCGTGCTTTCCATCGAGGATCTCTCGGAAGCCTCGCACCGTTTCGCGCAGCGCCACGTAGCGCCCTTCCAGGCCGGTGAAGTTGCGCGCCACGAAGAAGGGCTGCGAGAAGAAGCGTTCGACCTTGCGAGCTCGGGCCACAAGCAGTTTGTCGTCCTCGGACAACTCGTCGATGCCCAGGATGGCGATGATGTCCTGCAGGTCCTTGTAGCGCTGGAGCACGCGCTGGACTTCGCGCGCCGTGGCGTAGTGCTCTTCGCCGACGACCTGGGGATCGAGAATGCGCGAGGTGGAGGCCAGCGGGTCGACGGCCGGATAGATGCCCTTCTCCACGATCGAACGCTCGAGGGCGATGGTGGCGTCCAGATGGGTGAAGGTGGCCACCGGCGCCGGGTCGGAGTAGTCATCGGCGGGGACGTAGACCGCCTGCATCGAGGTGATCGATCCGGTGCGGGTCGAGGTGATGCGTTCCTGCAGACCGCCCATCTCGGTCGCCAGCGTCGGCTGATAGCCGACGGCGGAAGGCATGCGCCCGAGCAGAGCCGACACTTCCGAGCCGGACATACTGAAGCGGAAGATGTTGTCGATGAAGAGCAGCACGTCCCGGCCCTGGTCGCGGAAGTACTCGGCCATGGTCAGCGCGGTCAATCCGACGCGCAGGCGCACGCCGGGCGGCTCGTTCATCTGCCCGTAGACGAGAACAGTGTCCTTGAGGACCCCGGACTCGATCATCTCGCGATACATCTGGGTGCCTTCGCGGGTGCGTTCGCCGATGCCGGCGAAGACCGAGTTCCCCTTGTGGACGGTGGCGATCGATCGAATGAGCTCCTGGATGATGATCGTCTTCCCCACCCCGGCCCCGCCGAAGATGCCTGTCTTGCCGCCCTTGGTGAACGGGGCGATCAGGTCGATGACCTTGATGCCCGTCTCGAAGACTTCCACCCGCCGCGACTGCTCCTCGAACGACGGCGCCGGGCGATGGATCGGATACATCTCCGACGCCTTCACCGGTCCCCGACCGTCCACCGGGCGCCCGAGGACGTTGAAGACGCGGCCCAGGCTCGCCTCCCCGACGGGTACCTGGATCGGGCCGCCGGTGGCCACGGCTTCCGTGCCGCGGCGTAGGCCATCGGTCGTGTCCATCGCGACGGTCCGCACGACACGGTCGCCCATGTGAAGCTGGACTTCAAGCACCAGCGGTTCCTCACCTTCGCGCGGCACCTCGACGGCGTCGTAGATCTCGGGAAGCTCGTTGGGCGGGAACTCGCAGTCGACGACGCCTCCCAGGATCTGCACCACCGTCCCCTTGGCTCCGGCCATTCGCGTTCCTCCCTAAGCCTGACGCAGGGCTTCCACCCCGCCGGCAATGTCGAGCATGTCGCTGGTGATGGCTTGCTGGCGGGCTTTGTTGTAGTCGAGCCGCAGCGCCCCGACCAGCTCAACGGCGTTCTGGGTGGCGCTTTGCATGGCCACCATGCGCGCCGCTTGTTCGCTGGCGATGGATTCGAGCAGCGCATGATAGAGCTGCAGCGCGGTGAAGCGCGGAACGATCTGGTCGATCAGCTCGGTCTGGCCCGGTTCGTACAGGTAAGCGGCCGCCGGACCGGCAGCCCCTTCCCCGAAGCGCATCACCCGCGCCCCCTCGCGTTGCACCTGGAGAGGCAGGAGCAACTTCGAGGTCGGCTCCTGACGCAGCAAGTTGATGTAGTCGGTGTAGACGAGGTGAACCGCATCGGTGCGATGGGAAAGGTACTCGTCGACAACGAGTCTGCCGATGGCCGAGACGTCGGCGAAGCGGGGTTCGGCGGGCAAGGCGCTGAAGTCGGCCATGATGTCCGCCCGCCGGCGTGCCAGCATCTCCCGGCCCTTGCGGCCGACGACGACGTAGCGCACGGGGGCCGGTGATGAACGAAAGCTCTCCAGGCCGAAGCGGACGATGTTGGAGTTGTACGCCCCGGCCAGTCCCCGGTCGCTGCTGATCAGGACCACCAGGACGTGATCGATTTTGTCGCGCTGGGTGAGCAGCGGGTGGACGATGTCCCTGCCCGGCTGCAGGGCCAGGTGCAGCAGCACCTCCCACGCTTTGGTGGCATAGGGACGTGTGGCCTGAACCGCCTGCTGGGCGCGCCGCACCCGGCTGGCGCTGACCGCCTGCAAGGCGCGCGTCACCTGGGCTATGTTGCCTACGCTGCGAATCCGCAGCCGCATCTCGCGCAGCGAAGCCATGGCGTCCGGTCGCCGACTACGCCTGCCAGTGCCTGAAGGGCTCGAGCGCCTGGCGCAAGGCCGTTTCGGTCTCGGGGGTGATGCGCTTCTGAGCGGCGATGTCGCGCCCGATCTCCGGATGCGAGGTCGAGAGGGAGCGCAGCACCGCCGTCTGCCAGCCCTTGACCTGGTCCACCGCCACTCCGTCGAGGTAGCCGTTGGTGGCGGCGAAAAGGGAAATGACCTGGTCTTCCAGTTCCATCGTGGCGTACTGGGGCTGCTTGAGGATCTCCTGCAACCGTTGGCCTCGCGCCAACTGGGCCTGGGTGGACTTGTCGAGATCCGAGCCAAACTGGGCGAAGGCGGCCACTTCGCGGAACGAGGCCATGTCCAGGCGCAGCTTGCCAGCGACCTGCCTCATGCTCCGGGTCTGGGCGTCTCCGCCGACGCGCGACACCGACAGCCCCACATTGATGGCGGGGCGGATGCCGGCGTAGAACAGGTTGCCCTCGAGGTAGATCTGCCCGTCGGTGATCGAGATGACGTTGGTCGGGATGTAGGCCGAGACGTCGCCCAGCAAGGTCTCGATGATCGGCAGCGCCGTGAGCGATCCCCCCGAGCCGGCGACCTTCTCGACGCGGTGCGAATCCGCGCTTGCCATCGCCTTCAGGGCCTCCTCGGCCTCGTGACGTCCGAGGGGGCCGCCGTAGACCTTGCCATCCACCGCATCCTCGGGCGCCGCCGGCCCGGAATGGCTTCCCGGCACGATGACGAAGGAATCGGCCAGGCGCATGGCGCGCTCCAGCAAGCGGCTGTGGAGGTAGAAGACGTCGCCCGGGTAGGCCTCGCGGCCCGGCGGCCTGCGCAGCAGCAGCGACACCTGGCGGTAGGCCCAGGCATGCTTCGACAGGTCGTCGTAGACGATCAGCGCGTCGCGGCCCGCCGCGGCGAACTCCTCGCCGATGGCGCACCCGGCATAGGGGGCGATGTACTGCAGGGCGGCGGACTCGTCGGCCGCGGCGACGACGACGACGGTATGCTCCATCGCGCCGAAGCGCTCCAACGTAGCCACGGCGCGGGCGATGGCCGCCCGCTTCTGCCCGATGGCGACGTAGATGCAGATCAGATCCTTGCCCTTCTGGTGGATGATCGTGTCGATGGCGATGGCCGTCTTGCCCGTCTGACGGTCGCCGATGATGAGCTCGCGCTGACCGCGCCCGATCGGGATCATCGAGTCGATGGCGATGATGCCGGTCTGGACCGGCGTATCGACGTCTTTGCGTTGGACGACGCCCGGCGCGATGCGCTCGATCGGCCGATAGGAGCTGGACGGGATCGGGCCACGCCCGTCGATCGGCTCTCCCAACGCGTTGACGACCCGCCCGATCAGGCCATCGCCCACCGGAACCGAAGCGATGCGGCCGGTGCCGGTGACCGTCATCCCTTCTTCGACGCCGGAAAACTCGCCCATGATGATGACGCCGGTCGAATCGGCTTCCAGGTTGAAGGCGATGCCCATGGCGCCGTTGGCGAACTGGACCAGCTCCTGCGAGCGCACACCCATCAGGCCGGAGACTCGGGCGATCCCGTCCCCCGCATCGAGGACCGTGCCGACGTCGCGCAGCCCGAGCTCGGGCGAGAAAGCCTCGATCTGGCGCTGCAAATCGCCGGAGAGGTTCTTCAACAGATCGGACATGCAGCCTCCATCATCAGGGGGCGTTGGGATGAGAAACTGGGCCGTCGGCGCAGACCGGCCCAACACCAGACCAGCGAATGATACCTGACCGTATCCGTTTTGTCCACCCCTTCACAAACGCAGTCGCTTGCGGCAATGGCCGCTTCCCTGCACATCACTTACGACCGGATGCTCTTTACCGGTCGATAGCGAGTGGTTGGACCGAGTCCGAGTTCGGCCGGGTAGATCGGTGACAGTGGTCGATACGCCCTGGAAGAGCTATTCGGCCCATCTCGCCGTAGTGAGGTGATGGAGCGGGCCTTGTGGCGCCGTTTGCCCAACCGGCTATGGATGGGCGAAGTAGAGCAGGGCCGCGCGCAGGCGCGACTCGAGGTCTTCCGGTACGTCCGGGGGCAGCGACTGCACGGCGGTCTGAGCTTCGACCAGGCTGTAGCCGAGAGAGGTGAGAGCCGCGAGGACTTCAGTGTCGGCGGCCAACGGGGCCAGGATGCCTGCGCCAGGGCCGACGATGCGGTCCTTCAGATGGAAGATGATGCGCTCGGCGGTCTTGCGCCCCACCCCGGGCACACGATCCAGGGCCTCCACCTGACCCGACCCCACCGCGCCGCGCAGGGCGTCCGGCGAGAGGTGCGAGAGGACCGCCAGCGCAAGGCGGGGTCCGACGCCATTGACCTGCAGCAGGAGCTCGAAGACTTCGCGCTGCTCCGGTGTGGCGAATCCGTAGAGCGCCAGGGCGTCCTCGCGGACCACCAAGTAGGTATACAACGACACGACCTGGCCCTGCGGAGGTAGATCCGCCGACAGGCTTGTCGGCACATGCACGCTGAAGCCCACGCCAGCGACATCGACCACGACCTGACCGTCGCCGCGGTGTTGGAGAATGCCCCGCAGTGTCGAAATCACCCCGCGGCCCTCCTTTGGGCTCTCGTGGCAGGCCGCGGGGTCACTCCGCGGCCCTCCTTTGGGCTCTCGTGGCAGGCCGCGGGGTCACCCCGCTTCCTCGAGGCGTTGGCGCGTGCGGCGCATGTGGGCGTGGCAAATCGCCACGGCCAACGCGTCGGCGGCGTCGTCCGGGCGGGGCTCTTCGTCCAAGTTCAACAGCAGGCGGACCATGGACTGCATCTGCCTCTTGTCCGCCCCTCCATGCCCGGCGACGGCCTGCTTGACCTCCATGGGAGTGTACTCTTCCACTTCCACGGCATGCCGCGCCAGCGTCAACAGCACCACCCCGCGCGCCTGACCGACCGTCAGGGCGGTCGATACGTTGCGATCGAAGTACAGCTTCTCGACGCCAGCGCCGGCCGGAGGATGCTCTCGCAGAATGCGATCCAACTCGGTTTCGAGCTGAAGGAGACGTTGCGCCATTGGACGATCCGGGACGGTCTCGATGACGCCGTAGGCGACGAGACGCAGCTCGCCCGAGGGTGCGTGCTCCAGCAGGCCGTAACCCGTTCGAGCCGTGCCGGGATCGATGCCGAGCACCAGCTCAGCACCTTCGGTCA
>DATIFK010000048.1:0-11119 GCA_035455265.1 Anaerolineales bacterium
TCCCTCACGCGCGGCCGCTATGCGCTCGACTACGGCGATACGGCGCGCATGGCGCCCATCGTCAAAATGCACACCCTCGGCCACTCGTTCGTCCCTCCCGCCATCCACGCCGGGGGCTTGCGCTACCACGGCATGGCGCCCCATGTGTGCGCCCTCTACGACCATGGGGACATCGAGGCCATCGCCGTGCCGCAACTCGAGACGTTCGCCGCGGCCGTCACCTTCGCCCAGGCGGAGGGCATCATCCCTGCCCCCGAGTCGGCGCACGCCATCCGGGTGGCGATCGACGATGCGCTGCGATGCAAGGAGGAAGGCGTCTCGCGTGTGATCGCTTTCAACCTGTCCGGCCACGGCCACTTCGACCTGGCGGCGTACGACCATTACCTGCATGGGAGACTCGAGAATTTCGAATACCCTGCCCGGGACGTCGAGCGCGCCATGGAGGACTTGCCCGAAGTACCTGTGCCGATGTAGAGGCGAGCCGGGGGTGGCCCGCGAGCATACGAAGATCCCCGCGAGCTTCAGGCTCGCGGGGATCTCGTTGCCGTCCGATATTCAGGCGTGTTCCAGCTGTCGGTGCAGCCGCGCCGCGATCATTCGCTGAGGCTCATCCAGATGGTCGAACTCGCCCTTCTCCACGTCTTGAGTCGTCAGGCGGAATCCGTGGCGCCGCCCCAGGTGCTGCACGATCTGGTCGAGGGCATCCTTCCCGCCTCCGCCGCGGGCGACGTAGTCGCACCCAACGATCCCGATGTCACGACATCTCAGACTCATGATCCCCTCCACTGTGTTCGTGTGTGTTCTTGGTACGCATCTCGATGGCAGCCCCTCCGCGCGACCCGCCGGCAAAGATCGCCAGGCGCCCCCAACTTCGAGACCCGACGGCATCCTACCCTCGACGGGGCCACACCTGGATGGACCACGGATACAGGTGCGGTACCACAGACGCTCAATCCTCGGCGGACTCTCATGCTCGTCTCATATCGCCATCGCCGGGGCCACGTCGTATCGCGCCTCGGCCCGGGGAGCCGCTGGTAGACTCGTGGAGGTGAGCCGTCATGGAACCGCCATCCTGCAGGCCGTCTTCGTCACTTTCCTGTGGTCGACGTCCTGGGTGTTGATCAAGTTCGGTCTGGCGGGCGAACTACCGCCATTGACGTTCGCCGGGGTGCGCTACACGTTGGCCGTGGTCGCGCTGGCGCCGTGGGTACTCGCACGCCCCGAGCTGCGGGGCCGCCTACGGTCCCTGCCGCGCCGAGATCTGGGCCGCCTGGTTCTCTATGGTCTGGTCCTCTACACAGTGACCCAGGGGATGCTGTTCGTCAGCCTTTCGCTCTTGCCGGCGAATCCTGTGACGCTGGTGCTCAACCTCACGCCTCTGCTCGTCGTCGCGGCGAGCCTCAGGCGCGGGGGCGAACCGCCCACAGCGCTCCAGGCCGCCGGGGTCCTGCTGGCAGCGATCGGCACTGCGGCGTACTTCCTGCCACTGGGCACCGTAGCGCTGTCGGGGATCGGCTTGGCCGCCCTTCTGGTTTGCCTGGTGTCCAACGCCGCCTCGTCGCTTCTCGGTCGAAGCATCAACCGCGACCTCGACGTGCCTCCTCTCGGGATCACGTTCGTCAGCATGGCGGCCGGCTCGCTCGCGTTGCTCGTGACCGGTGTGGCGGTTCAAGGTGTCGGGACCTGGCGTCCCGTGGACGGGCTGATCGTGACCTGGCTCGCCGTGCTGAATACGGCGGTGACGTTCACCTTGTGGAACCGCACGCTGCGGACGCTGACGGCGGTCGAGTCCAGCATTCTCAACGGCCTGATGCTCCCTCAGATCGTCCTGTTGGCCTACCTCTTCCTGGGCGAGGCGCCGAGCCTGCGCCAGATCTTTGGCCTGGCCCTCGTCGCGCTGGGGACCATCGTCGTCCAGCTGCGGCGTCCGACGACCGCTCCCGCGCCGGCGGAAGCCGGCCTTCCCGGATGATCCGCCCTTGAAGCCGGCGCCCGGTTCGAGATGGCGCCTCGGCGCAGGAGCGGCGGCGGCAGCCTTCGCGCTTTCCGCCTCCCTCGCGTCCTGCGCATCGCCGGTCGCCGCCTCGCCCACGGCTCGGCCGGCGCCGACAGCCTCTCCGACTCCCAGCCTCACCGTGGCCTTGGGTGCATGGAACATCGATTCGGCCTCCCATCGTCTGCGAGGCCTGGTGACCCTGGAGACCGGCCCTGCTTCGTCGGACGTCGTCCTGGAAGTCTCCTTCATCGGGAAGCGTGGTGAGTCGCTGGGGCACGTGACCGTACCCTTGATGAACAAGCTTCTCGTTCCGGGCGGCACGGGGTTGTTCGAGGCCGACTCATCTTCGGCGCCGCAGGTGCCTGCCATTCGGGTGCGGGTTCTCGCCAACGTCCCGTTCCCGCGTGAAGTTGGGCCGCTGGAGGCGTCGATCGTTCGGTCGGATTGGGAGGCGGGGCCCGGCGCGGTGCTGCTGGGACGGCTCACCAATCCGTCGGATCAGACTCTCCGCGTCGAAGACCTATGGATCGTCGGTTTCGACACGTCGGACCAGCCAAGGACGATGGCCGTCGGGGTGGCGGCGGGGGACGTCCTGGAGCCGGGGGAATCGATCCCATTCCTGGCCGAGGCACTCGATGCCGTCGACGTCGATCGATGGGAGATGATGGCGCAAGGCTCGGCGACCGATTCCTCCGGACCGTCTCTCGTGGACGCCGAGGAGGTTGAATTCCAATCCGATCCCCAAGGGAATCCCTTCGTCACGGGAGTCCTGGTCAACCCGACGGACAGGCCGCGCACCACGCGTCTCTTCCTTCTGGCCACATCCAACCAGGATTGGCTCTCCGCCGGCGCCTTTGAGGTACCCGTTCCGCTGCCGCCCCATGCGGTGTGGCCCTTCTCGATCACCAGCCTTCCCGGCCTTCCCGATCGCGCCCAGGAGGTCGACCTGGAGCCGTACGTCATCGACGGACCCGCAGAGTCAGGCGTCGTCGAGGTGACGGCTGAGGTGACTGGCTACGAGGTCATTGGAAGCCGGCTGTATTTGCGAGGAACAGTTCGAACCAAGGGGACGGACACTCTGCACCGGCCCACCGTGTTCTCCCTGCTCCGATCCTCGGAAGGAGACCTGATCACCGGCGGTTGGGCATTGGCGGCGGAGCGTCTGGAGCCGGGCGAGGTTGTGCCGTTCCTGCTGACCATCCCCGTGCCGAAGGGTGTCGACCTCGCCCTGGTGGAATACGACGTACAGGCATTCGGTGAAACCGAGTAGAGCTTGGAGGGGTCCCGCTCGTCGGCACAAATCAAACGGATTTGATATAATTCTCGTGCCCCGGTGGACCGGGGCGTTCCCTTGCCCCGCACCGTTCGCGTGCGGCGCGGGTTAACCAGGGGAACCGGAGTCATCATGGATCGTGACGAACACGTAAGGATGTATCGAGAGATGGTCCTTGTCCGCCGCATGGAAGAGGCGGCGGCGGTGCTGTATCAGCAGGGCAAGATCGGCGGCTTCCTCCATCTCTACATCGGTCAGGAGGCCGTGTCGACCGGGATCCTGTCGGTTCGCCAACCTCAGGATCGTGTCATCACGGCCTACCGCGATCACGGCATCGCCGTCTCGTGCGGCGTCCCGGCGCAGGCGGTCATGGCCGAACTACTCGGGAAGGTCACCGGGACGTCCAAAGGCAAGGGTGGATCGATGCACCTGGCGGACGTCGGAGTGAACTTCTGGGGCGGGCACGCCATCGTCGGCGCGCATCTGCCGCTGGCGGCGGGGATGGCCCTGGCCGACAAGTACCGCCACTCGGACGCCGTGACGTTGTGCTTCTTCGGGGATGGTGCCACCAACATCGGCTACTTCCACGAGTCGCTCAACCTGTCGAAGGTCTGGCAGCTCCCGGTGTTGTGGATTTGCGAGAACAACCAATACGGCATGGGGACGGCGGTCGATCGTGCATCGGCCGTGTCCGAGATTCGCCAGAAAGCCGAGGGCTACGGCATGGCCAACGCGCGGGTGGACGGGATGAACGTCCTGGAAGTCCGCGAGGCGGCCGAGAAGGCTCTGGCGGCGGTGCGGCAGTCCGGGCCGTTCCTGCTCGAGGTCCTCACCTATCGCTTCCGCGGTCATTCGATGGGCGACCCGGAGCGTTACCGGACGAGCGACGAGGTGCAGCGCTGGCAGCAGGACGACCCGATTGGCGTCTACCGGCGTCACCTGTTGGATCACAAGATCGTCACCGCCAAGGCGCTGGACGCGGCGGAGGTCGAGGCCGAGGACCAGGTGGCGGCGGCGGTGCGTTTCGCTGAGGAGAGTCCCGAGCCGGCGCCTGAGGCTTTGGTTGCCGACATCTACGTCGAAGGGCCGGTTGAGCCTTGACCATTTTGACGATGCGCGAGGCAATCTCCCAGGCACTGTGGGAGGAGATGGAGCGCGACGAGCGCGTCTTCATCCTCGGTGAAGAGGTCGGGGTGTGGGGGGGAACCTACGCCGTCACCAAAGGCTTCTACGATCACTTCGGCCCCGAGCGCGTGCGCGACACGCCCATCGCCGAGAGCGTCATCGTCGGAGCGGCCAATGGCGCCGCCATAGCCGGCCTTCGCCCGGTGGCCGAGCTGATGACGATCAACTTCGCCTTCCTGGCTATGGATCAGATCGTCAATCACTCGGCCAAGCTGCGCAGCATGTTCGGCGGGCAGTTCACCGTGCCGGTCGTCATCCGGGCCGTCGGCGGCGGAGGGCGCCAGCTCGGCGCCACCCACTCGCAAACGCCAGACGTCATCTTCGCCCACTTCCCTGGCTTGAAGGTGGTCGCCCCCGGGACGCCGGCCGACGCCAAGGGCCTGCTCAAGGCGGCCATCCGAAGCGACGACCCGGTGATGTACATCGAGCACGCCACGTTGTATCAGACGCGTGGTGAGGTGCCCGACGGCGAGTTCCTCGAGCCGATCGGGGTGTCGAAGGTGCAGCGGCAGGGCCGGGACGTGACGATCGTGACCTACTCCAAGATGCTGCAGCTTTCGCTTCAGGCGGCCGAGCAGTTGTCCAAGGGCGGCGTGGAAGCGGAAGTCGTCGATCTTCGCACGCTGCGCCCGCTCGACATGGGGCCGGTGCTCGACTCGTTCCGGCGAACCAATCGGGCGGTCATCGTCGAGGAAGGATGGCGCTCCTTCGGCGTGGGAGCCGAGGTGGCGGCGCGCATCTACGAGGAAGCCTTCGATTACGTCGATGCCCCGATCCGCCGCGTGGCGCAGAAGGAAGTCCCCCTTCCCTACAACCGACAGCTCGAGCAGTCCGCCCTGCCCCAAGTCGAGGACATCGTCCGGGCCGTGCGAGAGGTGTTGTGATGGCCACGGTGGTCAACATGCCGAAGCTCGGCTTTGACATGGCGGAGGGCACGCTGATCCGCTGGGTCAAAGCCGTGGGCGACACGGTCAACCGGGGCGAAGTGCTGGCCGAGATCGAGACCGACAAGGCGACGGTCGAGGTCGAGGCGCTCGACTCCGGCACGTTGCGTCGCCAACTCGTGACCGAGGGGACGGCCGTGCCGGTGGGAACGGCGATCGCCGTCATCGGATCTCCAGACGAGTCCATCGACGCTCTTCCCGTTCCGGCGCAAGCCGCCGCGCAAGCCAAGCAGACCTCCACCGGCCCAGCGGACCAACCCGCCTCCGCCGGTCAGCCGGCCGCTGCCGCGATGCCAGCCGCACCCGCCACCGGACCCGGTGGGGCGGTTCGAGCCTCGCCGCTGGCGCGGCGCCTGGCGCAGCAGAACGCCATGGACCTCGCCGCCGTCTCTGGGACCGGGCCGGGCGGGCGCGTCACTCGAAAGGACGTCCTGGCGGCGCTATCGGCCTCGGGAGCCTCACACGTTCCCGCTGCCAAACCCGGGGTGACCGAGCGCGTACCGCTGACCAAGCTCCGCGCCGCCATCGGGCGCCGTATGACGGCGGCGAAGCAGCAGGCGCCGCATTTCTATCTGACGGCCGACCTGGATGCCTCCGGCCTCATGTCCCTGCGGCAGGAGGCCAACGCCTTTCTGCCCGAAGCCGAGCGCCTGTCGGTCCACGACTTCATCGTGCGGGCCGCGGCGCTTTCCCTGCGCGACTTCCCGGCCCTCAACGCCTCGTTGGACGGCGACAGCATCGTCCGGCATGGTGAGATCCACATCGGCAACGCCGTGGCGCTCGAGAGCGGGCTGTTGACGGTGGTCGTGCGCCAGGCCGACGGCAAGTCGGTGCAGGAGATTTCGCAGGAACTCAAAGCCCTTGCCGCTCGCGCCCGAGAGGGCAAGGTTCATCCCGAGGACATCGAGGGATCGACGTTCACGGTATCCAACCTCGGCATGTTCGACGTCGATGAGTTCACCGCCATCATCAATCCGCCCGAGGCCGCCATCCTGGCTGTTGGAGCGGTGCGCGAAGTACCCGTCGTCGACGGGGACCGCATTGTGCCGGGCAAACGCCTGAAAGTCACCCTCTCGGCTGACCATCGAGTGACCGACGGCGCCGAAGCCGCTCGCTGGCTGCAGGTTTTCCGCAAGTACATCGAGCACCCCGTCGGCCTGATCCTCTAGACGACCGTCGGATTTGGTGTTGGCCGATTCCCCGCAGACCTGGCACCACGGCCTGGTGGCCCGCTGGTGGGCCGAGTTCCACAACGACGGCCCTGAGATCGACTACTTCCGCAGTTTCATCGAACAGGCGGGCCTTCCGGCGCTCGACGCCGGCTGCGGGACGGGTCGCCTGCTCCTGCCCTACCTGAGAGCGGGCCTCGACGTCGACGGCGTCGACGTCTCGCAGGACATGCTGGCGTTCTGTCGGAAGAAGGCGCAGAGTGAAGGTCTCCAACCGCAGCTCTACCGGCAAGCCCTGCACGAGCTCGATCTTCCCCGCAAGTACAGAACGATCATCGTCTGCGGTTCGTTCGGCCTGGGCGGATCGCGCCACCAGGATCAAGAGGCCCTCCGGCGCTTCTTTCTGCACCTGGCGCCGGGTGGGACCCTTGCCTTCGATTGCGACCTTCCCTACAAGGACGGGGACGAGTGGCGCTACTGGTTGCCGGAAGCGCGCCGGGCGCTGCCGGAAGCGTGGCCCGAGGGAAGAAGGAGGCGCAAGCGCGCCGAGAACGGAGATGAAATCGAACTGCGGGGCCGCGTGGCGTCCATTGATCCGCTCGATCAGGTGCTCACACGGCAGATCCAGGCGATCCTATGGAGGGACGGCCGCATCGAGCGCCAGGAGGAGCACACCCTGCGGGAGAGGTTGTACTTCCGCAACGAGGTGCTCGACATGCTTGCCTCGGCCGGCTTCGAGAACGTGAAGGTCCTTGCCGACTACACCGACAAGCCGCCGTCGCCCGAATCCGGGATCCTCATCTACGTAGCCTCGAGGTAGCCTGTTCCGATCTCAGCCGGGAGCAAGGCTCGGGTGCCTTGCGTCTGCGACGGCGTGTTGGCGCTCCCTGGAGGGCCGATATACAATACCGCCGTCATGGCCCACACCAGCAAGATCCTCGTGATCGATGACGAGCCCGACACCGTCGGGCTCCTGGAATTGACCCTCAAGACCGCAGGCTTCCATGTCGACGGCGCCGGAAACGGAGAAGAAGGTTTGCGCCTGGCGACCGAGAACACCTACGACCTCCTGCTGGTCGACCTGATGATGCCGGGCGTTACGGGTTTCGATCTGATGCGCTCTTTGAAAGAGAAGGGCGGCCGCTCGGCCAAGGCTCCGATCGTCATCCTGACGGCGCGGGGCCGTCCGGAAGACCGCGAGATGGGCGAGCGCCTGGGCGCCGTCGGCTATCTCATCAAGCCGGCCACGCGCGGCCAGCTGCTCGACGTCGTGCGGCGCGTCCTGCGCGAGATCCCCGCCTAGAATGCCCTCGGCCGATCCCCGGCTCACCTGGTACGCCGCCGCCCTCGATGAGCTGGCGGCGTTTCTGCTCACCGATGCGGTGACCTGGCCCCTCGATCGACACGCTGGCCTGCGCCAGGATCTCAGCCTGGGGGGCCTGCTGCTGGTCCAGGACGAGCTTAAGGCCGAGGCGGCCGCGCTTCCGCCCGAAGATCGCCACCTGATGGAGACACTCGACCATCGCTGGGAGGCGCTGAACCAAGAACAACCGGCCGCCCTGGCGCGCAAGGCAGCCCGCGAGCAGACGATGCGCCTGCGTCTGTGGTCCGCCTACCTCGGTGACCTCGAGGAGGGTTCTGCCGCCGGTGAATACGCGCAGCAGGTCCGCTATCGCGTCATGCTGGAGCGCCTTGGCGACCTGTCCTCCCAGCCGACGGCGGCCGAGCCCGTCGACCGCCGCCTGCGTTCTCTTCTTCGTCCCGGCGCCTTCATCTGGTCGCCGGCATTGGAGAAGAACTACCCGCACGACCGGTATTGGTTCCTCTACGGAAGGCCGTCAGCCAAAGGCTAGACGCGACCCTCACCCCTCACCCCTCTCCCGCTGAGCGGGAGAGGGGCCGGGGGTGAGGGCTCTACTTGGCGTAGTCGATCGCCCTCGTCTCCCGGATCACCGTGACTTTGATCTGCCCAGGGTATTGCATCCCCTCTTCGATCTTCTTGGCAACGTCGCGCGCCAGCCGGGTCGCATCGAGATCATCGATGGATTCCGGTTGGACGATCACGCGAATCTCACGCCCGGCCTGGAGGGCATAACTCTGCGACACGCCTTGGAACGAGTTGGCGATGTCCTCCAGCCCCCGCACGCGCTTGATGTACTGCTCCAGGCTCTCGCGGCGGGCGCCCGGCCGGGCCCCGCTGATGGCGTCGGCGGCTTCGACGATCACCGCTTCGACGGATTCCTGTTCCACTTCATGATGGTGCGAGGCGATCGTATTGACGACCGGCGCCGGGACCCCGTGGCGGCGGGCGAACTCCGCGCCGATGCCGGCGTGAGTTCCCTCGACCTCGTGGTCCATGGCCTTGCCCAGGTCATGCAGCAGGCCGCCGGCTTTGGCGACCTCGACGTTGGCGCCCAGCTCCGAGGCAATGACCCCGGCGAGTTGGGCCGTCTCGACGGCATGGGCCAGCTGGTTCTGACCATAGGAGGTGCGGAACTTCAAGCGGCCGAGCTTCTTGAGGATCTCCGGATGCAGCCCGGGCACACCGGCGTCGAAGCTCGCCTTCTCGGCTTCCTCGACGATCAACCGGTCGACTTCGTTGCGGGACTGGTCGACGATCTTCTCGATATTCGCCGGGTGGATGCGCCCATCGAGGACGAGCTTTTCCATCGAGCGCCGAGCGATCTCGCGCCGCACCGAGTCGAAGCAGGAAATGGTCACCGCCTCGGGCGTGTCGTCGACGACGACGTCGACCCCCGCCGCCTGCTCGAAGGCGCGGATGTTCCGACCGTTGCGGCCGATGATGCGGCCCTTCATCTCGTCGGACGGCAGCGCCACGACCGAGACGGACACCTCGGCCACATGGTCGGAGGCCACTCGCTGGATGGCGTCGGCGATCAACTCGCGTGCCCGCCGCTCGCCCTCCTCCTGGGCCTCCTCTTCGATCTGGCGGATGATACGCGCCATGTCGCCGCGCGCCTCTTTCTCGACCGCGGCCAGCAGCTGGTTCTTGGCGTCGTCCTGGGTCATCCCCGAGACGCGCTGCAGCTCGGCCAGCGTCTGGCCGTGCAGCTCTTCGATCTCGTTCTGTCGGCGGTCGATCGTGCTCTGGCGCTTGTTCAGCGTCTGATCCCGCTTCTCCACCGCCTCCAACCGCCGGTCGACTTCGCTGCGCCGCCGCTGGAGCCGTTCCTCCTCGCGGGAGAGCTCCGCCCGGCGCCGTGACAGCTCGGCTTCGCCCTCGTCGCGCAGGCGCAAGGCCTCGTCGCGGGACTTGAGCTCGGTCTCGCGGGCTCGGGCTTGCGCTTGCTCCAGGATTCGGTCGGCCTCGGCTTGCCTCGACTTCGTTTCCCTTTCCACCTGCAGGTGGCGGACGAAGTAACCCAGGACGGCGCCAGCCGCCAGAGTCACCAGCCCGCCGACGATCAACCACGCGCTGTTCACAACTCACCCTCGCTTTCCCCGGAAGCGGCGGATTCGGCCGTCACGCGCCGCACCGCCGCAGTGATGGTTTCGTGCCCAAACCCCCTGCGCTGCAAGTACGCGACCATGCGCCGGCGGCGTTCCGCCTCGTCCGCCCCTCGCCAGCGGCGGACGGCGCGGCGCGCCGCCTCGACGGCAGCTTCGTCTTCGGAGAAACCGCTCAAGGCCTGATCGACGATCTCGCGGCGCAAGCCCTTGCGCTGCAGCTCGGCCCGCAGGCCGAGGGCGCTGCGCGGACGGAACGCCGCTCGATCCTCCAGCCAGGTCCGGGCGAAGCGCTCGTCGTCGATTTGCCCGGCGTCCTTCAGGCGATCCACGACCGCCTCGACGGTTTCGTCCGATCCACCGCTCTTCCTCAAGGCCGTGCGCAGCTCGAACTCGGAGCGCGGCCGGCGGGCGAGCAGTCGTCCGGCTTTCTGCAGCCCCGCTTCCACCGCCTGGCGGCCCTGCAGGTCGGCCAGGGTCGCCTCGTCGAACGCCAGCCCGATCGAGAGAGAAGCCGCCACAGCCGGATCGACCATCAACCGCAGCCGGCCGTCGACATACACCGCCACCCGGCCTCGCCGCCGCGGCATGATTCGCAATGCCGTGATCGTTGCCACCACCCGTTCCTTAAGCACAAAGGCCGTGCCCGATCGTTCCGGTCACGGCTCAGGACCACCCACGCCGGTGGGGGTCGGTTCATGGAACCCCGCAGATGGCCGCCCCGGTACTTACAGGCCGGCCACCGAAGACGCCCTAGCTACCCCAGATGTCCGGACGCGCACCACTTGCCGTTCCGACGTCCTCGATCCTGCGGAGTCCAACCGATCCTCCGTCATGGATAGACCCAAACCGTGGCTGCCCCGGTGGTTCTTCGTCCGGCGCAGCCGAGTCACGGCGGCGATCTCGCCGCCTAGTCGTCCACCTCCGCGGTGGCCATCTGGGCGCGCCCCGCTTCGCGGATGCGCGCTTCGATCGTCTGCAGCATCTCGGGAGCCTGCCGCAGGTACTCCTTGGCATTCTCCCGCCCCTGCCCGATCCGCTGGTCCCCGTAGGTGAAGAACGAGCCGCGCTTCTCAATCAGCCC
>DATIFK010000049.1:0-43249 GCA_035455265.1 Anaerolineales bacterium
CGGCGTTGCCTACATTGCCCATCTGTCGGGCGCGCCGATCCTTCCCTTCGCGCACAGCGGCACCGACCGCGTCTTCCAATCGTTGGTGCGGCTGCGCCGCCACCCGATCGACGTCATCATCGGCCGTCCGTTCCAACTTCCTCCGCTGGACCCCAACGACCGCTCCGCCTCGCTGCGGCGCAACGCCGACGAGGTCATGTGCCATCTGGCGGCGCTGCTCCCTCCGCCCTACCGCGGCATCTACGCCGACCATCGTCGCACGAAGGAACTGCTCGCCTCCGGGACGGTCTAGCCGTCAGCCGGGGCGCAGCGTCGGGTAGGGGGGACTCGCCGGAAGATAGAACAATGTGTTGATGTAGGAGAAGACTTCCCCGGTCTCGGTGATCCCGACTTGAGCCAGGACCGGCATGTGCTGGACCGGGCCCGGCTGTTCCCACCGGAAGAAGTACATCCCCTCGCTTTTCGAGCCGACCTCAAAGTTCAAAGTCGGCTTCCATTGGTCGAAAGCGGGGAACTGACCGGCGATCAGAGTCTCCGCCAGGAGCTGGAGCTCTTCGCGGCTTCGGGTATGGCCGCTGCTCGCCCTCCAGCTCGCCGGCGGATCCATCTCCACCACCTTTTCCGCCAGCGGCGCCACCAGGTACTCAAAGCCACGCTCGTCCATCAGACGCAAGACCTTGAGATCCCCGGTCGGCGAGTTGGGCGCGATGGTGATCTCCTGAAAGGCGATCACCTGCGGCGCCTCTCCGACGAGGCTGCGGACCGCGGCGACGGCCGCCTTTTGGTCAATCGAGGTCTCGACCCCCGAGTCGGAGCGGTAGCAGATGACCTCCCAGGCGGCGATCGTTTCCAGATCGAGGGCGGCCAGCTCCTCGCGAGTGAAGCACGGCGCGGAGGTCGGCGAAGCCTCGATCGTCTCGGCGGGCCGCGTCGGAGAAACAGGTGAGGTGACGGCCGCCGCAGAGGTTGGGGAAGCGGGGAGGGACATCGGCGTGCCGGCGCTTGTCGGGCCGGGCGCGGCGCAGCCGGTTAGCAACGTCAACGCGCCCGCAAGCAGCACAGCACTGGGCGTGTGAGACCTGGTGTGGAAAGGCATTGTTCCTCGGTTGTAGCGGCTCGGGACAGACGGCTGGGATCGGCCGCAGATGGCCAAGACTGTAACACGGCCGGCCCCAGCTCCACCCCAGGATGGGATTGCGCCCCGAAGCCGGCTGAGTTACAAATAGAACGTCTGTTCTATTTGGAGATCCTGGTGACCGTTTCACTGGCCCTGCCCTCCACCTTGGCCCTTCAGGTGGAACACGCCGGCCGAGGGGAGTTCGACATCGGCCTTCGTCTGGCTCTCGATCCGGCGCTGCTCGACGCCATGCGCAGGCCGCGTCTCACCCTCTTGTGGGGCACCCTGGCGCCGACCCGCACACTGCTCGCCGGCGCCACCAGCCTCGTCGTCGGCGGCACGCCCGTGCGCCTGTTCGACGGCGGCAATGCCTTCGACGGCTATTTCGTCGCCCGACTGGCGCGCCGCCTCGCCCGCCTGATCGCGCCCGATCCGGCCTCGGAGCCGCTTGCACCCGATCCCGTTGTCTTCCCGCGCGAAGGCCCCCACGAAGCCCTCAGCCGTCTGCGTCTGTCGCGCGCCTTCACCTGCTTTCAGCTGGCCGAGCTCATCGAGAACACGCCCACCAGTCCCGAGCCGCTCTTCGTCCTCGACCTGTTGGCCACCTTCTACGACGAGAGTGTGCCGCTGCGCGACGGCGAGCGTCTCTTGGCCACCACCCTGACCCACCTCAAGCGCCTGGCGGCGGTCGCGCCCGTGATCGTCGGCGCGCACGAGCCGCAGACTCTGGTGAAAGAACGCTGGCGGCTGCTCGACGACCTGCAGGCTGCCGCCGACGCCGCCTGGATGCTGCGCGCGCCGCAAGAGGAAAGTGTGCAACAGATGCGACTCTTTTGAGTCATCACTTGCGCCAAGCGCAGCGCAGATGCAAGTGTCAGTCGTCAGTCATCAGTAAGAACCACACACCCACGACCGCCCGGTTCTACTGATAACTGATGACTGATGACTGAACCACTGGTCTTATGGGACGAACCCTTCCTTCCATCACCCAGGCCTTTCTCCAGGAGCAGCAGTCGCTCGCTCGCTTCCGCCGCGCCCTGCGCCTCGACGACCAGCGCGCCCTGGACGCCCTCCTGGCCAGCTCCCGCCACCACCTGGCCGCTGCCGCGTACGCCTCCCATTTACTGCCCTTCGAGGTCATGTTGCTCGCCATGCTCGTCGAGCAGCACAAGCTCATCCTGCAGCTCCAGCAGCAGCTCGAGGCACTGTCGGCGGGGCCGGCGGAGCCCCCACTCCCTCCGGGAGAGGGGGAGGGGTGAGGGCGTGAGCACCGCCCTCCTCGGGAGGTTCCACCCCCACCCTCCTTTCCCCCTTTCAGGGGGAGGGGGCTGTGACAACTGATGACTGCTCTTTCCGCCTGGCTCTTCGACGTGTATCCCGATGCCGATGGCATGCGCCTGTGGCTGCTCGACGGCGACGGCCGCATGCACTCCCTCCACGACACGTTCACGCCGTGTCTCTACGCCCGCGGGCCGCTCGACGATCTCCGCGCCGTCGCCCGCATGCTGCGCGCCCGCCGCGCCCCCGTCACGCTGCGCCGCACCGAGCGCCGCGATCTCTTCCTCGACCGTCAGGTCGAGGTGCTCGAGATCGGCGTGCGCCTGCCGGCCCTGCTCGCCACCGTCCTGCGCTGGGCGGCTGAGTTCCGCCCCTACCTGACCTACTACGACGCCGACATCCCCCTGCCGCAGCGTTACGTCCTGGCGCGCGGCGTCTTCCCGCTGGCCGCCTGCGACGTCGAGTACGACCCGCCGACCAGCGCCGCGCCCGGCCGGCTGCGCGCCATTCGCACGGTCGACTCACCCTGGGAGGTCGACTACCGCCTGCCGCCGTTCCGCGTGATGACCATGCGCCTGAGCCAGGACCAGCGCGACGACGACGGCGGGGAGCTCTACAACCCGGCGCGCAGGCCAGCCATCAGCCGTCAGCCGTCAGCTCCCTCCCCCTTTCAGGGGGAGGGAGGGGTGGGGGTGGATGTCACCGCCGCCTTCACCCTCGCGGATCACGCTTCCCTCTCGGGAAAGCCCTCACGCGACGAGCTCCTCGTCGAAGTCGATGGCCGCGAGCACGCTTTCCCCCGCCGCCACGGGCGCCGCCTGTTGCTCGGCTTGCGCCACCTGCTCGAGCACCACGACCCGGACCTGATCGTCAGCGCCTATGGTGACTCTTACCTGCTGCCGCGCCTGCTGGAGCTTTCCCGCCACTACGGCATCCCTCTGCCCCTCAACCGCGATCCCGACCAGGCCGTCGCCCACAAGAAGGCCCACTCCTACTTCTCCTACGGCCGCATCATCTTCCGCGACGAGCAGCACCTGCTGTTCGGGCGCTGGCACATCGACCGCCAGAACGCCTTCCTGGCCGACGACTACGGCCTCGATGGCACGCTCGAGATCGCCCGCCTGACCGGGCTGCCGGTCCAGACCGTCGCCCGCGTCTCCACCGGCACGGGCATCAGTGCCATGCAGGTCGCTACGGCGTGGCGGCGCGGCGTGCTCGTCCCCTGGCAGAAACGCCATCCCGAATCGCTCAAGACCGGCGTCGACCTGCTCGTCGCCGACAAGGGCGGCCTGGTCTACACGCCCACCCCGGGCCTGCACCAGCACGTCGCCGAGCTCGACTTCACCGCCATGTACCCGAGCATCATGGTCAACTTCAACATCTCGCCGGAGACCGTAGGGGCCGAATGCTGCGAGGGCACACCCGTGCCCGAGCTCGGCACGCCCGTCTGCCGTCACCGCCAGGGGCTGGTTCCCGAGACGCTCGCCCCGCTGCTGGAAAAACGCGCCCGCTACAAGGCCCTGGTGCGCGCCCTGCCTGAAGGCGACCGGCGCAAGGAGGCCTTCCGGCGCCGCTACTCGGCTCACAAGTGGCTGCTGGTCACCTGCTTCGGCTATCTGGGCTACAAGAACGCCCGCTTCGGCCGCATCGAGGCCCATGAGGCCGTCACCGCCTACGGCCGCGAGGTGCTGCTGCGCGCCAAGGAAATCGTCGAGCGGCGCGGCTTCCGCGTGCTGCACCTGTACGTCGACGGCTTGTGGGTCGACAAACCCGGGGCGCCTCAGCGGCCGGATTACGAAACGCTGCTGGCGGAGATCCAGGCGAACACCGGGCTGCACATCGCCCTGGAAGGCGTCTACCGCTGGCTGGCGTTCCTGCCATCACGCGTCGAGCCGCGCGTCACCGTCGCCAACCGTTACTTCGGGGCCTTCGAGGACGGGACGATCAAGGTGCGCGGCATCGAGGCCCGCCGCCACGACACGCCCGCCTTCATTGAGGCCACTCAACTCGGGGCTCTCGAAATCCTGGCGCATGCGCCCGACGCCGCCGCCTTCCGGCGCCGCGTGCCCGAGGCCGTCGCCTACCTGCGCCAGCGCCTCGGCCGGCTGCGCGCCGGCCAGGTCCCGCTGGACGAGCTCATCGTCGGCCACAACCTGTCGCGCCGGCCGGAGGAGTTCACCGTCCGCACGCCCGCCGCGCGCGTTGCGGCCGAGTTCACCCGCGCCGGCATCCAGCTCAGCCCCGGCGAGCGCCTGCGCTTCATCTATGTATCGGGGCCGGAGAAGGCGCGCGCCTGGGATCTGCTCGCGGCGTCCGTCCCCTACGACCGCCAGGTTTACACCACGCTGTTCCTGCGCGCCGTCGAGAGCCTGCTGGCCGCCGTGGGCGTCGATGCCGCCACGCTGCAAACCTGGCTGCTCGGCGACGCCGGCTATTGGGGGCCGCCCGGCGCCCTCCCACCCCCCGGCGTCGATGGCCGCTGGCCGCTGCTGGCCCGCGCCGGGATCCTTCCCACCCGAGCGCGCGCCACGCCTCCGGGCCTGGCGTCACCCCTCATCCTGTCCCTGCCGGCAAGGGTGGACTCGCCCTGCGAAGCTTCCACGGCGGCGTGACAGACCGCCACAATCGCCCCGACACCCCAACAGCTCGCCCTGGGTACATGCGGGCGAGTTTCACGAAGCCCGCTCGCCATCAATGCGACGAGCCAGGGAAGACCGTAATCACCACCAGGGCCGCCGTCAGGATGACCAACGTCGCCACGATGGCCCACGTCAGAACATTCAGGATCCGACCGTTGACATGCGTCCCCATCAGGCGGCGATCGTTGATCAGGCGCAGCATCACCACCAGAATGACCGGCAACAGAATCCCGTTCAGAGTCTGGCTGGCGATCATCGTCCGCACCAGAGACTGCAGCGGAAGCAGCACCACGCCGGCACCGAGGACGATCAGCGCGGTGTAGATGCCGAAGAACGTCGGCGCCTGCCGCAGCGTGCGGCTGACGCCCACCTCCCAACCGAAGGCCTCACACACGACATAGGCGGTCGACAGCGGGAGGATGGCCGCCGCAAACAGCGAGGCATTCAACAGACCTACGGCGAAAAGGGTCGAGGCGTACGATCCGGCCAAGGGGCGCAGCGCCACGGCGGCGTCCTCGGCCGTCTCGATGGCCTGACCATGGACGAACAGGGTCGAGGCGCAGGCGATCACGATGAAACCGGCCACGACGATGGCAAACAGCGAGCCCACCACGACGTCCAGCCGCTCCCACCCCAGTTCGGCCGGCCGAAGACCCTTATCGACAATCGCCGCCTGCTGATAGAACTGCATCCAGGGGGCGATGGTGGTGCCGATGATGGTCACCAGCATGACCAGGTAGCCGGAGTCCCACGCGAGCCGTGGTGAGACCGCGGCTCGCGCCACGGCCGTCCAATCAGGCCGGGCCAGGATCCCGGAGCCGACATACGCCAGGTACACCGCGCTGGCGACCAGAAAGATCCGTTCAACGGATCGGTAGTTGCCTCGCACCACCAGCAGCCAGACCAGGGCGCCGGCCAACGGCACCGCCAGGAACTTGCTGACCCCGAAGATCCCGCTGGCGGCCGCCACACCGGCGAACTCACTGACGGTGTTGGCCCAGTTCGCCACCAGGAGCAATCCAAGGATCAACGCCGTCACTCGGACGCCCAGGCTCTCGCGGATCAAATCCCCCAGGCCCTTTCCGGTTACGATGCCCAGGCGTGAGCTCATCTCCTGGACCAGGATCAGCGCCACAGCGAGCAGAGGCAGGATCCACAACACACCCAACCCGTAGCGGGCCCCCGCTACGGAATAGGTGCTGATCCCGCCGGCGTCATTGTCCACGTTGGCGGTGATGATCCCCGGTCCGATGATCGCCAGGGCGAACGCCAGACGCGACCAGATGGGCCGTATGCGGTACGAGGTGGATCGCATGTCGCGCCCCCGTCAGCGGTAGAGTCGCGGCAGGCGCTTCTTCCAGCGCGTGGGGATGATCTTGTCCAACGCGTCGTCGGCAGTCACGATCCCTACCAGGCGGCCCTGGTCATCGACGACGGGGATGGCCATCAGGTTGTACTTGGCGACCGCCCGGGCGACTTCATCCTGCGTCGCCAGCAGGGGCACGCTCACCACGTTACGGTTCATGAAGTCCGAGACGTGGTCTCCGGGTTGCGCGATCATCAGATCGAACAAGGCCAGCACGCCGGTGAGGACGCCCGCATCGTCGACGATGTAGATGTAGTACGGCGTGCCGACCTCGTCCGCCCGCTTCCGCAGGAGGTCCAGGACCTCCTTGGCGGTCAGCCGATCCGCTACGACCAGGAACTCGGTCGTCATGATGCCGCCGGCCGTGTCCTCCGGATGCTGCAGCAGCGCCGCGATTTCCTCCGCCTTGTCTCGCTCCACCAACGGCAGGAGCTCCGACCTCTTCTCTGGTTCCAATTCGGCAACCAGGTCGGCCGCCTCGTCGGGCGCCATGGCTTCGAGCACGTCGGCGGCGCGATCGTTGGTCAGTCCGTCAATCAGACTCGCCTGAAAGTCCGGCTCGATCTCTTCCAGGGCATCGGCGGCCGTCTCGACATCGAGGGCCGAGAGCAGCCGGGCGCCCTCCGCCCGCGACAGGTCGCTGATGATCTCGGCCAGATCGGCAGGGTGCAGTTCTTCGATCTTACTGGCCGGTTCGCGCAGCCGCAGGGGCTGGTTTCCCGGGAGGAACTCGACCGCGTGCCACGTCAGCTTCCCCGGGGGAGATTCGGTCCTGCGCCGCCACAGCCGCTCAGCCGCTCGCGCTACTCCCAGCCGCCGGAACAGTCCCAACATCCCGACGTCCACGTTTGCCACGAAGTAGCGGTGGTCGACGCGGGTGAACTCGATGTCGTTCACCCGCACCAGGCGGGCGCCGTTGGTGTCGATGATCTGCCGATCGAGGACTTCGCGGGCGAGTTGCAGATCTCCCGGACGCGGTTCGACAGGCCGAATCTGATCGATCGGCTTCGCCAACGACACCGCCGGGGCGATCAGAACCGCGACATCCTCCATGGCCACAACCATTGATCGGCTGGGTGACCGAACCACGATGGCGGAAAGCCGAGGGTGAGGCAAAGCGTCCGCCGTGGAGGCGATGACGTCCTCCAGCCGCCCGAGGCGCACCCCATCGACGTCCACCACGGGCTTCCCCAGGAGCTCACTCAGGTAGGCCATCGGTCCCATCCTCGGGCGGCACGGCGAGCCGCGGCAATCATAAACCCGGGCCGTGGTCGGCGGCGACTCCGTTTTGTGCATCCGCCGGCGCCGCTGGGCCCGATTGGCGCGCTTACCGGGCCCATCATCAGCTCGTTCGAGTAAGACTCCCGGAATTCGACGGGGGACGTGCCCATGTTCCCATCCGCTTCCTCCCCCAATGGTTGTAGACTTGTCTCCTGAGACGCCGGCCCACGGAGGATCCCATGACTTACCCAGCCCAAAGCTCCGTTCCTCTCCCCCTGACGGAAGTCCAACTGGGCGAGACCTTCGCCGCCCTGATGCGGCGTGTCTACATGTGGATGGCCATCGGACTGTATCTGACGGCCGGGGTGGCATTCTTCGTCGCCCACAGCTCGCTCATCTCCATCATCGTCCGCAATCCCATCCTCATCATCGGGCTGTTCCTGGCGGAGCTGGCCCTGGTGCTCGTCCTGTCGGCCGCCGTCAACCGACTGGCACCGACCACCGCCATCGCCCTGTTCCTGCTCTACGCCATCCTCAACGGCATCACCATGTCGGTCATCTTCCTGGCCTACACCCAGACGGACATCGCGCTGGCCTTCGTCACCACCGCCACTCTATTCGCCGCCATGTCCTTCGTCGGCTACTTCATCCGCATCGATCTCAGCAAGCTCGGCGCCTTCCTTCTGATGGGCCTGATCGGCCTGGTGATCGCCTCGATTGCCAACCTTTTTCTCGCCAGTACGCCCTTGATGTGGATCACCACCTACGGTGGGATCCTGCTGTTCATCGGGCTGACGGTCTTCGACACACAGCGCATCAAGCGCGACCTGACCGCTCGGTTGGCCGCCGGCGACGAGGCCGCCGTTGCCCGGATGGGGGTCCTCGGCGCGCTGGCGCTCTACCTCGACTTCATCAACCTGTTTCTGCTCATCCTTCGCATCTTCGGGAAGGGGCGCGACTAGCTCCGATCCACTCCGAACGCAACGGCCGGGCCCTCAGGGGCCCGGCCGTTGCGTTCCAGGGCGAGCGGCCGTCAGTCGTCTCCGCCGCGGCCCCCCGGATGGCACTTGAGGCACGAGTTCAGCGAGAACCCAGAGACTTCCTTGTGCTTCTCCCGCATCCGGTCCGGGCTGTGCTCGTGGCAGCCGGTGCAGGAGTAATCGAACCACGACGACGGGTGGCACTTTCCACATCGGCCGCCTGCCCCGCCGTGATTCATCGGGAACGGATGCGGCCCGTTGAAGGAGGCCGGCTTCCAGGCGCTCGTCGAATGGCAATTGCTGCACTCGCCGCTGAAACCGCCGCTGTGCGATGACGGCCGGTTGTGGCAGGCTGCGCACGAACTGGGCGTCCCGGCGAAGCGACCGCCAACGTGACAGCGTGTGCACTCCACGCTCTGGTGGGCGCCGGTCAGGCGGAAGCTCGCCAGGTTGTGATCGAAGGTGGCGTCGCTCCAGCGCGTCGGGCGGTGGCAGGCGCCGCAGTCCGTGCCAAACCGACCGTTGTGCGCGTCCTCCGAGGCGTGGCACCCGGCGCAACTGGACGGCGTGCCGACATAGCGCCCACCCGGGTGGCACTTGGAGCAGGAAATGTCGTGTGCATTCTCCAGCGCGAAGCCGGTGCGGTCGTGGTCGAAGGTCACATCCGACCAGGCAATGGTCGTGTGGCAGCTGGAGCAGTCGACGTCGAACTGGCCACCGTGCCGGTCGGCGTCCTCGTGGCAGGTCCGACAGGCCGTCCCGACGCCGGTCCACTTGCGGTCGACGTGGCACTCCAAGCACTGGACCTGTACGTGGCTTCCCGTCAGGGAGAAGCGCGTCAGGTCGTGGTCGATGGTCGCGCCTTCCCAACTGGAGGGGTTGTGGCACTGTCCGCAGTCCGCCCCCAAGCGGCCGTCGTGGATGTCGGCGCGTGCGTGGCACGCCACACACGCGGTCGGCGCGGCCCTCAGCCCTTCAAGCGACTTGGCGCCCGCATGGCACAGGACGCAGTTGGCCTCGGCATGCTTCCCCTCCAGCGTGAAGGCGACCTGCTGGTGATCGAAGGCCCGACCGTAGCTGTCGACCCCGTCGTGACAGTTGATGCACGCGGTGCCGAAGGCGGCCCGATGCTGGATGCTGTAGGCCAGGTCCCTCTGCATGTGGCAATCCAGGCACACGACGACGTCGAACGACTGCAGGGAATCCGTGTGGCAGTCCGTGCACAAGAATGTCCCGCCATCCGAGGCCATCGGATGCGCCCGCAGCAGGTAGCCCGTGCGCTCATGGGGGAAGCCGCGCATGTCGGCCCGCGTCAGTGTGGCGTCGGACCCTTGATGCTCGGTGTGACAGTCGCGGCAGTTGCCGCCGGTGGCGTAGCCGGCGTGCAGCCCCGCGTCCTGGCCGAGCTGCTCGGCGACATCGGCGTGGCAGACCAAACACCGGTCGCCCATAAGGTCCTTTTCCCAGAAGGCCGGGTGGCAAGCCGCACAGGCCTGCGCCAGATCGGCGTGGGAACTCACACCGCCGATCTCCTGGGCGCCCGGTTGTCGGTTCAACTCTCCGGGGCTGAAGATCCCGTTGCCGGTACCCGCCGCCGCACCGAGGATCGCCAGCGACGCCAGTACGCCGGCGATGAGCGCCGAAGCCGACAGGCAACCAAGCGGCCGGTTCACGGAGACCTCTCCGATCCCTCTAGCGCAGCAGCGTGGCGTAGTACAACGCCGCGCCGGCGTGCACGAAAGCCGTGACGAACATGACCATCCCCAGAGGGATGTGGACGGTGTGCCATGTCGCCAGGAGGCGGCGAGCCCACCGCATGGCGTCGAGTTGGCGCTCCAACTCCTTCAGCCGATGGCGGGCCTGTTCTACCGCCTTCGGCGACGCAGCCGCGGCCCCGCCCGAGGCCATGGTATCCACCTCCGTCCGGGCCTGCGCCAGCGCCGCCTTCAGCGCCTCCGCTTCGACGACCGCGCCGTCGGCGGTCCGGGGCACGGCGGTGTAGATGTAGCGCCCGAGGAAACCGCTGGCCACGACCACGGCCGTCATCAGCATCAATGCGCCAGCTAGGCCGCGGAAGGACCAGGCTGAATGCAGGAACACCAGGTAGGGCCCGACGATCCCGGTGAAGATGTGGAACTGGAGCCACGAACGCATCGTCCCCCACGGCCGGCGAACGGCGCGCTTCCTCAGCGAGTACAGCGTTTCCGTCATCAGCATCAGCACGAACCCAAGCACTCCCAGGCTGTGCCCCAGAAAGCCGCTGGCGGCGGGCACCCCTGCGACGGCCAGGGCCGCGCTGTAGAGACCCGTGATGGCCAGGACGGCGACGAGCGCCAGGATCAATTCCTTAGCGCCGCGCACGAGTATCCCTCCAGGCCGACGTCACCAGATCGGGGAGGTCCTTCGGCGAGCTCAGCAGCCGCTGGCGCAGCGGGAGGATGTCGACCTGTTCGCAGATCAAATCCTGCAAAGGCCGCGACAGTTTCTGGTCGCCCATGACAACCGCGCCCAGGAGCGTTCGCTCGCCGACGAGCAACCGCACGCGGCTGACGTCGGCCTCCGCCTCTACGGTGAAGGCGTCGGCCTGTTGGCGCCACGATTCGCTGTCGCCGCGCGCCAGAGCCACCAGATCGCCGTCCTCCCGTCCATTGCCGACGGCGCCGATCAGCGTCGTGGTCAGACCGCCGATGCGGGTCACGTTGAACGGGATGCCTCGCGGATAGGGCTCGCCGGCACCCGCCATGTTGGCGCCGGCCGTTCGCCCTTGGTCGATAGCGATCGACCAGAGCGAGTCGAGGACTCGTCTTCCGCTGGCCGGATCGTAGACTTCGGCGACGTCGCCGGCGGCGTAGACGTCGGGGTCGCTGGTCCGCATGTACTCGTCGGTCCACACGCCTCGATCGCACGTCAGGCCGGCAGCCTGTGCCAGCTCGATCCGAGGCTGAATCCCGATGGCCACGGCGACGATTCCCGCATCGAGGCGCCGTCCGTCCTTGAGCTCGACCGCCCGGACCCGACCGCCCTTGCCGACGACGGCGGCCAGGTCGGCCTGGCGGTGCAGGCGGATACCCTCGGCTTCCAGGCGCGATTCCACCAGAGACGATTCGGCGGCGTCGAGGACATTGGACCAGTAGCGATCCTTGCGCAGGAGGTAATGCGTCGCCACCCCCTGGGCCGCCAGTCCCTCCGCCAGCTCCAGGGCGGTGATCCCGCCGCCGACCACCACCGCAGTCTTTGCCCGCCGCGCCAGCTTCAAGATTCGCCGGGCGTCGTCGAGGTTGTCGAGCGTCACGACCCCATCGAGGTCCATCCCCGGCACGTTCGGGCGCAAGGCGCGCGCCCCGGGCGCCAGGAGAAGCCGGTCGTAGTCGATGGTTTGCCCGGAAGCCAACTCGACTCGGTGGCCCTTCGGATCCAACCGCGTGACCCGGCCCACCTGGCGGCGCAAACCGTAACGGCGATATTCCGAATCCGGCCGCGAGAAAAGATGTCCCTCGGGCACGGTCCCGGTCAGCAGATACGCCAGCCCAGGGCGGGAATAGAAACCCGGCTTCTCGTCGCCCACAATCAGAATGTCTCCGGTTGAATCGCGCTGCCGGATGGCGATGGCGGCCGACACACTGGCTGGCCCGTTGCCGACGAGGACGTAACGCCGAGGCATGTCAGCCGTTCTGCTCGGCGGTAGGCGACGTGAACACCTGGCTGGACTCCATCCGCAGCGTGCCGCGCGGGCAGCGAGCCACGCATTCGCCGCAGGTCAGGCAATGCGAATCGGCGATCGGAAGTCCCTGGCGGGCGTGACTGCGGACGTCGATCCCCAGGGGGCAATTGAACGAGCAGATGCCGCATTCGACGCAGCGAGCCGGCTCGGCGACGACATGCGCCGTGACCATCGCCTCGCGGCGTCGGGCATCCTGCTGAAACAGGCTACGTAACACGCTGTCCTGCGCCTGCAGGCTCCTTCCTTCCGCGACGCTCTGCGTCCCGGCGCGTTGCGCCCCAAAGGGGCCAGGCCACCCCGACCCCTGTCTGGCGCCCCAGGGCCATCTCTGCCGAGACGCGAGAACCCCTGGCGCTCTCAGTCGCACGCAGGCACCCGAAGTTACGGACGATCAGGGCCGGTTTCGCCCTTTTGGTACCATCGTCCTGCACATCGGTCGGCAGAGTGACCTTAGGCTACACTCAATCGCCCATCACCCGGAATTGCCTGAAGGACCTATTGTCCGGGTGAATGTCGGCTCCATCTGTCTGTTTGACCCTGCCATGAGACGAATCTCGCCCCCCGTCGACCGCGCCAGCCGGGACCACCGGTCCGCTCTCGCCGGGTTGTTCGCGCCCCTGACGGCGGCCATCCTTCTCACATTGGCGTGCGACGGCTCGTCGCTCCTGTCGGCGCTGCCGACGCTTGAGCCCTTCCCAACGGCCGAGCCTATCGCCTGGGCCACCCTGCCCGTGGCTCAGTCCACCTTCGTGATGGCTCCCCTGTTCAACCTGCCCACAGTCCCGGAGGACGTGCTCCAACCGTTCGCCGGCAACGCGCCGGACTGGTGGTCCTGGGTGCCCATCCATCCGGCCGCCCGCGCCGGAGGGGAGACCGGGGGCGGATTCCACTACCTGGTCGACCTGGCGCCTGGCGATGTGCTGGCCTACTACCACGACGCCCTGCGCCAATCCGGCTGGGCGGTGCGCATGGGCGACTTGGCCTCAGGGGACTTCAGCCTGCTGTCGTATGACCGGGACGGCGCTCACGCCGACATCTACCTATCCCCGCACGGCGCCTCCACCCTGGTCTCGATCCTGGTGGATTGAGATCGCCCCAGTCCCAGGGCTGACCGACCCCGCCTCGGATTGACGCTCGTCCGCCACGTGTGGTATCATCGCCACGACATCCGGGCCGCTCCAGCGTTCTGGGCGGCCCGTGCCTACCCGGGAGAGGAGTAAGCGATCAGCGCCTCCGAATACAGGATCAACGAAGACATCCGTGTCCCGGAAGTGCGCCTGATCGGCCCCGAAGGACAGAACTACGGGGTCGTCGCTTTGTCCCAGGCGCTTCTGATCGCCCAGCAGGCCAGCCTCGACCTGGTCGAGGTCGCCCCGAATACGGAGCCTCCGGTCTGCCGGGTCCTCGACTTCGGCAAGTTTCTGTACGAGAAGGGCAAGAAGGAACGCGAGGCCCGTAAGGCGCAGACCAAGATCGAGATCAAGGAAATCCGGATGCGCCCCAAGACCTCGCCGCACCATCGATCGTTCAAGGTCCGAGACGCGCGGCGCTGGCTGACGGAAGGCAAGAAGGTTCGTGTCCGCATCCGCTTCCGGGGCCAGGAGATCAACTACCCGGAAATCGCCCTCGAGGACCTGAGACAGGTAGCCGAGGAGCTGGCCGACGTGGGGATGATCGAGCAGTCCCCGATGATGGAAGGCCGCACGATGCTGATGACGCTGGCGCCCGGCAAGCACAAGCCGGCGACGGTTTGAGACGAGAGGAGTTGCACGTGCCTCGCAAGGCGAAGACCAAGGGCAAGTACAAGCTGAAGACCCACAAGGCGACCGCCAAGCGGTTTCGCGTCACCGGGTCCGGCAAAGTCATGCGCACCAAGGGCGGCAAGAGCCACCTCCGCCGGCGCAAGTCGGCCCGCGTCAAGGCGCAGTTGAGCGACATGATTCCCGTGGAAGGCAAGCGCATCCGCTCACGGGTGCGCCGCCTGGCGCCGTATCTCAGCCTGTACAAGGCGAATCCCACCGCCAAGAGCGGTGGCAAGAGCAAGTAACATCTCGGGGAACCGAGCCGTTTCGGGTTGCGGCCGTTGGGTGCGTGAAACATCCTGAGCCCTGAGCCAGTCGCAGGGTCGAAGGAGGCGCCCAGGGGTCCGCAGGAGAGTGTCCTGTGGCCCGTGTTAAGGGCGGGATCGTTTCCCGCCGCCGTCACAAGAAGACGCTTGCCCGCACCAGCGGTATGTGGGGCAGCCGCCATCGCCTCTTCCGGCGTGCCAACGAAGCCATGCTCAAGAGCCTGTGGTACGCCTACCGCGACCGCCGCACGCGCAAACGCGACTTGCGCAAGCTGTGGATCGTCCGCATCAACGCCGCCGCCCGGATGAACGGCTCCACCTACAGTCGTCTGGTGCATGGGATGAAGACCGGCGGCGTGCGCCTCAACCGCAAGGTGCTTGCCGACCTGGCGGTGCGCGACCCCAACGCCTTCGCCGTCATCGTCGCCTCGGTCGCACGCTGATCGCAGTTACTTCGTTCGCCGGAGCAGGGGGTTCGGCGGAAGAGTTCTTGGTCAGCCGCCTAGCCGGCCTTCGCGCCCGTTCCGCTTGACTCAAGACCCGCGAGAGCGGCTGGGTCCGCCTGTTCCAGTTGCGCCTCTCGGCTGCGACGGTCCACCCCGAATCCGTCCAGGACATTCTCCAACAACGGGAGGAACTCCCATACTCGCCTGGCCCGGATGACCCAATCCCACATCGGCTCGAACTTCTTCCATCCACCGGCGTAGGCCAGATGCCGGAGCCCATCGATCAGGTTGGCCTTGGTCGACGCTCCGCGCAGGATCGACCCCCACGTATAGAACCTCTCGTAGGCCCGTCGATACCCCGACTCCAAAGCCCCGACGCTCATCCGGGCGGGAGCAAACACGGCGTGGCGTGTGTCATACAGATCCCAATCTGAGGTCGTGATCCTCCCTTCCCGCGCCATCCGCTGGTGCAGGGCCGTTCCGGGGTAGGGGGTGAGGATGTGAAAGGTCGCCGTCTCGACACCTTGGGCGATCGCCCAATCCACCGTTCGTTCGAACACCGTCTCATCGTCATCGTCCATCCCAAAGACGAAACTGGCATTCACCATGACGCCCAGGTCATGGATGCGCCGGATGGCCAGCGCATAGTCGCGGCCCAGGTTATGCCCTTTGTGTTGTTGCCGGAGATTCTCCTCGCTTAGAGTCTCAAAGCCCACGAACAGGCTTCGCAAGCCGCAGCGGGCCGCCTCCTCCAACAACCCCGGCCTCAAGACAGCCTGCACCGTCCCAGCCGCTTGCCAGAGCCGGCCCATACCCTGCATTCCCTCGAAGAGGCTGCGGGCGAAACAGGGGTTACCGAACAGGTGATCGTCGAGGAAGTACAGGTGTCGGCCCGGCAATCGCTCGATTTCCCGTAGAGCTTGGTCCACGGTTTGGGTATAGAAAGACTTGCCTCCCGAGAAGAAACCGTCCTTGTAGCAGAAATCGCAGCTGTGCGGGCACCCGCGCGACACGACGATCGAGTTGGGGACAAGGTAGAAGCGCCGTCGAATGAGATCCCGCCGTACGGCTGGCAGTCCTTCGAGCGATCGGATGACAGACTTGTAGATCCTCTGCGCCCTGCCATGCCGGAAATCGGTCAGAAAGGCCGGCCACGTGTCCTCTCCGGGACCGAGGAAGATCGTGTCCGCGTGCCTTGCAGCTTCTTCCGGCAGCGAGGTGACGTGCAAGCCACCCAGGCATACATACGCGCCCCGGCTTCGATAATGATCGGCGATCTGATAGGCGCGGTACGCCGAGGTGATGTAGACCTGGATAACCACCAGGTCCGGCGTATCCTCGAGATCCAGCACTTCGACGTGCTCGTCTTGGATCCTCACATCGTCGCCGTCGTCCAGATAGCCCGCAAGGGTCGCCAGCCCCAGCGGTGGAAACAATGAATACTTGATGGGCCTCCAGAAGGGGCTTTGGGCCTCGGTCAGCGCCGGGAGAATCATCTTCACGCGCACCACTCCACCTCCCCGAATACCTTTCCCTCGCTCCTCACGCCGTTCCCGGTCCCAGCCGCGTTCCTGCGGGTCCCTCGCGTTCCAATAGACCGTGCCCCCGCCCTCAGACGCCTCCTACCTCCTGCCAAAGCCTCTCAGAAGCCTACCCGCCGCCATCCAGGAACCGGGTTTGTTGTCCTCGCCGATGCTACAATCCGTCGATCGATGGACGCGGCATCCGTTTCCCACGCGTTTCCTTCGGGCGCGACCATCCGCCTGGTTCAAGGGGACATCACCGCCGCCGAGGTTGATGCCATCGTCAACGCCGCCAACGCGCATCTGCAACACGGCGGAGGAGTTGCGGCCGCCATCTCGCGCCGCGGCGGCCCGACCATTCAGCAGGAAAGCGACGCGTGGGTCCGCCAACACGGACCGATCACGGCGGACCGCCCGGCCCTCACCTCGGGCGGTGCCCTCCCCTCCCGCCATGTGATCCACGTCGTGGGGCCGGTGTGGGGCGAGGGAGATGAGGACGCCAAGTTGTCGAGGGCCGTCACCGGCGCTCTCGACCTGGCGGAGTCGCACCACCTGGAGAATCTCGCCCTCCCCGCCGTCTCGACCGGCATCTTCGGCTTTCCCAAGGATCGTGCCGCCGAGGTCATCCTGGGCGCCCTGGCCGGCTACTTCGATCGACACTCCGATACCTCGCTGCGGCGAGTGGATGTCACCCTCTACGATGGCCCCACAGTCCAAGCCTTCATCCGGGCATTCCGCCAGATCTGGCCGGGCTGACGCGCCGCCGGCCGTCATCCGGTCGGCGGCGAACGCGCGCCTGCGTTGGGTGCGCGAGCTGCACGCGGACCGCCGCGCCCGCGAGCACGCCGGCGTGTTCCTCCTGGAAGGATCGAGGCTGGCCGGGGAGGCGCTGGTCGCCGGGGCCACCGCGCCTCTGGCGCTGCGGACCCCTGATCTGGATCCCTCGTCCGCCTTCATCGCAGAGAGCCTCGCCCGCTCCGGCTGCGAGGTGATCACCGTCCTGCCCCAACTGCTGGCGGCGGTATCCGACGCGCGCACCGCTCCCGGCCTGCTGGTTGTCGCCGAGCGCCCACGTCTGGCGCCGCCCTCGCCTCTGCGTCTGGCTCTCATCGCCGACCGCCTCGCCGATCCAGGGAACTTCGGCAGCCTGATGCGCACCTGCCTGGCGGCCGGCGTAGAAGCACTGTTCACCACACCGGGCACGGTGGATCCATACAACCCCAAAGTGGTGCGCGGCGCCATGGGCGCGCATTTCCACCTTCCTCTAGCCCACCTCGATGGTGGTCCAGACTCGCCGGCGCTGGCCGGGTTGGAGGTCTGGCTGATGGAGCCCGGCGCCGGATTGGCCTACCATCGAGTGGACTGGAGGCGTCCGTCGGCGATCGTCCTGGGAAGTGAGGCACACGGCCTCGATCCTGCCTGGCGCCGGCGCGCCGCCGGATCGGTCCACATCCCGATGCTCTCCGCCAGCGAGTCGCTGAACGCCGCTGTCGCTGCCGCCGTGGTCCTGTTCGAGATCGCCCGTCAGCGAGGCAGCCCGTGAACATCCGCGCTCTGACCGGATTCCTCGACCCCGGGTGGCCGCTCGAGGCGCGCCGCATCGGCGCGCTGGCGGCCTGCCTGAAGGCCTGCCGCGAGGCGTTGGGGTCTGCCGGTTACAACGTGCAGACGCTCCGCTTCGCCACGCCTCCGCCGGCGGAGATGACCAAGCCGGTGCGGGCCCTCGATCGGCCCGAACTGGCGCGCCAGCTCGAGGCCGAAGGATTCGTCCATGGGCTCGACTATGCCTGCCTGGGCCCGGCGCTGCCGGACGACGCCGACGGTCTGGCCGCCATACCCGACGTCCTGGCGGCCGCCGAAAACGTCTTCACCTCGGCGTTGTACGCCGATCTGGAAAGCGGCGTCACCCTGGCGGCCGCCCGCGCCTGCGCCCAGGCGATCCTGACGGCTTCGACCCTGCACCCGGATGGCTTCGCCAATCTGCGCTTCGCCTCGCTCGCCAACGTGCCTTCGGGCTCGCCGTACTTCCCGTCCGCGTATCACCGTGGCGGCACACCGGCGATGGCCGTGGCCACCGAAGGCGCGGAGTTGGCTGTCGATGCGCTGCGAGAAGTCGCCTCGCCCGCCGTGGCGCGTCGACGTCTGGTCAGCATGATCGAAGCGCACGCCGCCGCCCTGACGCGAGTTGTGCAGCCGATCGCCGCCCAGCACGAGGTCCGCTTCCTCGGCCTGGACTTCTCCCTGGCGCCGTTTCCCGAGCACGGGCGCTCGCTGGGCACGGCCATCGAGTCGTTCGGAACCGACGCCGTCGGGTCGCCCGGATCGCTGGCGGCGGCAGCCTTCCTGGCCGACGCTCTCGATCAGGCCACCTTTCGCCGCACCGGCTTCTGCGGCTTGTTCTTCCCGGTCCTGGAAGATGAGATCCTGGCCGCCCGCGCCGCGGCCGGGGCCCTCTCGATCACCGACCTGCTTCTCCTTTCGACGGTTTGCGGCTCCGGTCTCGATACCATTCCGATCCCCGGCGACAGCAGCTCCGAGACGCTGACGGCGTTGCTGATCGACCTCGGCGCGCTCGCGCTGCGGCTCAACAAGCCCCTGACGGCGCGCCTGATGCCGATCCCCGGCAAGTCGGCCGGCGACGAGGTGCGCTTCGACTTCCCCTACTTCGCTGCGAGCCGCGTCCTGCCGCTGCCCGCCTCCCCGCTCGGCGGTCTGCTCACCGGCGGCGGGATCCTCGACCTGAGGCCGCGGCCTCTGGCGTAAGGGCAGCTTCCAGCTCCCAGCCTCGGCTGCCGGTTCCCGGTAACCAGTTCCCAGTCACCATTCGTCTCGTCATCGAGCACCGCAGGCGCCCTGGCGGTAGAATGCTCCCAGCATGCCCGTCGATCTCCTGGAAGGCCTCAACCCACAGCAGAGGACTGCGGTCACGACGCCGCTTGGGCCGGTGCTCGTGCTCGCCGGTCCGGGTTCGGGCAAGACCCGCGTCCTGACACACCGCGCCGCCTACCTGATCCTGCAGGAGGGAGCGGCGGCGCGCAGCCTGCTGGCCGTCACCTTCACCAACAAGGCCGCGCGCGAAATGCAGTCGCGCCTGCAGGCGCTTCTGGCCGGCGCCGGAGGCTCCGAGGTACCCTGGCTCGGCACCTTCCATGCCGCCTGCGCCCGCGTCCTGCGCCGCGAAGCGCAACATCTCCCCGTCACGCGCGACTTCGTTATCTTCGACGACTCGGATCAGGAAGCGCTGGTGCGCCAGGTCCTCAAAGAGTTCAACCTGGATCCGCGTCAGCATGCGCCGGGGCGAATCCAGGCAGCCATTTCCTCCGCCAAGAACGAGCTCATCGGGCCGGAGGCCTACCCGCCCAGCTCCTACTTCGCCGAGATCGTCCGCCGCGCCTACGCCCGCTACGACGAGCTGCTGCGCGAGAACAACGCCCTCGACTTCGACGACCTGCTGGTGTGGGCCGTGCAGCTCCTGCGGGAACACGACGACGTGCGCGATCGCTACCGCCGGCTGTATTCCCACATCCTGGTGGACGAGTTCCAGGACACCAACACCGTTCAGTACGAACTGCTGCGCCTGCTGACCGTCGAGCGGCCCGACCTGTTCCTCGTCGGCGATCCCGACCAGTCGATCTACCGCTGGCGCGGCGCCGACTACCGCAACGTCCAACGCTTCCAGAAGGACTTCCCCGACCATCGCGTCATCCTGCTGGAGCAGAACTACCGCTCCACGCAACGCATCCTCGACGCCGCCATGGCCGTCATCGACCGGCATCCCGACCGTCAGCGCAAGCGCTTGTTCACCGACCGCGGACAGGGAACCGAGATCGTCCTGCACGAGGCCTACGACGAACAGGAAGAAGCCGGCTTCGTGGTCGAGACGATCGCCGGCCTGACGCTCCGCGCTCAGCTGGAGCCGCGCGATGTCGCCGTGATGTACCGCACCAACGCCCAGTCGCGCGCGCTGGAGGAGGCCTTCCTGCATGCCAACCTGCCGTATCGGCTGGTGGGCGCGCAGCGCTTCTACGGACGCCGCGAGGTCAAGGACCTGATCGCCTACCTCCGCCTGGTCCACAACCCTTCCGACCAGGTCAGTCTGATGCGGGTCCTCAACACTCCGCCACGCGGCCTGGGCGCCAAGTCGATCGATGCCATGCTGGGAGCCGCCGGCCGCCTGTCCGTGACGGTCGGCGAGTATCTGCTCCGAATAGGGCGCGGCGAGGCCGAGGCGCCCGACGGCCTTTCCGCGCGTGCCGCGTCGGCGCTGGCCGCCTTCGGCCGGCAGCTCGCCCATTGGCGGGAGGTGAGCGCTGCCCTACCGGTCGCTCAGCTCATCGACGAGGTGCTCGAGTCGGTCCGCTACCGGGAGTTCATCGACGACGGAACAGACGAGGGCGAGGACCGGTGGGCCAACATCCTGGAACTCAGGGGCCTGGCTCAGGATTACGCCGAACTCGGCCTGACCGAGTTCCTGCAGCAGGTGGCGCTCGTGTCCGACCAGGACACCCTGACCGAAAACATGAACGCCCCGGTGCTCCTGACTTTGCACGCCGCCAAGGGGCTGGAGTTCCGCGCCGTGTTCGTCATCGGGCTCGATGACGGTTTGCTGCCGCACCAACGCTCGTTCGACGACCGCGAGGCCATGGCCGAGGAGCGCCGCCTGTTCTACGTCGGCATCACCCGCGCCAAGGACTACCTGTACCTGGTGCGCGCCTTCCGCCGCCATTCCTTCGGCACCGGCGGCGTGTGCGAGCCCTCACGGTTCCTCAGCGACGTCCCCGCCGACCTGCTGGCCGGGGAGGAGCCTCGCCGCGGGCCGACCCGCGCCCAGGCGATGTACGAGCGCCAAACGCGGTGGGAGACGCAGACCGCGCTCCCGGTGGAGCCGCGCTTCCGCGCCGGCATGCGCGTCCAGCATCCCTCCTTCGGGGACGGCATCGTCATGGAGTCCCATCTCGATCGCGAAGACGAGACGGTGACGATCGCCTTCGCCGGCTCGGGCGTCAAGCGGCTGTCGGCCTCGCTGGCGAAGCTGGAGGTCCTCGATGGCTGACCTCGTTCGGCGGCAACGATGAACCTCCTGCTGACCGGCGGCGCCGGCTACATCGGATCGATCGCCGCCGCCGATTTGCTCGAGGCCGGCCATCGTGTGACCGTCTACGACTCGCTTGTCACCGGGCATCGCGCCGCCGTCCCAAAGGCTGCCCGCTTTGTGCAGGGCGATCTGGCCGACACGCAGGCGTTGCGCCTGCTCCTGGATCAGGAGGCCTTCGACGCGGTCCTGCACTTCGCCGCCTTCATCGAGGCCGGCGAGAGCATGGCCCAGCCGGGGAAGTACTTCCACAACAACCTGGCGCTCAGCCTCAGCCTCATCGAAGCCGCCGTGCAGGCCGGTGTTCGCCGCTTCGTCCTGTCTTCGACCGCGGCGGTGTACCGCACGAGCGATGAGCCCCTGTCCGAGGACTCGCCCATCGCTCCCACCAACGTCTACGGCGAGACCAAGCGGATGATCGAGCAGGCGCTCGAGTGGTACCACACCGTGCACGGACTGCGCTTCGCCGCCCTGCGTTACTTCAACGCCGCCGGCGCCGCCGGGGGCCGCGGTGAAGCCCACAGGCCGGAGAGCCACCTGATCCCGCTCGTCCTGCAGGTCCCCCTCGGGCAGCGCGCCGCCGCCCTCATCCTCGGGAACGACTATCCCACGCCAGATGGGACGTGCATCCGGGACTACATCCACGTCGCCGACCTGGTCGCCGCCCACCGCCTGGCGCTGGACGCCCTGGACACGCACCCGCGGCAGATCTACAACCTGGGCAGCGGCGTCGGTTATTCCGTTCGCCAGGTGATCGAAGCGGCGCGGCATGTCACCGGTCATGCGATCCCGGCCGAGGAGGCACCCCGCCGCCCCGGCGACCCGGCGCGCCTGGTGGCCTCCTCCGACAGGATCCGTCGCGAGCTCGGCTGGCAGCCGGCCCACCCGCGGCTGGAAGACATTCTGGCGAGCGCCTGGGAGTGGCACCGCAACCACCCGGCCGGCTACGCCTAGCCCGGTGAGGCTTTTCCATGGAGACTTGCGTCCTTTTGGCGGTGTCTGCGTCAAAGGAAGTAGAAACGACAGGAGGTTGACGTGGACCGTCCCGATATCAAGGAAGATGTTCGCAAGCACTACGCCGCCATCGCCGAGCGAGGTTGCTGCGGCCCGGCGTGCTGTTCTCCAGAGTCCGAATCGGCATGGATCCCAGAGTCCAGCCTGGCCGAGGCGCCCCCTCCGACCGAGGCCGATCTAGGCCTGGGCTGCGGCTCTCCGACGCGCGCCGCCGACCTCCAAGTTGGTGAACGCGTGCTCGATTTGGGAAGCGGCGCCGGGGCGGACGTCTTCCGCGCGGCCGGCGCCATCGGCCCCTCCGGGCTGGCCATTGGTGTCGACATGACGCCCGAGATGATCGCCCGCGCCCGGCGCATCGCCTCGGAGCGCAAGTACACCAACGTCGAGTTTCGCCTGGGCGAGATCGAAAGTCTGCCGGTAGAGAACAATCATGTCGACGTCATTCTGTCGAACTGCGTCCTCAACCTGGTGCCGGACAAGGCCAAAGCGTTCGCCGAGATGTACCGGGTCCTGCGATCCGGCGGCCGATTCGTCGTCTCCGACATCGTGACCCGCGGGCCGGTACCCGATGCCGTCCGCCGGGACGCCCAGTTGTGGGCCGAGTGCCTGGGTGGAGCCATCGACGAAGGCGAATACCTCGACGGTCTGCGCCGGGCCGGGTTCCAGGATGTGGCCGTTCTGGAGGCCCATGCGTACGAGGAATCAGGCGTCGGCGGGACCTTCGTCAGCGTGACGGTGCGCGGCCACAAGCCGTAGGCCGTGAGCTTGTCGAACGGCATGAGTCTGACGACCGTCGACGTCTGGGAAGCCTTCGCACACCACCTTCGGACCTACGTCCGGCGCCGCTTACCCGATCCCGTCGAAGCCGAGGACGTGATGCAGGAGGTCTTCCTCAAGGTCCACATGCATCTCGCCGAGCTGCGGCGGCCGGACCGGCTCCTGCCCTGGCTATACCGAATCGCCCGGTCGACGGTGATCGATCACGTACGCGCCCGCCGGCCGTCGGCCGAACTCAATGAGGATCTCCCGGCCGACGACGCTCCCGAAGACGACGCCAGCGCTCAGATCGCGCGCGGCCTGGGCCACATGATCGACGAGCTGCCGCCCATCTACCGTCAGGCGATCCGCCTGTCCGAGATCGACGGCCTGCCGCTGGCGGACGTGGCCCGCCGCCTCGATCTGTCCGTGAGCGGGGCCAAGTCCCGCGTCCAACGCGGCCGCCAGCAACTGCACAAGATGTTGACCGATTGCTGCACCTTCGAGCTCGATCGCCAGCGGCACATCGTCGACTATCAAGAACGCGTGAACTGCTGCGCGGACTGAGGTCAGCCTCCTGCCGCCAGCCCCGGCCCCCAGCAACCCGTCCGCCAAGCCTCGACCACCGTCGCATCCAGCCGGCGACGCTCCCGTAGCGGGGCCGGCTTGACAGGCGATAGAATCGGTCTATAATTTCGACAGCTATCGAATTATTGGAGTGTTCCGTGCCCTCCGATGAAACCGAGCAGTTGGTGACGCGACTCAAAGCCCTGGCCAACGCCAACCGCATGGCCATCTTCGAGCACCTTCGGCACCAGGAAGTGTCGGTGCTCAAGTCGCCGGACTGCCCGTCGGTCGGGGAGATCGCCGCCGAATTCGATCTGGCTCTCTCGACCGTTTCCCATCATCTCAAGGAGCTTTACCGGGCGGGCCTCATCCGCTGCGAACGTCGCGGCAAGAACGTCTTCTGCGTCGTCAATCGCGAAGCGGTCAAGGGCCTACGCGAGTACTTCACCGCGTGATCGAGTCGGCCGTCGACCGGGTCGTCAGCGCTTCGGTCCATAGTTCGACATTCTCCGAACTATCGCAGAGCCCGCCCCCCGAACCCGGCGCGGCCATCTCAGGAGGCGATATGGACACCCCTCGGATCTCGGATCATCGTCTGGTTTCGGTGGCCTGGGGAACTTTCTTCGTTTGGTGGGGTCTGGTGGACTCCGACTTCGGAGTCCTGCGGGAGTTGCCCCGCGGCGTGGGTTGGCTGGGCATCGGGTTGATCCTGCTGGCCCTCAACGTCACACGCTGGCGAGTCGGGATTCCCATCGGCCGCGTCTCACTCGCTCTCGGTCTCCTGGCGGCGATCCTGGGCGGCCTCAAGCTCACGGGCGTCTGGCCCTCCACCCCGGTCGAAGTGTCGTTGGTGGCCGTCCTGATGGTCGTCATCGGCCTCACCATGGTGATCGGTCCGAGGCGAGACTGAGCGGCCTCCGGGCGACCGGGCTTCCAGCTCCACGCGATCGGAGCCCCTGTTCGTTTTCAGCCGCGGGTCGGATTGCCCTGCTATAATCCGGCGGTCCGGCGGTGTCCGCCGAGATCGTCCGTTCCCGGAGTCCCGTCATGCCGTATCGCTTCGCCACCGTCCCCGATGGGGAAAGGATCATCCACGCCGATCGGGGCCTGCAGGTCCCCGATCACCCCATCCTGCCCTTCATCGAGGGCGACGGCACCGGGCCCGACATCTGGCGGGCGTCGGTCCGCGTCTTCGACGCCGCCGTCGAACGCGCCTACCCGGGCCGCCGGCGCATCGCCTGGATGGAGGTCTTCGCCGGTGAGAAGGCCTTCCGCCACTACCAGACCTGGTTGCCCGACGAGACTCTCGAAGCGTTCCGAGAATTCCTGGTCGGCATCAAGGGTCCGCTGACCACGCCGATCGGCGGCGGCATCCGCTCGTTGAACGTCGCCTTGCGCAAGGCGCTCGACCTATACGTCTGCCTCCGGCCGGTACGCTATTTCGAGGGTGTCCCGTCTCCGGTGCGCCGCCCCGAGCAAGTCGACATGGTGATCTTCCGCGAGAACACCGAGGATCTGTACACGGGAATCGAGTTCGAAGCCGGGACGACGGCCTCGGTCGAGCTGCGCAATTGGCTCAGGGACTCGCAACCTCAGGAGTATGCCAAGGTCCGCTTCCCCGATACCTCCGGCTACGGCCTCAAGCCGATCTCGCGCCAGGGGACCGAACGCCTGATGCGGGCGGCGCTGCGCTGGGCGCTCGACAACCGGCGTCGCTCGGTCACCATCGTGCACAAGGGCAACATCATGAAGTACACCGAGGGCGCCTTCCGCCAATGGGGCTACGAACTGGCGGAGCGCGAGTTCGCCGACCGGGTCTACACCTGGCGGCAGTGGGAGGGGACCAAGGCCGCCCGCGGCGAGGAGGCGGCCAACGACGAACAGAAGGCGGCGCTGGCGTCCGGGCGGCTGCTCGTCAAGGATGTCATCGCCGACATCGCCTTCCAGCAAACCCTAACCCGTGCCTCCGAATTCGACGTCATCGCCACGATGAATCTCAACGGCGACTACCTGTCCGATGCGCTGGCCGCCCAGGTCGGCGGAATCGGGATCGCTCCGGGTGGCAACATCAACTTCGAGACCGGCGCCGCCGTGTTCGAGGCGACCCACGGGACGGCGCCCAAGTACGCCGACCTGGACGTGGTCAATCCCGGATCGGTCATCCTATCCGGCGAAATGATGCTGCGCTACCTGGGATGGACCGAAGCCGCCGACCTGATCATCCGCGGGATGGAGGGGGCCATCCGCGCCAAGACGGTCACTTACGACTTCCATCGCCTGATGGACGGCGCCACCAAGGTCAAGTGCTCCCAGTTCGGGGGCGCGGTCATCCAACACATGGAAGCCTAGCTGCCTGCGGTCTGCCTTCGGCGGTTTCCAGTCTCCAGTTCCCAGTCGTCAGCCTTTCGTCTTGCATCTCGCAACCTCTCAACTTTGGGGACGCCTGTCTCGAGCTAGCGCTGCTCCTTGAGCCACGCCTCCACTTCCGCCTCGAGCACGTCCAGCGGGATGGATCCCTGGCGCAACACGACCTCGTGGAACACCCGCACATCGAAGCGTCCGCCGAGCCTCTCCTGCGCCCTCCGGCGCAGTTCGCGGATCTTCAGTTCTCCCATCTTGTAGGCCAGCGCCTGGGCGGGCGAGCCGATGTAGCGATCGATCTCGTTTCGGATGTTGAGCGGGGTGGAGGGTGTGTTGGCCAGCATGAAGTCGATCGCCTGCTGGCGCGTCCACCCCAGCGCGTGCATGCCGGTGTCGACCACCAGGCGGCAAGCCCGCCAGATTTCGTAGCCCAGCCGGCCGAAGTCGCTGTAGGGATCCTGGTAGAAGCCGCACTCCAATCCCAGCCGCTCGGCGTACAACCCCCACCCCTCCGTGAACGCAGTGAAGTCCTCGAAGCGGCGGAAGTTCGGAATGTTCTCCAGCTCGATCTGAAGGGCGATCTGGAGATGGTGGCCGGGGACGGCTTCGTGGAGGGATAGGGCTTCCATCTCGTACAACGGGCGGCTCGGAAGATCGTAGGTGTTGACGTAGTAGAAGCCGGCGCGCGTCCCATCCCCGAGGGGCGCCCAGTAGTAGGCCGTCGTCGTGTGCGGCGCCATGTGGTCGGGCACCGGAAGAATCCCGTAGGGGGTGCGCGGCAGGCGGCGGAACAGTCGCGGCAGCTCCCCGTCCATCCGCTTCAAGATGTAGGCTGCTTCGCGCATCAGCTGATCGGCCGACGAGGCGTAGAAGCGCGGGTCCGTGCGCAGGAATTGGAGGAACGCCGCCAGGTCTCCCTCGAATCCGGTCTTGCGGATGACGTGATCCATCTCGGCCCGGATGCGCGCCACCTCCTCCTGCCCGATGCGGTGGACCTCCTCGGGCGAGACGGCCAGGGTGGTCATGGCCTGCACGCGGTGCTGGTAGTAGGCGGCTCCGTTCGGCAGGGCTGATGCCGCAATCGTTGTGCGGCAGGCCGGCAGGTACTCCCGCTCGAAGAACTCCAGCAGAGTCCGAAACGCCGGCAGGACGGACCCCTGGATGGCGGCCCGCCCTCGCTCTGCCAGGCGCGTTCCTTCAGCGCCCCTCAAGGGCTCCGGAAACTTCTGAAAAGGCCCGAAGAACAGGCTGGCCTCGGCGTTGTCCACCAGAAGGGATCTCATGGTGCCCTCGGTCCCTTCCAGGCATACGCGCGGCTGGGTGTATCCCTGCGCCGCGGCGGCGCGCATGAGCTCGATGTGCTGATCGACCCAGCCTCGGAAGGCCTCCAGACGCGCCAGGTAGCGCTCGTAGTCCTGCGCCGTGTCAAAGCGCATGAAGTTCGGGAGCTCGGCGAACTCGGTGTGGAATCCTCCCAACCGGCTCATGGGCATGCGGTAGCTATGGAAGCCGATCTCCGCCAGCGCGTTGCGCTTCAGCCGAAGGAAGATGTCGCGGTTGAGGCGGTCGTCGTGGGACAAGGCGGACGCGTCGACGGCTTCGGCTCGACGCACGAAGTCGGCCAGCTGGCTGGCTCGCCGCTCATAGTCGCCTTCGCTCGCCGACGGCAGGCGGTCGTCGTATCTCCGATCGCCTGCCAGGGTGGCGAAGAGCGGGTCTTCGCGCAGGTGGGTCTCCCATTCTTCGGCCAGAAGGGCCGCCAATTCGGTCGAAGCGCCGGAAGGAGACTCTGATTTGGATGGCATGGACGGGCCTCCATCGAGGAGAGACTGAGAGTGTCGCATCCGGCGAGCGGCGGGTCGGTCCGCCCGTCCGCCGGTACCATGCGATTCTACCTTCAGGCCTGCCTCGGCTGCGCTTAGGTAGGCATAAGGTCGGCCGAAAGTGCCACTAAGGACGGCCGGCGCCGGTCGTGCCATTCTGGAGGGAGGTGAGGGGATCACCCACGGCACGTGGACCCATCGGTTCCGCATGAGCAGAGCCTGCCCCTAGGGCGCGTCCGTCGCGCCTGGCCGGGCGTCGGGGCGGCGGCCCGACGGCTGGCCGGGGTGCTGGCCTTGGCGATGGAATTGGCGAAGCTGCGGGTGGTCTCGCTGCTCTTGCTGACCTCGCTGGGCGGCGCCTTCCTGGCTGCCTCCGGTCGGCCGTCGGCCTCGCGCCTCGCTCTCCTTCTCGTGCTGGGCACGCTGTCCGCCGGCGGCGCGTCGGCCATGAACCAGTTCCTGGAGCGCGAGCCGGACCGGGCGATGAAGAGGACGCGTCGACGCCCCTTGCCGTCGGGCCGTGTGCACCACCCGGAATGGGTGCTGCGGCTGGCTCTGGCGGCCGTGATCGGCGCCTCCCTCGTCGCGCTGGTCTTCAGCCCGTGGCTGGCCGTCTTCCTGAGTGCCGGAGCCGTAATCTACGTCGGCGTCTACACGCTCTGGCTCAAGCCCCGCAGCGTCCTCAACATCGTGGTCGGAGGCGCCGCCGGCAGTTGCGCCGTCCTGGCCGGGTCGGCGGCGGTGGGCCAACCGTTCCATCCGGCGGCGGTGACCCTGGCGCTGCTGGTGTTCCTGTGGACCCCGGCGCACTTCTGGGCCCTGGCGATGACGATGCAATCCGACTATCGCGCCGCCGGCGTGCCGATGCTCCCGGCCCGCGCCCCGAACCTGACGAGCGCCCGCTGGATCGCCGTGCACGTCGCCGCCGCCGTGGCCGCGGCCCTGGTGATGGCGGTCGATCCGAGTCTGGGCTGGATCTACTTCTTTCCGGTGGCGGCCGCCTCCCTCGCCGTGTGCATTCTGACCGTTCGCCTGCTGCGATCGCCCTCGCCCCAACGGGCGATGCGCGTGTTCTTGACAAGCAATCTGTTCCTCGCTGTCGTGGTCGGCGCGGTGATCGCAGCGACAGCCGGCCGGGGCGCGCTTCTCTAAGCCGGCCGCCGGGCTGCCCCTGGCCTGGGAGCTCGCCGCATGGAGGGAAGACCGTCTATGACTGTGCTCCGCTCCGTCCATCGCCGGTCCCTGGTGGCCGCGGTCCTGGCGGCCGGCCTGCTCGCGGGGTGCGCCGGTTCGCCCAGTTTCCTCGAACCGTCCTCCATGATCGCCTCCCGCCAGGCGGCCCTCTTTCGCTTGCTGTTGGTTCCTTCGGCGGCCGTGTTTCTCCTGGTCGAGGGCTGGCTCATCTTCAACGTCGTGCGCTTCCGCCGCAGGTCCTCGGACCAGGGGCTGGCCCCTCAGGTCCACGGCCATCCGGCGCTGGAAATCACATGGACGGTCCTGCCGATTCTGCTCGTGACGGCGCTGTTCGTCTTGACCGTCGGCACGATCAACGCCATCGCCGCGCCGGCGGGATCGCCCCAGGATATCCGCGTCCACGTGATCGGCCATCGATGGTGGTGGGAGTTCGAGTATCCCGATCTCCACATCCTGACCGCCAATGAACTCCACGTCCCGGCCAACGCGGTGGTCCAGATCCAAGTCGACTCGGTCGATGTGATCCACAGCTTCTGGGTGCCGCAACTGTCGGGCAAGGTGGACGCCATTCCGGGCCAGACCAACGAGTTGTGGTTCCGGGCCGACCAGCCCGGGGAGTACTACGGGCAGTGTTCGGAGTACTGCGGGCTGAACCACGCCAACATGCGCGTCACCGTGATCGTCGACACGCCGCAGGACTTCGATGCCTGGGTCGAGAACCAGCAGGCGCCCCCGCCCCAGCCGGACGGCGAGCTGGCGCAGAAGGGCCACGACCTGATCACCCAGGGCATCTGCTCCAACTGCCACATCCTTGGGTTGGAAGTTCCCGACGAGAGTCATCAGCCGAGCCCGGCGGAGGCCGCCGGAGTCCGCAGCCACGTCGGGCCCAACCTGAACCACTTGCTTTCGCGGAGCATGATCGCCGGGGAGACCATCGAGCTCACCGAGGCCAACCTGGCCAGCTGGCTGACCCAGAACCAGGTGATGAAGCCCGGCAACGACATGGTCGTCAACCTCACCGACGAGGACGTGGCGGCGCTGATGGCCTATCTGAAGACCCTGAAGTGAAGCCGAGGTGACAGACGCATGAGCACCCATTCCGCCGCCCTGACCCGCGCCGAGGCCTTCAGCCAATCACGCCTCGGTTCCTGGATCATGACCGTCGACCACAAACGGATCGGCATCCTGTACATGGGGACGGCCTTCGCGTACTTCATCGTCGGCGGCGCCTTCGCCCTGCTCATGCGCCTCCAGCTGGCGCAGCCCAACGGCACCGTGCTGAGCAACGCCGATTACGACCAGGTCTTCACCATGCACGGCACGACGATGATCTTCCTGGTCGTCATGCCGTTCTGGGCTGGCCTGGGGAACTACCTTGTGCCCCTCATGATCGGCGCCCGCGACATGGCCTTCCCCAAGCTGAACGCCCTCAGCTACTGGCTGTTCCTCGCCGGCGGATTGTTCATGTACAGCAGCTTCGCCTTCGGCGGCGCGCCCGACGCCGGCTGGTTCAGCTATGCGCCTCTGACGGAGAAGATCTTCTCACGCGGCCTGGGCATGGACTTCTGGGCCCTGTCGATCCTCATCCTGGGCATCTCGACGACGCTCGGCTCGATCAACTTCATCGTGACCGTGGCCCAGCTGCGCGCCCCGGGCATGACCTACGACCGCATTCCAGTCTTCGTCTGGATGATGGTGGTCACCTCCTTCCTGGCGGTGTTCTCGCTGCCTTCGCTGACGGCCGCCGCCAGCCTGCTCCTGCTCGACCGACAGGTCGGCACGCACTTCTATCTCGGGGGCCAGGGAGGCAACGCCCTGCTGTGGCAGCACCTGTTCTGGTTCTTTGGTCACCCCGAGGTCTACATCCTGATCCTGCCGGCCTTCGGCATCGTTTCGGAAGTCGTGCCGGTCTTCTCGGGCAAGCCCCTGTTCGGCTACAAGGTCGTGGTCCTCTCCGGCATGGTGATCGGGCTGCTCGGATTCACCGTCTGGGCGCACCACATGTTCGCCACCGGCATGCCGGTGCTGTCGCTGCTCTTCTTCTCGGCCGACAGCTTCCTCATCGGAGTGCCGACGGGAGTCAAGATCTTCGCCTGGCTGGGCACGATGACCGGAGGCCGGATTCGCCTTCAGACCCCGATGCTGTTCGCCATCGGGCACGTCGCCCTGTTCCTGCTCGGCGGCCTCAGCGGCATCCACCTGGCCGTCGTCCCGGTGGACTGGCAGCTGACCGACACGTACTACGTCGTCGGTCACATCCACTACGTCCTTTTCGGCGGCGCGATCTTCGGACTGTTCGCCGGCCTGTACTATTGGATGCCGAAGATCACCGGTCGAACACTGAGCGAGGGCTGGGGCAAAGTCCACTTCTGGCTGATGTTCATCGGTATGAATCTGGTTTTCTTCCCGATGCACATCCTCGGTTTGCTCGGGATGCCGCGGCGCATCTACCGCTACGATGTGGGCCACGGGTGGGATACCTGGAATCTGCTGATGACCGTCGGCGCCTTCATCGTGGCGCTCTCGATCGTGGTCTTCGCCGTGAACTTCCTGCTCGCCTGGCGGCAGCGGCCGGCCGCCGCCGACGATCCCTGGGATGCCTTCACCCTCGAATGGGCCACCAGCTCACCGCCGCCGCCCCACAACTTCGATCGTCTGCCGGAGGTGCGCAGCGCCCGCCCGCTGTGGGACCGCAAACACCCGCAGCAAGCCGACTGGCGCCGCGAGGAGAGCCCGGCCGTATGAACGCCAGCGCCTCCCTTCCCGCCGCTTCGAAATCCGCCACGGCCCGCCTGACGCTCCTGCTGGCGCTTGCCACCGAATCGATCTTCTTCGGGACGCTGGTGATGGCGTACCTGTACCTGCGCGGCAGCACTCCGGTGTGGGCGGCGTTTCCGCACACGTGGGCCCGCCTGGCTCTGCCCCTCGTGAATATGGCGGTGCTGTGGGCGAGTGCGATGGCCGGGGCGCGATCTTTGGCGGCGGCAAAGCGCGACCACGCCACCGGCGTGCGAATGGCGCTCGGTGCCAACCTCGCCCTGGGACTGGCTTTCGTCGCGGGCCAGGTGGTGGACTTCGGCTCCAGCGGCGTCCGCCCCGCGGACTCGGCCTTCGCCGGTCTGTTCTTCACCCTCCTGGGCTTCCACGCCTTGCACGTCCTCGCCGGGCTGGTCCTTCAGGGGCTCAACTTCGCCCGTGCGCGCCTGGGCGACTTCCGTCGGGACGACCACGCCGCACTCTCCGTTGGCGTCGGATTCTGGTGGTATGTGGTCGCCGTGTGGGTCGTGTTGTTCGTCGTCGTCTATCTGATCTAGGAGACGTCGACGTTGATCCCCTCAGCGCCCTTCGTCGAATGGAACTGGGAGCCGAGCATCCTCGTCGGGTTGGCGCTGCTGCTGCTTGGCTACGGGCTGGCGCTGCGAACCTTGCACCGGGGAAGCCCCCGCCGCGCCGAGCGAGGGGACAACCGCGGGCGTGTGGCCTTGTTCACGCTGGGCACTCTGATCGTGGGGATGGCCCTGATCAGCCCACTCGACGAGCTCGGCGATCACTTCCTGTTCAGCGCCCACATGCTCCAACACTTGATCCTCTTGCTGCTCGGGCCCTTGCTGTGGGTCATCGGCCTGCCTCCCGACCTGGCAGAGCGGGCGTCGTCGAATCCTGCCGCACGACGCGCCCTCGCCTTCCTGACGCAGCCGGCCTCGGCCGCCGTGTTCTGGAGCCTGGCGATGTGGTCATGGCATTGGCCGAGGCTGTTCGACGGCGCCCTCCAGCATGAACGCATCCATATTCTGGAACATCTGACGTTCATGGCCGCCGGGGTCGTCGGCTGGTGGCCGGCCTTCGGGCCCCGTCCGGCGGGCACCGAAACCCGGGCCGGGCTCGCGCCGGTTCTCCATTTGTTCGCCTTCAGTCTCTCGTGCACGGCCCTGGCGGCGCTGTTGACGCTTTCCCCCGTGGTTCTCTACACCGCTTACGCCCACGCGCCGATGGCGTTCGGCTTCACGCCCCTGGCCGATCAACAATTGGGCGGCTTGCTCATGTGGCTGCCGGGCGATATGTTGGTCATCGGGGCGGCCATCCATGCGCTGGCGCGTTGGTTCGGAGCGAGTCACGAGCGCCATCCGTCTTTACGAACCCTCGCGGTAGAGGTGAAATGATGTCCCCACAAGCGCCGGCAGGAATCCATCTGCCCTCCCCCAGCTTCTGGCCGATCGTGCTGGCGGCGAGCGTCTTGCTGGTCGCCGCCGGGATCTTGAGCACATGGATCGTGAGCCTGGTCGGCGTCGTCGGCCTGATCGCCTCCATCGTCGGTTGGGTGCTGGAGAATCGCCAAGCGGGAGAGGCGGCCCATGGCTGAGAGCCCTGCTTCGGACGCGCTGGTCGCGCCGCGCGACCACACCAAGTTGGCCTTCTGGCTCTTCCTGGGCAGCGAGGTCGTCTTCTTCACGGCGCTGATCCTGACGCTGCTGCTCCATCGCTTCAGCCACACCGCCGAGTTCTCGGCCTTCCGGGCGCGGCTGAGCATCCCGATCATCGGCATCAACACCTTCATCCTGATCACGAGCAGCTACATGGTGGTTCGCTCGCTGGAAGCCGCCGTCCACCACCGGCCCACCCTGATGCGCTACCTGGCGGCCGTCCTGGTTCTGGGGGCGTTGTTTCTCGCCGGGCAGGCGTTCGAGTGGTCGACCCTCTTCGCCGAAGGCGAATCCTTCAAGAGCCTCCTGGGGACGTCGTTCTTCACGGTGACCGGCATCCACGGCACCCACGTTCTCGTCGGCTTGATTTGGTGCGGGGTCCTGATGGCACTCATCGGGCGGAAGGCCTTGCCCTCACCGGCGCCGAACGTCGAGCTGTTCGGCCTGTACTGGCACTTCGTCGACGTCGTCTGGATCGTGCTGTTCACCGTGATCTACCTGATTTAGGAGACCGCCATGCAGCCTCAGAGCAGCGCATCCGCTGCGCAGCCCAGATACGGTTGGATCTTTCTGATCCTGGCGGTCTCCACCGTCGTCGAGGTCGGCGTCAGCTACCTCACCGGAGGCGTCCGCCTGCCGTTGTTGGTCGGGCTGGCGGTGGTCAAGGCATGCCTGGTCCTTCTCTACTTCATGCATCTGCGGTTCGACCGTCGCGTCTTCGCCGTGCTCTTCGCCCTTGGGCTGATCCTCGTGATCCCCCTCATCCTGGTGCTCACGCTGGCCACGCCCCACGCGCGCTAGCGACGACTGCGGCCGAGCCGGGTACAATCGGTTTCCTCCCGCCGCGGCCGCCTCCAGCCCGCCGTGGCGGAGACGGCCGAGGTCCGCATGTCGAGTGTTCTCGTCGTCGACGACGATCCCCTGATCTGCAAGGGCTTGAAGTTCAACCTCGAGCAGGCGGGCTATCGCGTGCTGACGGCGACCAACACTCGCGCCGCGCTCGACCATTTGCAGAGCCAGCGCTTCGACGCCGCCATCCTGGATATCGGCCTGCCGGGGGACGACGGCCTGAGCTTGTGCCAGAAGGTCAAGGCGCGTTACGGACTGCCGGTCATCTTCCTGACCGCCCGGCGCCGCGAGCTGGACGAGATCGTCGGGCTGCAGGTCGGCGGCGACGACTACATCACCAAACCCTTCAGCCTGGATCTGTTGCTGGCCCACCTCAAAGCGGTCCTGCGGCGCAGCCAGACGACCGCCGCCGACTCCGGGCCGCTCAGCGCCGGGCCCTTCAGCCTCGACCCGGCCTCCCATCGAGCCTCGCTCGACGGCCGGCCGCTCGATCTGGCCCCGCGCGAGTTCGAGCTGCTGCACTTCTTCCTGCGCAACCCCGATCAGGTGTTCAGCACCGAACAGATCATCGACGCCGTCTGGGGCGGGGACTTCATCGGCCAGCCGCAGGTGTTGTACGTCCAGATCCGGGGATTGCGCGAGAAGATCGAGCTCCAGCCCTCCGGACCCAAGCACCTGCTGACGCTGCGGGGCATCGGCTACAAGTTCTTGCCATGAAGGGGAAGGTGAGCCTGCGCGCGTACCTGACCCTCAGCTACGCGCTGTTCGTGCTCGTCGTTCTCAGTGTCGTCGATCTGTATTGGTTCGAGCAGCAGGAGCGTGCCGCCGAAGCGGCCATTCAATCCCAGCTCGAGCACCAGACCCGCCTGCTGGCCAATCTGGTCGACATCAATCAACTCGCCCAGGGCGAGATCCTGCTGCCGACCTTCTTCACCGCCGTCGAGAGCAACCTGCAGGTGGTCTTCTTCTCCCCGGACCTGGAAGTCCATAACCTATCCAACCTGCCGCTGGATCCCGATCAGTACGCCCGTGTGGAGAACCTCGCCCGCGCCGCCCTGGCCGGCTCGACCAACAGCGTCGAGGTCTACAACATCGGGCCGGGCCCGGAGAGCCTGTACGGCGCCGCACCGGTCTTCGACGGCTCCGGCCGCGTGGTCGGGGCGGTGTGCGTGCTGTTGCCATTGGATGCCTTCGAACTCACCGTCCGCCAGGCGCGCCTGTCATCGCTCCTGTACGTCGCCGGCATCGCCGTGCTGACGATTCCCTTCGGGTGGCTGATGGCAACGCTGTTCACGCGCCGCCTCTCCCAGGCGCAGCGCATGGCGGCGCGTGTGGCCGACGGCGGCTATGATCTGCGCCTGCCCGAAGGCGGCCCGCGCGAGCTGTCGCAACTGGCGCAGTCGTTGAATCGAATGGGGGAGGAATTGCAGCAACAGGCGCGCGCCCGCCAGATCCTGCTGGCCAACATGACCCACGAACTGGCGCGGCCGCTGGGCGGCCTGCGCCTGGGCATCGAAAGTTTGCGCAGCGGCGCCATGGACGAGCGGGAAACCGGCGACAGCCTGCTGAACGAGATGGAAGTCTCCGTCCAGCGCATGGAGTCGCTGATCGAAGACCTGGCGGTCTCCGCCCGCCCGAAGAGCCTGCCCCTGAAGCTGCGCCTCTCCGAGGTCGCCCTGGGGCCCTTCCTGCATGGCCTGCGCTCCCGCCTCGCCCGCCGCGCCGCCCTCAGGGAGATCCAACTGACCCTGTCGGTCCCAGAGGTGCTCCCGACCATCGAGGCGGACGAGATGCGCCTGTTCCAGATCATGGGCAATCTGTCTGACAACGCCCTCAAGTTCACCCCCACCGGCGGGGCGGTGGATATCTCTGCCCAACTGGACACGTCGCAGGTCACGCTGAGCATCTGCGACAGCGGGCCGGGCATCCCTCCGGATCAGGTCGATCGACTGCTCGAGCCGTTCGTTCAGGGCGATACCGTCAGCGAGGTCCGTCAGGGGATGGGCCTGGGCCTATCCATCGCCAATGAGTTGATCCAGGCCCACGGGGGACATCTTCGCCTGGGCCGGAGCGAGCTCGGGGGGCTGCAGGCGAGCGTCATCCTGCCGCTGGGGGCACGCCCCACGCCCCAGACGGGTTCCTGAAATGCAGGACCTGATGGTATTGATTGACGGCAGCGAGCAGGCCTGGCAGGCGGCCTTCCTGGGCTACGACCTGGCCGTGCACGGAGGCACTCGCCTGATCGGCGCCGTGCCGAGCAGCGTCGAGGGCGAGACGGCCAAGCGCCTCCTGGTCGAATTCCGGACCGGGGCACGCGCCGCCGGCGTCCGCTTCCGCACGTCCCGCCCGCGACTGGCCAACGACATCTTCCCTCCCGAAGATTGTGCGGGCCTGACGGCCCTCCTCCTCGCTCGATCCGGTTTCCGCGACCGAGAGCACCTGGCCGCGGTCGCCGGCTCGCTGCCCGCTCCGTTCTGGATCGTCCCTGCCTATCGCGATCTCAAACAGGCCCTGGTCCTGCACGATCTCCAGCCGTCGCCCCGCCTGATCGAGGTCGCCAACGCCTTCGCGCGCACCTGGAATTGGACCCTTGAGGAATGGTGGCTGGCGAGTAGTTCACGCTCGTCGCCCCGGTCGTCCGACCCCGGTTCGGTCCGCATCGATCCCGAGGATCTCCTGCGCCAGTCGACTTCGCTGCCCGGCGACCTATGCATCGTGGCCTGGCCGCCACAGCAGGTTCCGATCTGGGAACTGCTGACGCGGCTCGACCGCCCTCTGCTGGTCATCCCCTCTCCTTAACTCACCCTTAGGTTGAGCGCGGCTCGGCCTAAGGACAATGGCTTGGGGGTAGGGGATACTCTATTCGGTTACAATACGGACAAGGTCGGCGGTCTCTCCGCCGCCCTCAGGGGACGAAACTGCCAAAGGAGGAGCGCAGAATGTCGAAGAAGGCCGTGAGGATTCTAGGGTTCGCCGCGCTGGTATTGCTGGTGACCGCCATGCTGGCCGGTTGCGGGCCCCGGAAGACCTCTATCGATGTCGAATTGACTCAGGACTACCACATCAACCTGTCGCAGAACACGGCGCGGGCGGGCGAGGTCACCTTCAACATCCAGAACACCGCCACCGACGTCGAGCACGAGTTCGTGATCGTCAAGACGGACCTGTCGCCGGACGCCATGCCGACGGATGCCGCCGGCGACGTGCCCGAAGACCAGGTCACCATCGTCACCGAACAGGAAGCCATCAAGCCCGGGACGAGCGCCACGCTGGTCGCCACCCTGGAAGCCGGCCACTACGTGCTGATGTGCAACCTGCCGGGCCACTTCCACCAAGGCATGCACGCCGAACTGACAGTCCAGTAATCCCGTTGGTCACCTCAGAAGGAACGAACGCCCCCGTTGATGGGGGCGTTCGTCGTTTTCGTGGGAGCCAAGCGGCCGGACCCGCCGCGCCGCTTGACAGGTTGGCGCTGTTGTATATAGTTGTATACAGGTGCACATGCTCGCCTCGGCATTGGACAAGGACAGTCCTATCCCGCTGTACGTGCAATTGGCGCGGCGCCTCGAGGGTCTGATTGCCGAGGGCGCCCTGCCCGTCGGCGCCCGGCTGCCGGGTGAAGAGGAGCTCGCCCGCCGCTACGACCTCAATCGGCACACCGTCCGCCACGCGCTGGCCCTGCTGGTTCAGTACGGCGTCGTCCACAAGGCCCGCGGCGTCGGCAGTTTCGTCCGCCGCGGCCGCGCCCTGACGCCCGTCCACAGCCTCGACCGCATGACCAGCTTCATCGACGACTTCGAACTGGGCAACGTCCAGGTCGAAGACACCATCCTGACCAAGGTTCGCCTCCCCGCCACTCCCGACCTGGCCTCCCGCCTGCGTCTGCCGCCGCGCTCGAGCCTGGTTTGCATCGAACGCCTGCGCCTGGCCGACTCGACGCCCTTCGTCCTGGAACGCCAGTACTACGATTTCCGCGTCTTCGGCCGCCTGCTCGAGCTCGATATCCGCGGCTCGATGTACCAGCTGCTCGTGCGCGAGTTCCGGGCCGATCTGCATCATTCCGTCCAGACCCTCCAGGCCGTCCGTCCTCCGGACGACGTCGCCCGGCGGCTGCGCCTGCCCGGCGACACGCCCTGCATGTTCCTGGAAAGCGTTGCCTACACGTCCGACGATCGCCCGCTGGAAGTGCTGCGATCCTACTACCGCGGCGATCGCTATACCTTCCGCGTCGAGACCGGAAGCTATCGCCCCCAGTCCCGGCCTGCGGAACCCCATGCCGGATAGGAGGAAGCCGTGTCCATCGCCAGCGCCAAGGAAATGCTCGTCGAAGCCACCAAAGGAAAGTACGCCGTCGGCGCCTTCAACGTCACCAGCCTGATCCAACTCGAGGCCGTGGTCGAGGCGGCGGTCGAGAAGAAAGCCCCGGTCATCATTCAGACCTCGGTCAAGCCGTCCAAGTTCCTCCGCCCGGATGTGTTCGTGGCCATCTACCGTACCCTGGCGTCACAGGCACCCGTGCCGGTGTGCCTGCACCTCGACCACTGCACCGAGGTCGCCTACTGCAAGACCTGCGCCGACGCCGGCTACACCAACATCATGATCGACGCCTCCAAGCTGCCCTTCGAAGAGAACATCCGTCAAACGAAGGAGATCGTCGACTATTGTCACGCCAAGGGCGGCATCAGCACCGAGGGCGAGCTGGGCACGGTCTCCGGGGTCGAGGACCAGATCAAGGTAACCGAGGACGAGGCCCAGCTGGCCAATCCCAAACAGTCGATCGAGTTCGTCGAGCGCACCGGGCTGGACCTGTTCGCGCCGGCCATCGGCACGGCCCACGGGGTCTACAAGACCAAGAACCCCAAGGTCCATTTCGAGCGGCTGGAGGAGATCCACCGCCTGCTCAACGGAAAGGGCGTGCGTGTGCCGCTCGTCGTCCACGGCGGCACCGGGCTGCCGCCGGAGTACATCGAGCGCTTGATCGCCGTCGGCGGGTCGAAGTTCAACGTGTCGACGGAACTCAAATACACCCTGATCGACTCGACCTTCGATTACATCACCCAACACCGCGAGGAATACGACCCGGGAAAGATCGACGTGGCGGCCAAGGACGCCACCCGCACCGCCATCATGCATTGGATGGACATGCTCAAAAGCCCGGGCAAGGCATGAGATCAATCATCGGTCATCAGTCGTCAGTGGTCAGTGGTGAGCCTATTACCGACCCATCCGCCTCTGGCCACTGACCACTCACCACTATCCACTCGGAGTGACTCATGAAACCTATGGATGATTACTATGTTCCCTGGCTCAAAGGCCAGAAGATGTACATCTCGTCCCACATCGAGCTGGCCTGGCGCGATCCCAACCTGCACCGCATGATGTCGAACGAGAATCCCAACCCGCCTTCGCCCAAGGTCCTGGAGGCCATCGACAAGTACGCACGCATGGCCCACCGCTACCCCGACCAGGGCCTGGTGGTGCGCAGCAAGATCGCCCAGATCAACAGCCTGCCCGGGCCGGAAAACGTCGTGCTGGGCAACGGCTCGAGCGAGATCTACGACCTGATCTGGCGCAGCCTGGTCGCCCCAGGCGAGGAAGTCATTCAGCACACCCCTTGCTTCGGCATCTACAAGCTGCGCTGCGCCGCCGTCGGCGGCAAGCTCGTCAGCGTCCCGATGCAGCACAAGGACAAGCAGCTTCTCTACGATCCCGAAGCCATCCTGCGGGCCATCACCCCGAAGACCAAGGTCATCGTCATCGCCAATCCCAACAACCCGACGGGCAACTTCATGGAGCCCGAAGGCTTCATGCGCATCGCCGAGACCGGCGTGCCATTCGTGGTCGATGAGGCCTACGTCGAGTTCGCCGGGTTGGGCAAGTCCCAGGTGGGGCTGATCCAGAAGTACAAGAACGTCATCATCACCCGAACCCTGTCCAAGGCCTACGGCCTGGCGGGCCTGCGCTTCGGGTATCTGCTGGCCGACCCGTCCGTGGCGGCCGCCGTCTCGGCGATGCTGATCCCCTGGAACATGGGGACCATCGTCATGTGGGCCGGCCTGGCCGCCCTGGAGGACACCGATGGCCTGCGCCAGCGCGTGCAGTTCAACAACAGCGAGGTCATGTTCATCGAGGAGTCCCTCAGCGACGTCCCCGGCCTGACGGTCTACCACTCCTACGGCAATTACATCCTGTTCGACGGCGGAGCCGCCGGCCGCAGCGGCAAAGGCATGATCGACTTCGCGCTGAAACGAGGCCTGATCTTCCGCCCCCAGTCTGAGATGTATGGCAGCGACGGCTGGTTCCGCATCACCATCGGCTCCCAGGAAGAGAACCGGCTGGCGATCCAGACCATCCGCGATTTCTTCCAGGCCTGACCCGGAGGCTTGACATGGGCACCCTCAAGGGCATCTTCTTCGATCAGGATGGGGTGATCATCGACACCGAGCGGGATGGCCACCGCGTCACCTTCAACGAGACCTTCAAGGAGTTCGGCTTCCCCGTCGCGTGGAGTGTGGATGAGTATCACGAGCTGCTGCAGATCGCCGGGGGCAAGGAGAGGATGAAGCACTATCTGCAGACGAAGGGCTTCGGCAAGCCGGTCGCGCCGGAACAGGTCGACGACCTGATCGCTCAAATGCACAAGCGCAAGACGGCGATGTTCATCGAGCTGGTCGAGTCCGGCCGGCTGCCGCTGCGCCCGGGCGTCCACCGCTTCCTGCGCGAGGCCACCTCGGCCGGGTTGAAGCTGGCGGTGTGCACGACCTCCAGCGAAAAGGCCGCCCACGCCATCGCCTACCAGATTCTGAAGGACATCCCCTTCGACGTCGTTTTGGCCGGCGACGTCGTCTCCAAGAAGAAACCCGATCCCGAGATCTACAACCTGGCGCTGCAGAAGACGGGCCTGACTCCCGACGACGTCCTCGTCGTGGAGGATTCGCGCAACGGCGTCCTCGCCGGCAAGGCCGCCGGGATGCGCGTGTTGGCGACGACCAACGTCTACACCGAGAAGGAAGACCTCAGCCCGGCCGACGCCGTTGTCACATGCCTGGGCGACCCGGACGGTGAGAAGGCGAGCCTGAAGAAGGGCCCGCCCGCTCTCGTGAAGAGCGGCGTTGTCCACATCGAGGGCGCCCGCGCCCTCTTTGCCTGAAGATCCCCTCAGCGTCTGCGAAGACCGGCTTGCTGGGGCAAGCCGATCTTCGTCTTCTTCAGGCGGGCCGGCGGCGCCGCGCCGCCTGGGCCTTCTTGATGTTCCGGCTGCGAGCTCGCCGCTGAGCCGCGGTGGGCTTGCGCCGCTCCGGGACGTTCGGTCGATCCTGCGCCTTGAAGCGGTCGCCCCCGATGCGGATCGGAGCCGAGCCCAGCTGGCGCAACAGCTTGCGAGCCGCCGGGGTGTCGGCGACCAGCCGACCGCGCTCGAGGTGGGCGTCTTCCTTTCCAATCAGCCACGTCACGGTCGCCCACGACCCGCTCGGCCTGCGCCCCGCCACGCGCTGGATGTGGCCTGGACGGCCGACGTCCTGCGTGCGGAAACTGGAGAAGCCGCTCTTCGGGCGAACCGCGACACGGTAGTACTTGCCCGTGCCTGTGCTGCCCGGGCGCCGGCGGCTGCGACCTTGAGGTTGGGCGCGCGCACGCGCCCGGCGTGACATGGACTTCCAGCGAGCGGAAGCCTTGCGGATGTTTCGGCGAGCGGCTGCGACTTGCCGGGTTGTGGCCATCCATTCCTCCCTCGGAGACGATCCCTCCGGAGCGACCGCGGCCGCGCCAGCCGTCAGCGGGCGACCTGGCGGGCCTCTTCGAAGGTTCTCGATCCTACATCCAGCTCCACCCGGGATTCTCCCACATGGCGGACCCAGTCGAGAGGGATGCGTCGCCGCGACTTGGTCAGAAACCCGCGGGCGACGACGAGGTCGGTAGCATGATCTGTCACCCCGTCGGTCAGCACGCGCTCGATGCGGCCCACCGTGCGGCCGTCCGATGCGATCACTTTGGCACCGATCTTGAGCGGAACCGTGCCCTGTGGGATGTTCCGGGTCACCTCGACGACAGGTCGCGTCCCCGACTCCGTCAGTGGTTCCAGTGGGACCACCGGCTGACCGTATCCGGCCCCAGGGAAGATCGGCGATGCGGGCGTCGAGGCGTGGCTCGACGGCCCTGATGGCCCGACCTCGACAATGTGCTTCTCTTCGAACGGGAGTAGATGTTCGAGCTCGCTCGCCTCTCCACGGATCGTCACACCGTCCTCGGTGCTCGGCCCAACCAGGCCGAGCGGGATGACCTTCTCCTCTTCCATCACGCCTTTGCCCAGGACGACGTGCGTGACCTCCTTGCTTTCCGGGTCCAGCACCACTCGTTCCACGTGGCCCACATCCAGGCCATCCTTGGTTCTCACAACGGCTTGGGATTCGAACTCCATTGGCGCCTCCTTCGGCTGGCCGCGAAGCGGCAACCGTGTGGACGCTTCCAGCCTATCCGTCCCTGCCGGCCGCCTCCATAGGGCCGCCTCCTACCTCTATGTCAGTCGTTGGATGACAGGGGCAGATAAGAGTCGTCAGTCGTCAGTATTCAGTCATCAGGATGGACGGCTGGGATGTCGCGCGCGTCCGGCTCGCTTCCGCCTTGTGCCCTTCGACGGCGCTGTCGAAGGGCCGTCAGCCTTCTTGGGCCGACGCTGCCTACGCCTTGATCCTCTCATTCTTCGGGTCGAACAACGGTTCTCTCATCACTTCGACCCCGATTCGTTCGCCGAACCACTCGATCTCCAGGCGCGTGCCGGGCTTGGCGAGCCCCAGCGGGAGGTACCCGTAGGC
>DATIFK010000050.1:0-23870 GCA_035455265.1 Anaerolineales bacterium
GTCTTCGATGCACACGACGCGCTTGGCCTGTGCCGCCATGGGCCCTCCCGGCCTGCTGCCGACCGTGTCGGGGAGTGTACCATAGCGGCTTGCCAGCGCAACGTCGCCTGAACCACGCGATGGACCTCGACCCTACCGGGGATCCCCTTCGGGATGCGAAGCGCGATCGCGAAGCATTCCGCTAGGGACTTGAAGCTTGATCTGCAGCAAAGAGGTCGTTGGGCGTGAGCGTTCGAGTGTCGTAGCGCTCTCCGACTACCGATGCGGAGGCAGCGTTGAGGTAGCAGCTCCCCTCTGGCAAATCGTGAGCCCCCGCTCAGGGCGGGGGCTCATCAGGAGGAGGAGGCAAACCGCTTCGCGGGAGGGTTCAGGGGGCGGTGGAGGATCCTTTCGGGGCGCCGGCCGGTTGCCACGAGGGGCCCGGCATCGAGACACCCGAGTCTCCTATAGGTTTTGTTGTCCCCGAACCACACGCCTCGAACGGTCTGCGCTTCCATCGTATCCCTGTTGGTTCCCGATGGACCTTACGCCCGCCTTACTTCGCTCGCCCCGTCTGTAAGGCGCCTGTAATCGCAGTCGCTGCCGGGCGCATGCTACCATGCTGGCAGGACGGCAAGGCAACAGCCGGACCGGAGGATGAGATGGCCCTTCAGCGAATGCCCACAATCAGCGAAGCCGTAGAACTCGCCGTTCAGAAGGTCCGCTCGAAGGATTACGACACCGGCAAGGCGATCCTCGCCTGGGTGCTGAAGAGCCAACCCGAGAACGTCGTGGCCTGGCTGTGGCTGGCGCGCTGCATCGCCAACCGCGAACAGCGCCGTCAATGTCTCGACCGCGTCGCTTCCCTCGACCCGTTCTCGCGACCACGCCGGTAATCCCCCATCGGTGAAGACCGACGGCCGCCTGAAGGCGGCCGTTTTGATTCCTTCGAGCTGAACGGGCGGAGAAGTCCCCACCTGGACCACGGCACCAAGAGAGTCTGGACTTCCCTTACTCGGCGGGCCCATCTTCGGTAGAATGGGAACATCCACCTGGTTCGGTACGTCTATCCTTGAATGTCTGCGCCTGAAGCGCCCCGGGGAGGACGAGCATGTGGCTTCAACGCAATCCGTGGATGACCTGGGCTGCTGCCGGGCTGTTCGCCGGCCTCGCCCTCGGCGTCGTGGTCATTATCGCCGCCGCGACCTACCTCTTCTTCTTCGCCCCCACCGCGGTACCGCCCCCGGTGCCGTTGGCGTCGCCTTCGCCGGCGACAGCCCCCGGCGCCATCTCAGGCCGCGTCTGGCACGACCAGTGCGCCGTCACGGAGGCACGCGGCTCGGAGCCGGCGATCGCGTCGCCGGGCTGCATCGACCTGGGGAACGGATCGTTCACCGCCAATGGCGTCTTGGACCCCTCCGAGCCTCCATTGGCCGGCGTTCAGGTGTCGCTGGGACTCGGCGCGTGCCCTGCCGCGCCGGCGGAGCGCAACGAAGCTATGGGCGACGGCACGTTCGTCTTTCCCGACCTGCCTCCGGGGGCGTATTGCGTCTCGGTCGACGCCGTCGATCAACCCTTGATGCAGTTGGTCCCCGGCCGATGGACCGCCCCGCCCGGCCAAGCCGAGACCACCGCCAGCGTCACCGTCCAGCTCGCGCCGGGTGAGATTCGCACCGGCGTCGACTTCGGATGGGACTACGACTTCCTACCCGTACCCGAGGCGCGCCCCACGATCGTGCCGACCTCCCCGCCGATCACCTGCGAAGATGCTGCGACCTTTGTCGCCGACGTGACCATCCCGGATGGGACCTGGGTTCTGGCCGGCGCGGACTTCGACAAGGTCTGGCGGCTCCGCAACTCCGGGACGTGCACGTGGACGACGTCCTACCGCGTCGCGTTCGTCAGCGGTCAGAACCTCGGTTCGTCCGCCGCCACTCCGCTTCTGGGCACGGTCGCGCCGGGTGAGACCGTCGACATCGAGCTTCCTCTGACCGCACCCCTGACCGCGGGAACCTATCGCGGCAACTGGATGCTGCAGAACCCGACCGGCGGGTTCTTCGGCGTCGGCCAGGATGCGACAACCGCGTTTTGGGTGCTCGTCAATGTCGAGTCGGCCTCGGCCGCAGGCATCTGGCACGGCGAATACTTCGACAACCCCCGCTTGTCCGGTACGCCGGAGATGGTTCGGCAGGACCCGAAGATCGACTTCGATTGGGACCGATCGTCTCCCGCCACATCGATCTCGCCGGATGACTTCTCGGTGCGCTGGACGACCGAGGTCGATTTCGCCGGCGGGACCTACCAGTTCCGTGTTCGGATGGACGACGGTGCCCGATTGTGGATCGACGACGAGCGCGTCATCAACGAATGGAACGACGGCAGCGAGCGCGAGGAGGCCGTCACCGTACCCCTGCTGGAAGGGAAGCACGACCTGCGCCTGGAGTATTACGAGAACGAAGGACGGGCGAGCGTCCGCCTGACCTGGTCGCGCGTGACGGATTTCGCCGACTGGCAGGGAGAGTACTTCGACAATCGCAGCCTGGCCGGGGACCCGGTCCTCGAACGCAACGACAAGGACGTCAACTTCGACTGGGGGAACGGCGCGCCCTTCCCGGGCATCCCCAGGAACGATTTCTCCGCCCGCTGGACTCGGACGATCCGGTTCGACTCCGGTCGCTATCGGCTGAACGTCACCGCCGACGACGGCGTCCGCGTGTACATCAACGGCACACGTGTGATCAACCAATGGCACAACGGCTCGGGACAGACCTACAGCGTGGAAGTCAGTCTGTCCAAGAAGGTGGAGATCGTCGTCGAGTACTACGAGCAGAACGGTTCAGCCAACGTGCACTTCTGGTACGAACGGCTGTCCACCCCGACGGCGACCGTCTCGCCGACCGTCAGCCCCACCGCATCACAAACGCCGACGGCGACCCTGTCACCGACGGCCTCCCTGACGCCAACGCCATCGGATACACCGACCGCGACGGCGACGGCCACTGAGACTCCGACCGAAACCCCGACCTGCGTCCCCGGGGAGTGCAACATCCCCGAGTAGAGTGCCAAGCCCACAATACAACGGGCTCCCCAAGAGGGAGCCCGTTGTGTTAGACGTTCATGCCGTTGTTGGAGGCGTCAGGCTCCTGCCGGGCAGGGAGCACCGGATGAGATCCACACCCAGGATGGAGTCACCGCAGCGTAGAGCGTCTCCATTTGCGCGTCGGCCGCGGCGCGGCCGGACTGATACGGCGAGAAAGTCAAGGTGTAGAGGCTCCCATCGTGGACGATGTAGACTCTCCGGACAGCGTCTTGCCCTGGCAATCCATCCAGCCTCAGCGCTTCTTTGCCGCCCAACATCAGAGTCGAGCGAGGGGGATTCAGCCCAGGATCGGCGGCCGCTTCGCTATCCGCGACATCCTGCGCTGTCCGCCCACCGGCGTCGGCGACGTCGACCCACAGCAATCCAGGATCCGGACCTGTGCCGACGACCACCGTATGGTCGGCCTTGCCTGAATGCGCAAATCCCTCCGGGTAAGCGAAGCAGTAGTCCATCGAAGGGTTCCTCAGGACCTGGGCGGCAGTCCTTGCCGCCGGCTGCGTCGGCAGAACCGTGCTGCTGGCTTCCAACTCGGGTCCCTGGGTGGCTGTCTTCGCCACGGAACCGCAACCTGACACCAATATGCTGACGATACCGAGCGTCAGGGCCAGCATCCTTGGCCAGGAGGGAGCCTTCGCATCAACAAACGGTGCAGCCGCCAACATGGCCTTCAGGTATCCTCCGAACCGGATGAGCAGATGCGCCAGGGTGGCCATTTGAGGCTGCGGGCTCCCTCTGGGGAGCCCGCAGTAGTGGTGATCCCGGGAGGACTCGAACCTCCAACCAGGCGATTAAGAGTCGTCTGCTCTGCCAGTTGAGCTACGGGACCCTGCAACCCACTGCTCGAGACTCCGCTGCTCTGCCAGCGGAGCTAGTGGGCCGCGCGGACGCCATTATACCAACGGAGTCCCTGCCGCTCCCTACTGGCCGAACATTTCCAGGAGGACAGGGTTGATGCGGGCCCAATCCGGCGCCAGCACCTGGGCGCCGCCATTCGTGGTGAACCCGTGGGCCATGTCCCGCCCGATGACCCGTCCATCCACCCCGCCCGGCCCGACACGCGCCAGGGCAAAGGCCACGCGCGGCCATTCCCAGGGCGGCAGATCCGTGTGCAACGCTCCCAGGAGCCCGACAAACGCCACGGGCCAGCGCGGCCAGACGAGAGGATGCATCATCCGCCGCAGGATGGACTGCAACAGAATCTGGCCCCGGGCCATCCGAAAGAAGTCGTCGCTACCCTTACGATCGCGGGCAAAGGCCAGCGCCTCGGTCCCGTTCAGATGATGGCGCCCGGCCTCGTAGCCGCCTGTCGGTTGCGCTAGATCGATGTCGACGCCGCCCAGTCCATCGATGAAGCGAACGAATCCGACGAAATCGAGGCTGATGTAGGCGTCCACGTCGACGCCGAAGTTGGCCCTGACCGTCTCCACCGCTGCCCGGGGCCCGCTGCCCGGTTGCGCCGCTTCCGCCAAGAACGAGGCGGCGTTGATGCGGTTCGGGCCGAATCCGGGAATGTCCACCCACAGATCACGCGGGATCGAGAGCGCGCCGACGTACGGCTCGAGGGGGAGGACCGTCGTCAGGATCATCGTGTCGCTGCGCGCCGGGCCGGATTCGTTCGGCCGCCGGTCGGAGCCGAGCAGGAGGATGTTGGTGCGATCCGGGTAGAGCAGGTAGAGCGAGCTGGTCAGGCCCAGGAGCAGCCCGAACACCGCGGCTGCCAGCCTCGAGGGACGGCGCGGGGTGGATGTCAGCGGGAGGCGATGCGGCTGCGTTTCGACCAGGCCCGGTGCCTGGCCTGCGGGTGCCTCACTTCTCAACGGATCGAACATGAGCGCGAATTCTATCACCCGCGCTCAGGCGCCTGCCTCGCCGGACAAAGACTGCTAGAATCCAGCCCGCTGGTCTGTCCTGCGGTTCCCAGGCGATCGGGGACCCTTCGCACCTGGGGACCAGCTCGCAGCTGGCTGTGTTCGGCACGCGCCTCGTACTCCCCATGACTCCTTTCCACCCCCTCCAGGAGGCCTCGCTGTGCTGAAGACTCTCCTTCTGTACCTCTCGAAGGCCCGCTGGGCTCGCAACCTCGTGACCCGCTGGTCCTTCGCCTGGCGCGCCGCCAGCCGCTTCGTGGCCGGAGACTCGCTGGATCAGGCCATCGAAGCCGTTCGCCTCGTCAACAAGAAGGGGATGAACGTCACCCTCGACCATCTTGGGGAGAACGTCAGCAGCCCGGACGACGCCCGCCGCGCCGCCGAGGATTATCTGCTGCTGATCGACCGCATCTGCGAAACCGGCGTCAAGGCCAACGTTTCGCTGAAGCTGACGCAACTGGGGCTCAACCTGAACGGGCAGGTTTGCCTCGACAACCTGCTCCGTGTCGTCAGCAAGGCCAGGGAATGCGGGGGCTTCGTCCGCATCGACATCGAAGATTCTCCGACCATCGACCGCACCTTCCAGACCTACCGCGCGCTGAGATCGGAAGGCCTGGACAATGTCGGTGTGGCGGTGCAGTCGTACCTCTTCCGCAGCCGCGACGACGTGCAGAGTCTGGCCGGCTCCGGTGCGCGCATCCGCCTCGTCAAAGGGGCGTACCGGGAACCGCCGCACCTCGCTTACCAGAAGAAGCGCGAGGTAGATGCGAACTACGACGTCCTGGCGGCGATGATGATCGACGCCGCTGTCGCTGGCGGCAGCCAACCGGTCTCATCCGATGGCCGGATCCCACCTCGAACGGCCATTGCCACCCACGATCCGGCGCGAATCGAGGCCGCCAAGGAGCACGCTGAACGTGTTGGGCTGCCGAAATCGGCCCTCGAGTTCCAGATGCTGTATGGGATCCGCAGGGACCTGCAGGAGACGTTGGCCGCTGAAGGGTATCCGGTGCGGATCTATGTGCCCTACGGTACGGAGTGGTATCCCTATACGGTCCGGCGCCTGGCCGAGCGGCCGGCCAACCTGTGGTTCTTCGTGTCCAACTTCTTCCGACGGTGAGGAACCTCGACCGCCGAGGGCAGGCAATGGAGTTGAGAGGTAAGAAGGCCCTGGTAACGGGCGCCGCCCACCGCGTCGGCCGAAGCATCGCGCTCGCCCTGGCTCAGCGAGGCTGCGATGTGGCGCTCCACTACCACAGCGCTGAGGCGGAAGCCGAGGCCACGGAACGCGAGGCCGAGGCGCTCGGCGTACGGGCTGTTCGGGCCCGTGCGGACCTGCGCCTGGCCGAGGACGTCGTCCGAATGTTCGAGACGATCGACGCCTCACTCGGCCGTATCGACGTCCTGGTCAACTCGGCGGCTGAGCTGGAGGCCCAAGAGCTTCTCTATCTCACCGAAGCCGATTGGGACCGCGTGCTGGACCTCAACTTGCGCGGCCCGTTCCTGTGCCTGCAACAGGCGGCCCGGCGCATGCTCGCCGGCGACGGCGGCGCCATTGTCAACATCTCGGACTCTGCCGCTCATTGGCCCTGGCCGCGCTACCCCGCACACTCGGTCAGCAAAGCCGGCCTCGAAATGCTGACCCGCGTGGCGGCGGTGGCCCTCGCACCCAAGGTCCGGGTCAACGCCGTCGCACCGGGGCCGGTCGAGAAACCGGGACGAATGCCGGAGGGCCGCTGGACCGCCCTTGGTCGTGCTCTGCCGCTGGCACGCACCGGCACCTCCCAAGATGTCGCCGAGGCGGTTGTGTTCTGCCTGGAGAACGACTACCTCACCGGTGAAGTCCTCTTCGTCGACGGTGGAGACCACCTCCGATGAGCGAGGAGCTCGAGTTGGTGAGGCGCCGGCTGGAGGAGGAGGGCGTCAAGACGGCAGCCTTCTTCGAATCGCTTTCGGAGGAAGACCTGGGCCGCCAGGTTTACCTCGGCGGATCGGGATGGCGCGTGCACGACCTGCTCGCTCACTTCGTCTCCGCCGAGCGGACGTACGTCGAGTACCTGCGACTCCTGCTGCAGGGCGGCCGGGGCGTCCCGGCCGATTTCGACATCGACGAGTTCAACGAGGCTGAGGTCCCGCAGCTCAGTCTGCGCCCGACCGAAGAGCTGCTGGAAGCGTTCCGCCGCGCTCGCGCGCAGAGCGTGGCAACCGTCGCCGCCCTCCGACCCGCCGACCTCGACCGTCGCGGCCGCCATCCGTGGTTCGGCGAGACGGACTTGCGCTCCGTACTCAAGCTGCTCTACCGTCATCCGATGATTCACCTGCGCGATGCGCGGCGCGCCCTCAAGACCGGCCGGCCCGTCGAACCCTCCGACGACGACAGCGCCGCAGAAGGATCGCAATCTTGAACGAACGAATCCGCAGTCTCCTCGATTACGTGAACCTGGCCCATCGCCAGACGTGGGCCGTCCTCTCCGGCCTCCAGTCGGCCGACCTGGAGCAGCACGTCTACCATTCGGAGGGCGTGGACTGGAACGTCCAGGATGTGGTGGCACACGTGGCCGATGCCGAGCATGGGCTCCTCGGGCAGATTCGCCGCCTGCTCGCCGGGCAACCGACCGTGCCGGATGACTTCGACCTCAACCGCTGGAATCGCTCAGCTGTCCGGAAGCGCGCCACGCGGACCTACGACCAGATTCTGGAAGAGTTGGAGCGCGGCCACGAAGCAACCGCGGCCGCCCTGACCGAAGTAGACCCCGGCGACCTCGACCGCGTGGGCCGCCATCCGAGCGGGAAGATGCTGAGCGTCGAGGGCTACTTTCGCCGAATGGCCGACCACCGCAGAGAACACGCCGCCGATATCCAGAAGGCCCTTTCGGCGGCCAAGGCAGGCGATACCGCGGCTGACGACCGAACCGTTGTCCCCGTCCCCGGCATCCACGACCTCGTCTCGCTGCGTCTGCCCTCGCTCCAGGTCGGGGCGGGCGTGGGCCGATGGATCGCCCTGCAGTCGTCCGACCGCCTTCTGCGACGGTTTGGCCAGGCGGACGTCCTGCGGTTGGAGGACGGCATCACTCTGTCGATGAAGCAACGCACCACAGCCGATGAAGTCTGGGCCCTCATCGAGGGCAAGGCCACCTTCGAATGGGAGGACCTTCGGCCGACGTCGCCGACCTCCGCTTCGACAGCCAGGCTTTCCCCCAGCGAACCGATGGCCGTCCTCGTTCCCTTCGGAGTGGCTTTCCGGGTAACGGCCGACGGCGGCACGGCAATCGTCCTGCGGCTGAGCACTCACGCCGATGACGAGGAGCCCGTGACCGACCTGTTCCGCGCCTCGCCGACCTCGTGACTCGTCGGAACATCCGCCTCCTGGTCCAGCTCAGTCGTCCGTTCTTCCTTCTCGGCGGGTTTCTCCTCGTTGCCGTCGGCAGTTTGATCGCCCGCTCGATGGGAGAGGTCATCGATCCTGTCCTCTACTTCCAGTGCCAGGCTATTGTCTCCACGCTGCAGCTGATGGTCCATTTCTCGAATGAATACTTCGACGCTCCCGGCGATCGAGGCAACCGGCAACGCACACCGTTCAGCGGAGGCAGCGGCGCCCTGGCCCTGGGTGGACTCTCGCGTTCGGTGGCAGCCTGGGGCGCGGCGGCCGCCGCCGTCGGCTTTGCCCTGGTCTTCGGGCGGATGCTGATGACCGGCGCCGCGGCAAACCTGTCCAAATGGGTGATCGCTGCAATGGCCTTCGGGGCATGGTCCTACTCGGCCCCGCCGTTGAGACTCGTCGAGCGAGGCCTGGGCGAGATCGTCGCTTCCCTCGTCGTGGCGGTGCTGGTCCCCACGCTGGCCTTCACCCTTCAGGCGGACTTCCTGGCGTGGGGTCTTGTGCTAGCTGTCCTGCCTTTGTTCCTCTTCCACGGAGCCATGCTCATGGTCCTGGAGATTCCAGACGTCGAGGCCGATCTGCAATCTGGAAAGCGGACCCTTGTGGCGCGACTGGGCGTGCCGGCGTCGGTCCGGCTGCATCTGATCGTGATCGTTCTGGGAGTTGCCGCGCTCGTCACCAGCCGGATCATCGAGCTGGGGCCCCTGCTATGGTGGCCCGTGCTTATCGTCGGGCTGGCCGCCTGCGGGCATGTCGTCCAGCTTCGTCGCAGCGTGCGCTCCGGAAGCGGATGGACCTGGACAGCCGGCGCCGCGGTGGGCCTGTTCGCATTGACGGCACTCGCGGAAGCGGTAGGATTCCTATCAGCCTGACATGCCCGAATTCCTGCGTCTGACTCCTCCCGCCGAAGCGCTGAGACGATGGCTCGAAGCGTTCCCGGCCAAGCCTCCGGTGGCCCGGGAGCGCGTGCCGACCGAATCGGCTCTGGACCGCGTGCTGGCGGAAACCGTCACCGCGCCTCACGCCCTGCCTTCGTTCCCCCGCTCCAACGTCGACGGCTACGCGCTTCGCGCCGAGGACACCTTCGGGGCGTCGGCGAGCCTGCCGGCCTACCTGCGCGTCGTCGGGGAAGTGCCGATGGGCGGATCGGCCGATCGGCCCGTCGGCCCTGGCGAGGCCCTGCTGGTCCACACCGGCGGGATGATCCCGGAGGGGGCGTCGGCAGTCGTCATGCTGGAGGACACGCAATCGATTCCTCCCTCCGAGGTCGAGATCTATCGAGCCGCAGCCTCGGGTCAGAACGTCATTCGAGCCGGTGAGGACGTTCAACCTGGCGATGTCCTGCTCGAGGCGGGAATCCGCCTCCGACCACAGGAGCTGGGTGGTCTGCTGGCTTTGGGGCTGACGACGGTCGAGGTCTTCGCGCGGCCGCGCGTCGCCATCCTCTCGACGGGAGACGAGGTTGTGCCTCCGCAGGCCGAACCACGCCCGGGCCAGGTGCGGGATATCAACAGCTACACGCTCGCCGCGGTTGTGACGCGCGCTGGAGGCGAACCCAGGCTGTACGGCATCATTCCGGATCGGAAGGAGTTGCTCGAGGAGACGGCCCGTCGGGCGCACGCCGAAAGCGATCTGGTCATCGTGACCGCCGGGTCTTCGGCCAGCGCCCGCGACATGAGCGCCGATGTGCTGGCCGGGTTGGGAACGCCCGGGGTGCTGGTGCACGGTCTGGCGATCAAGCCCGGAAAGCCAACCATCCTGGGCGTGGCGGGCAAGGTCCCCCTCGTGGGCCTCCCCGGCAACCCGGTCAGCGCGCTCGTCATCGCCTGGCTGACCGTCGTCCCGGCCGTGAGGCGCCTTGGCGGAGCGAAGCCCGAAGCCCCGGCAGGCCGCATTCGTGCACGCTTGACGGCCAACATCCCGTCCGAGACCGGCCGCGAGGACTACGTCCCCGTTCGGCTGGCGGCGACGCCTGACGGTTGGTCCGCTGATCCGGTCTTCGGTAAGTCCAACTTGATCTTCTCCCTGGTACGCGCCGACGGCCTCGTGCGCATTCCCGCGGACGCCACCGGGTTGTCGGCCGGCGGCCTGGTCGACGTGGAACGTTTCTGAGTCGCGGCCTCACGCATGCCGGCCGTCGAGCCCCCGGTCTACCTGCACGATATCCCTCTCCATGAAGCGTGGGACCGCTGGATTCGCGCCCTGCAGGAAGACGGGTTATGGAATCGGCTTGGCTCGGAAGAGATCCCGATCGACCAGGGCCTCGGCCGGATCACGGCCGAGCCCGTCTGGGCCCGCCGCTCCTCGCCGCACTATCACGGCGCCGCCATGGACGGATATGCCGTGGCAGCCGCGTCCACCTCGGAGGCCAGTGAACGGCGGCCGATCGACCTGCGTGTTGGAGACGAGGCCGTCTATGTCGATACGGGAGAGGCTCTTCCCGACGGCACGGACGCCGTCGTGCCGGTCGAGGACGTCGAGCCGATCGACCCGGGGCCCGACCGACGCAGCCACGGCGCGATTCGCATCCGCAAACCGACTCCACCCTGGACGCATGTGCGGCCAATCGGAGAGGACCTCGTTGCGACGGAACTGGCACTCCCTTCCGGACACGCCCTGCGACCGGTTGACCTCGGCGCGCTGGCGGCCTGCGGGGTGACGCACGTTCGCGTCGCCCGCCGCCCATCCGTCGCCATCATCCCCACCGGCAACGAACTCGTGCCGGCCGGGGCGCCGGCGGGGCCGGGAGAGATCCCCGAATTCAACTCGATCGTCCTGGCGGCCCAGGTGGAGGCGTGGGGCGGGAGCGCGACGAGGTACGCCATTGTGCCGGACGACATGGGTCAAATCCGCTCGTCGGTTTCCTCCGCGGCTGAATCGCATGACCTTGTCCTTCTCAACGCCGGGTCCTCGGCCGGTTCGGAGGATTTCAGCGCATCGATCATCGCTTCCATGGGTGACCTGCTCGTCCACGGCGTGGCCGTGCGGCCGGGCCACCCGGTGGTCATTGGGATGCTGCGACGGGCGGGCGGGGAGCGAAAGCCCCGCGTGCCGATCGTGGGTGTGCCGGGGTTCCCCGTTTCGGCAGCGCTGACCGGGGAGATCTTCGTCGAGCCGCTCCTGGCACGCTGGACCGGCAGGCCGGCAGCCGAGTCACCCACCGTGGAGGGTGTGCTCACACGGAAGGTCCACTCCTCGGCCGGCGACCTCGAGTTCCTGCGGGTGACGGTCGGCCGTGTCGGGGAGCGCATGGTCGTCGCCCCCCTGGCCCGCGGCGCGGGCGTGCTCACATCGTTGGTGCGGGCCGACGGCCTGGTTCGTATCCCGCCCGGCGTTCAAGGTCTCGAGGCCGGCGAACGCGTGACGGTGCATCTGTATCGTCCCCCGGCCGACATCGAGCGCACCATCGTCGCCCTCGGCTCGCACGACCTGACGCTGGATCTGCTGTCCCAGTTCCTGGCGGAGCGAGGCGCGCGTCTGACCTCGGCCAATCTGGGCAGCCTTGGCGGCTTGATCGCCCTCAGTCGGGACGAGGCACATCTGGCAGGCAGTCACCTGCTTGATCCGGAGACCGGGGAGTTCAATCTTGCCTACGTCGACCGGTACCTTCCGGGGCGTCAGGTGGTCCTGGTTGGGATGGTCGGCCGCGAGCAGGGGCTGATCGTCGAGGCTGCCAACCCTAAGAACCTGCACGGGCTGGAGGACTTGGCCCGGCCGCAGGTGCGCTTCATCAATCGGCAGCGCGGCTCCGGCACGCGGCTGCTCCTCGACTATCACCTTCAGCGCCTGGGGCTGAGTCCCCGATCCGTCCAGGGCTACGATCGCGAAGAGTACACACACCTGACCGTTGCCGCAGCCGTAGCCTCGGGGCGAGTCGATTGCGCGCTGGGCATCCGGGCGGCGGCCGAAGCGCTGGGATTGGCTTTCGTTCCGCTCTTCCGGGAACGCTACGATCTGGTGATCCCGCGCGAGCACTACGAGTCGGCGCGGCTTGCGCCGTTGCTCGAAGTGCTAAGGATGCGCGAGTTCCGCGAGGCGGTCGTCGCCTTGCCGGGCTACGATGTCTCGCGGATGGGCGAGGTCATCGCCACCAAGCCGTGATCGAGTCCGCGTCGGCTTAGCCTCCCCCCTGACCCCCCGTCGGGAGCGACGCGTCTTGTGAGGAGACAGCCGAGCGGGGTGTGGTCTTGAAGCAGGGCATAGGATCTCCCTCTTCGGCCCACCAGCCCACCTGCCTGAAAGCCGCCGCGGGGTCGAGCCATCGTTGACTCCGTGAGACAACACAGGCCGCCCTTGCGGGCGGCCTGTGACTTCGTCGAGCAGGGTCTCACGCTGCCGGCATGTTCGCCTTGGCCTTGGCATATGCCTGGCCGATGAGGTGGCCCGACACGGCCGTGACGTAGGCGGTGGCGACGAAGATCCCGATGAGGCAGGCAATCGTCCCGACAATCCCTGCCACCATGCCCAGCACGCCCACGATCACCAAGTAGAGGATGTACCCCCCGAGGTTGGCCCGGACCAGCTTGAATGCATTGGCCGGATTCAGGGCGTCGCTGAGCGAGTCGGTCGCGGCCAGGACGCCCGCCGCAGCCGGGGTCAGCAGGCCGAGGGCGATACCGTACGGCAATGAGATCAGGCCGAGGCAGATCTGCAAGATGAACGGGACGGTGGAGCTGTCGGAGTTCTGGGAGGCGGCTGCCCCGAGAGCACCTGCGGCGACTCCGACGCACGTCGAGAGCAGGATCAGCGGCAGGGCCCAGACAATCGCCACGGCGAAGTACTTCAACCCGGCGGTGATGTAGCGGCCGAAGTCGCTCCAATCCGGCAGCACTTCCGACGCACCGTGGATGACGCGGCGGCTGATCTCCACCGCCCACCCGAGCAGCGGGATGTAGCCGATCCCGGTGATGGCCAAGAGAGCCCCGATGGCGATCTTCTTGAGCCAGTCACGATCCTGAGTGACGAACGACAGCGCCGTACTGATATCCATGGAGATCTCCTTTAGCGAAGCGTTGGGCGGGATAGTGCCGGCAAACCGCACAAGGATACATCATCCGCCGAATTGCGTCGGCGCCTCCTGCGCCGGAGGCCGGTCGGTCAGGCCGCGCCACACGACGTCCAGGGTCTGAAGGGCGGTGAGGTTGCGCACCGGCCAACCGGAGCGCATGACGACGGGATTGTCAAACCAGTTGGGCTCCCAGGTCAGATGAGCGGCATCCGCCTGCAGCCCGTGGTTCGGCAGCGGCTGCATCGCCCGCCACTCGTTCCACAACGGGACCTCATAGTCGGCGGCTACCCGGACGATGGCGGCGTTGAGGCTGCCGTCGCCTTCGAGGTTGTCCGGCTTGGTGGAGAGGATGGGGACGATGCCGCGCTCGATGGTGTACTCGACGATCTCGCGCAGGCGAGCCTCGAAGTCCTCTTTGTGCCATCGGTCGTTCGTGCCCAGCATGATGAAGGCCAGGCTCGGGCGGTGGATGCGGTACTCGCACGCCAGGGGCCCTTCGCCGGGCTCGCACACCTTCGGATCGGACCACAAAGGCGAGAAGACCGAAGACGCATTGAACCCGGACCGTGCCGCGACACTCGTGCGTTCGAACGATCCCGGGAACGCGGCGATGACCTCAGAAAGGTACGAGTAATCCCCGAGCCGGTAGAACTCATCGCCTTGATCGAAGACGCCGAGGAACCAGCTGGGCGAGCTCCCGCAATCGCCGACTTTCGAGAAGGCGGCCGAATCGTTGCCGAGTTGCAGCCCGCGTTGGTAGACGGCGCGCGCCGCCTCGCTCACCGTCGGCAGGATCGGCCAGTCCTGCCAGGAGGCCGGCGGCTGGGTGGAGTCTTCGGAGCGTTCAGTGGCGGCACTCGTCGACCGAGTCGCAGCGGTGGCAGCGGCTGTCGCGGCGGCAACCTCGGTGACGGCTGGAGTCGACGTGCCCGCCGACGGGGATGCGGGCGCAGACGAAGACGTCGCCTGGCAGGCGACCAGGGTCAGAGTGAGGCCCAGGCCCCATCCGATCAGACGTTGATGAGTCATGGTCCAGTGCCGATGGAAGCGCGATGATAACACACGGATTCCTTGCTCCGCAGGCACAGGCTCGTTACAATGCGGCCGTGCCCAGGCAGAATCGATGGGTCCTTGTGCTCGTCCTCGAGCTGGCCGCCCTTGTTCTCCTGATCGGGCTGGCGCGCGCCCTGCTGCGCGCCCCGTCGTGGCTGGCGACCTCCCCTCCGACTCCCTTCCTGTTCTCGACTCTCACGCTGACCTCCACGCCTTCCACGCCCACGACTCCCACGGCCACGGCCACGCCGACGCCGGCGGCGCTGGCGACGTATGTCGTCGCCGCCGGGGACACCCTGTGGGACATCGCCGTTCGGTTCGAGATCGACCTGGCACGCCTGATCGTCGCCAATCCCGGCATCAATCCCGAGGCGGTCGTCCCCGGTCAGGTCTTGCGCATCCCTCCGACCGCCAGACCCGTGGATGCGACCGCCGAAGCCGAGGTGGGCACCGCCGCCCGTGTGCCGCAGGTCGGTGGCGGTCTGCGCCTGTACCGCTCCCCCGGATTGGCTGAAGAACTGCTGGCGGTCGTCGAACCCGGCACACCGGTCACGATCGTCGGGCGCACGGCCGACAGCGCCTGGCTCGAAGGCGACACGCCGGCGGGATTGCACGGATGGTTCCAGAGGGGATTTGTCGAGCTGTTCATCGATCCATCCGGCGTCCCTGTGACCGGGCAGATCAGTCCCGAATCAGCCACGGCTGAGGCCGGGGAAAGACCCATCCCCACCCCGCTGCCGACTCAGCAGTGGCCCGACAGCTACCCGTTCGTGCACAACATCGGCCCTCATATGCAGGAGATCTTCACCCTGGGGCAGAGCCTCGGCAATCGCCCCGCCGTCTTCTCCAAAGTCGGCGACAGCATCACCGCTTCGCCGGTGTTCCTGACCCCGATCGGGCGCGGGCGCTACAACCTGCGCGATTACTTCTACCTGGCGCCCGTGATCGACACCTTCCTGCAGGAGGCGGCGCGCACGGACAACTCATTCGCCAACAGCTCGCTGGCGGCGCGCGGCGGCTGGACCTCGTGGAGCTTGCTGTCGTCCAAGGAGGCCGACCCGACGCAGTGCCTGGAGGGAGAGATCCCGCTGGTGTGCGAGTATCGCCGCGTCCGTCCGGCGTTCGCCATCATCATGCTGGGAACGAACGACGTGCTGCAGACCTCGCCGGCGGACTACGAAGCCAACATGCGCAGCATCCTGGAGACCACCATGAACATGGGCGTGGTCCCCATCCTGAGCAGCATCCCTTCGCTCGATCGCGCCGACGTCGGCGGGCGGGTCGAGGCGCTGAACACGGTCCTTTACAACCTGGCCCTCGAGTACGAGCTCCCGTACCTGGACTATTGGGCGGCGCTGGTCAGCCTTCCGCATCGGGGCCTGAGCAGCGACGGCGTTCATCCTTCGGTCGGCCCGGCCTCGGCCGACTTCACCGCGTCGAACCTCCAGTTTGGCATGACGGTGCGCAACCTGACGGCCCTGGAGGCGCTCGACGCCGTCTGGCGCTACGTCACGCACTGACTCGACCGGCCGAAGGCGTCATGTGATAATGGGCATCGGTCGAAGTCGCCCTGCGGAGGGAGCATGTCCACGTCGTATTTGGAAAGCCTGCTCGGCGAGAATGAGAAAGTCGAGTTCGTCGCCCGCCAGCACTGGTCGATTCTGCTGCGCTCCATCGGGGCCGAGGTCGTCATCGCCGTCATCATCCTGGGCGCCGTGACGATTGCCCTGCCGCTGACCGGCGGCATTCTGGGAATCCTCTACATCCTGGCCCTGATCCCCCTCGGCATGGTCGCCCGCGACGTGATCATCTGGTGGAACAACCAGGTCGTCGTCACCAACCGACGGGTCATCCAGATCCACGGCGTATTCAATAAGAATGTCATCGACTCTTCACTCGAGAAGGTGAACGACGTCAAGATGGAGCAGTCGTTCTTCGGCCGGATGCTCGACTATGGCGATATCGAGATCCTGACGGCCAGCGAACTCGGGGCGAACCGGTTCGCCTGGATCGAAAGGCCGGTTCATTTCAAGACCGCTATGCTCAACGCCAAGGAGCGCCTCGGCGTCGACGAGATGCCGCGGCGGGCCGGCAAGGACGACGTTCCGGCTATGATCGAGGAGCTCGACAAGCTCCGCAAGCAAGGCGTCCTGACCGACCAGGAGTTCGAGGCCAAGAAGGCCCAGCTCCTGTCGCGCATGTAGGCTCGTCGACCCGAGGCGGGTATCCATGGCCCTACCCAAGGAAGGGACTCCGGCTCCGGACTTTGAGCTCCCCGACGACTCAGGGAAGACGGTTCGTCTATCCGATCTGCGCGGAAAGCCCGTCGTCTTGTACTTCTATCCCAAGGACGACACACCCGGCTGCACCAAGGAAGCCTGCGGCTTTCGTGATGACTACGGCCGCTATGCCCGGGCAGGCGCCGTGGTTTTGGGAGTCAGCCCCGACACCTCGAAGTCTCACACGGCCTTCAAAGAGAAGTTCGATCTGCCGTTCCCCCTGTTGGCGGACGAAGCCAAGAAGGTGTCGAAGCTCTACGGGGTGTGGGGCAAGAAGAAGTTCGCCGGTCGCGAGTACATGGGGGTCAGACGCACGACCTATCTGATCGGCGCCGACGGCAGGATCCTGCGGGTGTTCGAGAATGTGAAACCGGAAGGACACAGCCAGGAGATCCTGGCCGCCCTCTCCGGCTAGCCTGGAGAACCAAGCAGCAACGCCGCGGCCGATGGCCGCGGCGTTGACTTTCCAGGAGCGGCTATCAGAACATGCGGAACGGGATGGGGGTGAAAAGGACGAAGAACAAGAGGACGCCGCTGAGAGCGATCACCTTCCTGGGCAGGTCGAGGCGCGTCACGTCGTCCAGCGGCGTGGCGTAGACCCGTCCAAGCAGGAACAGCAGCGCCGCCCAGATCCACCAGCCGCTCCAGACCATTCCCAGAAGAAGCAACCCGACGACCAGCACCGGCCACAGAGCGGCCGCAACGCGTCGTCCCGCGAGGACGTACAGCGCGTGCCCGCCGTCGAGCTGGCCGGCCGGGATCAGATTGAGCGCCGTGACCAGAAGGCCCGTCCATCCCGCCCAGGCGAGCGGGTGCAGCAGAACGTCCTGGCCCCCCAGGGGAGCCGGCATCCCGAGGAACATGTATCTCAGCCAGTACAGCAACGGGGGCACGCCGCCGTAAGAGACGGGAGCGGGAAGCAGCTTCCCATGGACGATGAACTTGGCGAGGAGGTAGAAGACCGAGTTGCCCTCCAGCTGGATGGAGTTGAATCCGGCCGACGTGGCCGGTAGGCGCACGACCTGAGACAGCGCAAGCCCCAGCAGGAGTACCGGCACTGCAATGACCAGCCCGGCCAGCGGCCCAGCCATGCCGATGTCGAGCAGCACCTTGCGATTGCGCGGCGGCGCCTTGAGTCGAATGAACGCCCCCAATGTGCCCAGCGGGCTGCCGGGCAGAGGCAGGAAGTACGGAAGCGTCACAGCCGTGCCGTGGTAGCGCGCCGCCAAATAGTGGCCGAACTCGTGGCACACCAGGATCCCGAGGAAGGCTGCGGTAAAAAGCAGGCCAAGGCCGATCACGCGCGTGTCCAGCAGGATCTTGGCCGTAAGCCCGGTGGCTTCGGGAAAGACGTACGTCGCTCCGTTGAGCAATCCGGAGAAGAGAACGCTTGCCAGCGTCACGATGAACAAACCTAAATTGACCCACGGATTCGACGGAGTCGGCCGAATGAGTCCCGGCACCGCCACCGCCACCTGATCGGCGCCGTCGGACCGAAGCAGCAGCGTCAGGCCAAACCGTTCGAACTCGCGCGACAGGCGCTCGTAGGCCTTTTCCGAGTCAACCGACAACGGCCCGACGAACTGGACGGACTCCTCCGCACCTACTTGCCCGCGCACCACGCTGCGGACCGTCATCACTTGCCGGACGTACGGCAGCAGCTTCTCACCGAGATCCTGGGTCACCGAATCGGAAATCATCCCTCACCTGAGGCGGGGGTGGATGGGAGTCGAACCCACCGCGGCCCGCTGTGCGGCCCGCCGCCGGTTTTGAAGACCGGGGAGCCCACCGGGACCCAACCACCCCCGAACGTCCGGCAAGGATACCAGAGCGGGGAACGGAGAGGCAAGAGGGGAAATGGACATGCTTAAGTTGCAGTTGGTCTCCGTTCGCGCTCCCGCACTTCGCTCGAAGCGGCCCGTCACGTGCGGGGCTACCTAGCCTCCAACCAAAGGCACCAGGTCCGAAGCCACGGTGCATCTTCATGCCCACGTGTGAAGTCGTTCTGCCGGTTCCTGTCCCGGGAATGGCAAACGCCTGCCTTCACCATCGATATGCCCAAGCCAGGGCGGCAGCGGATGCAACTGCCGAGCGTCGAGGAGGTTGTCTTCCGGGTGATCGGGTGAGCAGGCAGGGCTGTTGCCCATAGGCGGCTCCGCCAATGGAGTAGACTCACAGGCGCAGCTGCCCCGTCTGGCCCGTCCCCCTCGGGTCTGCTGGGGCAGTTGCGACGTCAGCAATTGGCTAAGGGAGAAGGCCAATGAATGGCAGGTTCTGGCGAGACAGGACGTTTCTGGTGCTGGCAGTGGGGCTTCTGGCCATCTTTATCCTGCGCACGCTGCTGGCCGTGCGCTACCAGCTGCCCAGGTTCAACGACCTTTTCACAGCGATCGCTGTGGTGGGTTCGCTGGGGGTACTGCTCACGAAGTATCGCTCTCTCCACACGGGCGATTGGGTCGCAGCCTTCGCACTGGGCGGCGTGGTGGGGGCCGGCATGGTTTTCGCCACGCTCTTCACGCCCTATCCGGTCTTCGGCGTCGTGCGGGACAACGTGGGCCAGGCTTTCGTGCGGGGCATCTGCACAACCCTGGCGGCTTTAGGGGGCCTAGCCGTGACGCGCCAAGGCGGGCCGGTTCAGTTCCGCGTCGCCAACGGGGAGTGGCGCAAGCTCGGGGCGAGCCTGGCCGTGGGGCTGCTGATCGGCCTGCCGCTGGCGATATTGAACGTCTATGCCCTGCAACTGACCCAGGGAAAGCCCATAGCCTGGCAACCTCCCCTGGCAGCCCTGCTGGACGCCCTGCAACCAGGGATCGTCGAAGAAGTGATCTACCGTTTCGCTCTCCTGGGGTTGTTCTGGCTGGCGTTGCGCAAATCGTCGCCGGGGCAGGCCGCCTGGCGATCGGGATTGCTGGCGATGCTGGCGCATACCTTCATGCACTACGACGACCTGTTCCTGCAAGCCCCGCTGGTAGCGCTGGGGATGGGGTTGGCCCTGGCGGTCATCTGGGGCCTGCCTCTGACCCTGCTCGCCTTGCGCAGAGACCTTGATTCGGCCATGGCTTTTCATTGGCTTCAGGATGCAACTCGATTCCTGGCCGGTTACTAGAGCCTGTCTATCTAGGAGTCAGGCGGCTCGGTCCGCAACTCATCAGGATCCCAATGCCGACGTATCAACAACTCCTCGACGCCATCGATCCAAGACTCGAACCTGCCGAGCAAGTCTTCGAACTCGTTCTTGGCCGCATCGGCGAGGAAATGTTTGACTCCATCGTCGCCCTGACATCAAGACGCCTCATGCTCGCAAGTCCCGCCCGCGGCTCGTCTATCCAATTGGAAAACATCAAAGCGATCGCATGGAGCGGGCTTTGGTCCTCGCTGAACATCGACCTCAAGCAGCCCACGAAGAGGATCGTCGTCGGCGTCTCCGGGCCGGAATGGAAGCAGAGAGCCAGGGCCATGGCAGAGACAGCCAAAACCCTCCTTGCAGAAGCAGGGAAGTAGCAGTGCCGAGCTGCCTAACAACTCGATGGAGCCCCTTCGGGGTGCTCCCGGGAAGACACCGGGACGTTGTTCGCGACCGACCGGGGTACAGGTAGATGTGCTGGTTTGGGATGCCGTTCGATCCTAGGTGGTCTAGGTGGCTCGATGAGATTCGCACCGGTCGGTGCAGGCGGAGGGCGAGGACCGGGAGATAAACGAGTCAGCGCGAGTCTGCGCCCTCGGTGTTGCGAGGTTTCTGAGCCCGTCACGTCCGCTTCCGCGCTCATGGATCAATTCGGCCCGCCGCCGGTTTTGAAGACCGGGGAGCCCACCGGGACCCAACCACCCCCAGCAACCTAGGAAGGATACCAGACCAGGGAATTCGCCCGCAAGAGGAGGTAGACTCGTTCTCGCAACTGCCCTGACTGGCCCGCCCCCCTCGGGTCTGCTCAGGGCAGTTGCGCGTCTTCTGTGGGCCGCTGGCCCCCTTCCGGCAGCCTCCGGCCTGCACTGGCCAGGGTGTCTGACTTGGGCATCGGCTCGGGTGTCGGCAAGGTGCTCGGCGTCGGCATCGGCTCGGGCGTCGGCAAGGTGCTCGGCGTCGGCATCGGCCGGGGAGTTGGCAGGATACTCGGCGTGGGCATCGCCGGGGGTGTTGGCATTCGCGGAGGTGGAGCGGGGATTGGCTCTGGATCCCGGACTGGACGATTCGGAGGGTTTGCTGCCACAGTTCGTCCTCCTCGGCTAGAACCGGACGCAAGTTGGTGTCGGTCGAAGATCCCTGCAGCGAAGCGGGGGGGGATAACTTCAGAGGCGCGCGCCTCGAGTGTCAAGGATACCGTAGGCAGGGGAGCCGATCAAGGTCAAGATGAGGCACGCCGGCCTCTGCTACAATGCGCCGGCGGTGGAGATTCCCGATGCGTCTTTCCGGCAAAGTAGCCATCATCACGGGCGGAGGACGTGGCATCGGCCGGGCGGTGGCTTTGGCGTTCGCCGATGAGGGCGCCCGCGTGACCGTGGCCGCCAGGACGACAGCTGAAGTGGAAGCCGTCACCCGTCAGATCGATGCACGCCACGGCGAAGCTTTGGCCGTGCCTTGCGACGTGGCCGACGAGGCCCAGGTGCGCGCCATGATCCGCGGCACGCTCGAAGCCTTCGGGCGCATCGACATCCTGGTCAACAACGCCGGCATCTCCACCCTGCGCCCGGTGTGGGGCATCCCCAAGGCCTCTTTCGATCGCACGCTGGCCGTCAATCTCGTGGGCACCTTCCTCTGCACCAAGCATGCGTGGCCGGCGCTGCGTGCAGCCGGAGGCGGTTCGATCATCAACGTCTCCTCGATGGGCGGCATTCGCGGTTACCCGATGTTGAGCGCCTACTGCGCCAGCAAATGGGGTCAGATCGGATTCACCCTGGCATGCGCGGAAGAAGGCAAGCCGCACCGCATCCGCGTCAACGCCCTGGCGCCAGGCCGGGCCGACACCGCCTTTCGCGCCCAGATCAAGGAAGACAAGTCGCGCATGCTCAAAGCGGAGGACCACGTCGGTGTCTGCGTCTTCCTGGCCAGCGATGAGTCGATCTTCGTCACGGGCCAGGTGATCGCCCTCGATTGGTACGGGCCCGAAGGGACACCGGCGTGAAGCGGCGCCTGGCCCCCGGTAGCCTGGCGGCGTGCGTGCTCCTCGGGGCTTGCGTTTCCTCGACGACCCCTGCCCCTGCCACAGCGTTTGGCCCCACACGCACACCGCTGCAGCTCGGCCCGGCCATCACGTCGACGGCCGCGCCGGCAACCGGGACGCCGCTGCCGCCCACTCCGACTCTCCTCCCGCTTCCCGACATCAGCGCTTCGGACTGGAGCATCGGGCCATCCGGAGCCGCAGTCACCTTGCTGATCTACGCCGACTTCCAGCCCAGCTCGAGCGCCAGCCTGCTTCAGATCCTGTTCGGCATCGTCGATCGACACCCGGACGACCTGCGGCTCGTCTTCCGCCATCTGCCTCAGATCCCTTCCTTCGACAAAGACTCGCTCGCAGGTCAGGCCCTTGAAGCCGCCGGCGCTCAGGGTGCCTTCTGGCCGATGGCTCGCGCGCTGGCGGACCGTCATGCCGAATGGTCGGTGTTGTCGCCGGGCGATTTCACGCCATGGCTTATCGGCCTGGCCGGCGCCCTGGGCTTGAATGTCGATGAGTTCCAGTCGGATCTCCAGAACGGACGGTACGCCGCCTTCATGATGGCGACGTACCAGGAGGCGATTGCCAGCGGCCTGCCAGGCGGGCCGCTCCTGTACCTCAATGGCTCCCTGGTGCGCCTTCCGCCCACCGAGATCAACCTGGAGTCCGCCGTCCGGTTGGAGGCCCTGTCGGCTCGGGCGTTTGCTCAAGAGCCTCCGATGGCGCTCCGCAGCGACGCCGACTACTTCGCCACGCTCGTCTTCGACGGCGGGGAGGTCGAGGTTCAGCTTCTTCCGGCTGTGGCGCCGCAGGCAGTGAACAGCTTCGTGTTCCTGGCGCGGCAGGGGTGGTTCGACGGCACGACCATCTACCGCGTCGTCCCCGGCGGATGGATCGAAGCGGGCGACCCCAGCGCCACTGGCCTGGGCGATCCCGGTTATCACCTGCCAGACGAGATCGATCCTTCGTGGGCGTTCGACGAGGCAGGGCGTGTGGCGTTGGCCAGCGTCGGGCCGGGGACGAGCGGTTCGCGTTTCCTGATCACCCTGGCTCCGCTGCCCAACCTCGATGGCACGCGCACGATCTTCGGCCGCGTTCTGCGCGGGCTGGATTTCCTCCAGGGTCTTCCTGCCCGCGACCCGTTCGAGAATCTGCTGGACCCAGGGATCGTCTTGCGCAGCGTCCGCATCGAGGTCGAGCTTTGACGCCCCGGCGCCTGTCCGGCTGGCGCCTGGTGATCCTTCTGGTCAGCCTCGGAGGAGAAGGCCTGGCGCTGTCGGCTGCAGTGACGATGGCCGGCGTGCTGGCCTTCTCACTCCTTCAGCGGGATGAGGAGAGCGCGCGTTTCGCCGCCTGGTCGGCCGCTTCTTCGCTGGGCATCGTGATCGCCTTGCTTCCCGGCACGTACTGGAGCGTTCGTTCGCTTCTGGGCAAATCCGAGACCCCGGTCTTCGTCATGCCCCGCCTCTGGCGGATAGCGTGGATCACCCTGCCGCTGGGCCTCATCTTGGGTTGGCTTTCTTTCCGGCAGGACAGCCTCCCTCTTGTGTTGACGTTGGCGCCTTTCGCCCACTTGCTCACATCGCTCTCGGCCGTGGTCCTCTTGCTGGCCCTGGTGTCGCGGGGCGGTCCGCAAGTCCCGTGGCGCAGGATGGCGGCGGCCCTCACGTCGGGACTGACTGCCACACCTTTGATGGCCATTGTGGCGGAGGTCGGTGTCCTCCTCCCGTTGGTCGTGGGCGCGGGAGTCATCCTGATGACGTTGCCGGAGGGGCCAGCTCTCGCCCGATCCCTGTTGGAGTCAGGCGGAGACCCAAGCACGCTGGATCCGGCCGCCATGGCAGGCTGGCTGGCTCATCCGGCAGTTGTTGCCAGTGTCTTCGCCTTTATCGCCGGGATCGTCCCTTGCCTGGAAGAGATCGCCAAGTCGGCGGCGGTCTGGCGATTCTTGCGCCGCGGTCTCTCGGCGTCCGAAGCGTTTCTGTTTGGAGCCATCGCCGGCGCCGGCTACGGCTTGTTCGAATCGTTGTTCCTGAGTCAACCGGGAGCGGATT
>DATIFK010000051.1:0-10356 GCA_035455265.1 Anaerolineales bacterium
GATGTCCGAGAGGTAGTGCAGGCCCATCGCCACGCGCGAGAGCGCGACGAGCGGGGCCCACAGGATCAGGGCGACCGCCAGCGCCGGCGAGCCCCAGGCGGCGGCCAGCACCGCCAGCAGGACGGCGCGGGCCGCGTGGCCCGAGGGGAAAGAGTGCGGATCCGTTGTCCGGTAGATGGCCCCCCATTCCCCTTCCGGGCGTCGGCGCCGGATCAACAGCTTGATCGCCAGGACGACCACCGCCAGCCCGGCGATAGCCGCCAGAGTCCTCAGGGCGTCGAGGCGCGCCGGGGGCGATCCGGCGGCGGCCACGATCAACAGCCCCAACGCCCAGAACCATGAGTCGCCCGAATGCGCCAGCACCGCGGCGACGGCCCGGGGGAGCCTCTGGCTGTCCTGAAGCCGCAGCGCCTGGGACCATGCGGCGTCGCGCTCGAGCCACGCGTCACGCGTCACGCGCCGCCTCCGGCCCGCGCCGCCATGTCCTGGCGCACGAGTTCCAACTGGTGCGGCTTGTCGACGTCCATCCCCAGCTCGGCGTAGGGCGACAGATGCACGCGCGCCTGAAGCCCGAGACGGCGGCTGACCAACCGCTCGGCCAGCGGGATCGTCAGCTGGCGGCTGATGAGAAGGAGCAGCGTATCGAATCCCAGCAGCGCCGCTTGCCGGAGGGCGCTCTTGCGCGCCCCCACCAGCTTCTGCCACAAATCGCGGCGGGCCACGATCGAGGTGCGCGCCACGTTCAGGTCCCCGCCGCAGAGATCGTGGCCCCGGATCTTCACGTAGGAGCGATGGGAGCCGGGGTAGCGGGCTTCCATCACGCTGCGCTCGACGGCAACGTAGTCGAAATCCGCTTGAGCCTCCAGGGCGACGCGCACTCGCCAATCGACCATCTCCGTGGTGACGCCGGGAATGTCAACGGAGGCGATCACCGCGAAGGGCTCCGCCGGGGCCAGATCGCGGGCGCGGCCGATTCCGGTCAGGGCATTGTCCATCAGGCCGCCCTGATCGGGAAGGAAGGTCAGGCGCTTGCGGGCGCGCAAGCGCGACTCGGCGTCCAGGCCGACGATGATCAAGCCGTCGACGTAGCTCGACCCGTCGAGCGCGTCGACCACCCACTGAGCCATCGGTTTCCCGGCGATGTCGAGCAGCGCTTTGGGGCGGCCGCCGGCGGCTTGGTAGAGAGGGTCTTCCGGTCCCGGGATGCCCCCGGCCATGAGGACGGCTTGCATGGCGTCAACCTCCGTGCGGCCGCCGCCGGAGCGGCGGCGGGGCTACGAATCCGTGACGTCTCAGCCAGGCCTGGGACGGCGACCAGGCGAACCGATCGAGGTCGACGCGGCCGGCGGCGTCGACGCGAATCCCTTCGCGTCGCAGCAAGGCGCGCTGCAACTCGACCCCGCCGGCGAGCCGTGGGCTGATCCGGCCCGTGGCTCCCACGACGCGGTGCCAGGGCACGTCGTCGGGGCAGCGCGCCATGGCATAGCCCACCCAGCGGGCACGGATTCGCCGAAACGCCGCCGCCGAGAGGCCCGACGGCTGGGGCAGCAGCGATGCGATGTCCCCGTAGGTCATGACCCGGCCGGACGGAATCCTGCGTACGATGGCGAAGACACCTTGATCGAATGCCGACGGCACGACCGACGCCGTTCAGTTCAGCTGCTGGAGCTGTGGTTCCATCCGCAGGCGCGCCAGCATGTCTTTCAGCTCGTCGTGAGTCAAAGGGCGCCCCTTTCCGGCGACAGCCACCAGGGCGGCCTCCATCATATTGGTGCCGAACGAGCGGCCCTCAAGCCGCGGCGTCGAGGTGACGAGGTAGCGCACGCCCGCCTGACGGAACAGCTCGACGTCCTCTTCCGTCGTTGTGTTGGTGGCGATGATCTTCCCGTCCAGACGGTCCGGCATGTAGCGCTTGATGTAGTGCGCGTCCCCGGCGATGACACCGGCCCAGGCATAGTAATTGCCCCACTTGGGGGTGCGCTTCTCCTGCTTCTCCCCGATCGGATAGACCCACGCGAAGGGCAGGCGGCCGGCGATGGGCATGATGATCGCCGCCAGAGTCTTGACGGCGCGCGCCGATCGCAGGGGGATCGGGATCCCGAGGGCGAAGATCAGGTCGCCGAAGATGCACTCGTAACCGGCCTTCAAGAACGACATCGACATACCCCATCGGTCGGCGCCGCCCGTCATCAGGACGCGGCGCACGGGGACGGCGTCGCGGATGTGCTCGTCGATGAACTGCGCCAGACGGCCCTCGAGCGTGTTCTTGAGGCCGGCTCCGTCGACCACCGGGGTCTTCTTCACGCCTTCGATCATGAACTGGACCGAATGCAGCGGATACCACTTGCCGTCGACCAGCAGGCCCAGATCGGCGCCGCCGACGCCGAAGGCGTCGACCTTCCCGTCCATCTCGGTGTACAGCGCGGCCGCCTTCTTCATGTCGCCGTCGGTCCCGATGCGCTCGATCCGCACGCGTTCGCCGAGCAGGGTGATCTCGACGGCTTTGTCCCGCTTGGATGAGCCGATGCTGATGCTGACGGCGCGTTTCATGGGTGCTCCGAACGGCGAATGGGTCTCAACTCTACTGCCGGTGGGAGGATGCGTCAATGAGGAGGGATGAGACCCTCACCCCCGACCCCTTACACGCGCAGCGGGAGAGGGGAAGAGAGGATCGAGGAGGGAGCGAGACCTTCGACTGCGCCAGCCTCGGCTTCGCCATAGCCTGTCGGGCTCAGGCAGATCCCCTCCTCAAACCTCCGCGCCGCGATCAGGGGCGGGTGCGGTGCGCCCTCACCCCCGGCCCCTTGCACGCGCAGCAGGAAAGGGGAAGAGAGGATCGAGGAGGGAGCGAGACCCTCGCCTGCGCCAGCCTCGGCTTCGCCATAGCCTGTCGGGCTCAGGGAGATCCCCTCCTCAAACCTCCGCGCCGCGATCAGGGGCAGTGGTGGGAGGCCCTCACCCCCAGCCCCTCTCCCGCGCAGCGGGAGAGGGGAGAGTTGCGAGAAGTCCGCTTCAGCGGGGTAGAGGTAGGGGAGATCCTAGTGAGGGAAGGGAGTTCGGCCCTGCCCTCTCCTGGATCAATGTTCCCCCTCTCCCGCCTTTGCGGGAGAGGGGGCTAGGGGGTGAGGGTTGCCGCTGCCACGGGCTCACTGCCGCTGTAGTCGAGGAGCTGAGGGAACCGCAAGCGGACCCACAGCACGGCCAGCAGGCAGCCGAGGCCTCCGGTGACGACCGAAAGCGGCGCGCCCCACAACTGGGCGACCAGGCCGGCTTCCATTTCGCCCAGCTGCGGCCCGCCCATGAAGAAGATCTGGTTGACGCTGGTCATCCGCCCGCGCAGCGCATCCGGCGTGCGCAGCTGGCGAATGGTGTTGCGGATGATCATGCTGATGCCGTCGGTGGCGCCCGTCACGGCCAGGGCCAGGAAGGTGAGCCAGAAGGATCGCGACACCCCGAAGACGACCGTGGCCACACCGAAGCCGGTCACGGCCGTCAGCAGCGTGCGGCCTTGAGACGTAATCTGCCGCCCCAACGCCACGACCATGGCCGCCCCGGCGGCGCCGATCGCCGGAGCCGCCACCAGCCAGCCGTAGCCGATGGCGCCGACGCCCAGGATCTGGCGGGCGAAGATCGGCAGCAGGGCTGTCGCCGAGGAGAAGAACGTGGCGAAGAAATCCAACAGCATCGTCGACAGGATGATCGGCTCGGACCGGACGAAACCCAACCCTTCCACGACGTCGCGCACGAAGGCCCGCGGCCCGGTGGGGCGATGTTCGGAGCGGACCTTCTCTTGCGGCACGTCACCCATCCGGATCAAAGCCACGATCACCGCCAGGTACGTCAGCGCGTTGATGAGGTAGGCGAAGGCGATGCCCAGTCGCGCCAGCACGAGCCCGCCCAGCGCCGGCCCGGCGATCGAGCCGATCTGGAAGGCGATCGACGTCAGGCTGAAGGCGTTGGTCAGATCCTGGCGCTCCACCAGGTTGGGCACCAGCGACTGGCGCGCCGGCAGGTCGAAGGTGCCCGTCGCCGCCAGCAGCGCCACGATGAGGTAGACAACGCCCAAGGAATCCCGCCCCAGCCAGGTCAGCACAGCCAGCAGGGTGGACAGCAGGGCCAAACCCGCCTGGGTCACGAACATCAGGCGGCGCCGATTGAACGTGTCGGCGGCGACGCCGGCGATCAAGGAGAACACCAACACCGGAACGACGCGCGCCAACCCGACGGCTCCCAGGGCGATCGGATGGGGACTGAGTTGGTTGACGTGCCACAGGATGGCGGCGTTCTGCATCTGCGTGCCGGCGACCGAGATCAGCAGGCCCGACCACAGTAGACGAAAGCGACGATGCCTGAGTGCGGGTGGATACATGCGGGGCCGGAAGGGCGACTAAGTGCCCCAGTCCCGCATGTAGAGGAAGTCGTAGCCGACGGTGCGGTTGCTCAGCTTGGCGATGGGCGGCTGCATGCGCTTGTACTGCGTACGGCGAATGCGGTCGAGAACGCCCTCGACGAAGGATCGCTCGAAGCCGGCCGCGACCACTTCGTCGGGCGAACGGCGCTCGTCGACGAGAAGGAAGAGGAGCCGATCGACATCGGCGTAGGTGAAGCCCAGCTCGCCTTCGTCGGTCTGGCCCGGCCAGAGATCGGCCGAGGGAGGCTTGGCCAGAATGGACTCGGACACGCCCAGGTGGCGCGCCAGCTGACGCACCTGCGTCTTGTAGAGATCTCCCAGCGGATTGAGGGCGCAGGCCGAATCGCCGTACAACGTGGTGTAGCCCAGCAGGACTTCCGTCTTGTTCCCGGTGCCCACCACCAGGCCGCCGAACTCGGCCGACTGATCGTAGAGAACGATCATGCGCAGCCGGGCGAGGATGTTGCCGCGGCGGACTCGGTCCCCTTCCGGGACGAGGTGGAGCAGCGGCTCCGCCGCCTCGGTGATGGAGAAGGTGCGCGCCGCCACGCCGGAGGCCCGGATCACCGCCTCAGCGTCGTCGAGGGACGCGGCCGGCGAAGTCCGGAACGGCATGCGCAGGGCCAGGACGTTCTCCGGTCCGAGAGCCTGTGCCGCCAGCAGGCACGACACGGCCGAGTCGAGGCCGCCGGACACGGCCACCACGCCGCGCTTGAACCCGGCCCGGTGGATCTCGCTGCGAATGAAATCCGTCAAGATGCGGCGGGCGAGCTCGGGGTCGATTTCGAGGGATGGCGAGGGAGGCGTCGTCATGTTGCGCCGTGCCCTGATCCTCCCGATGAGCCCGATCGCTGCAAACGGTCCAGTTCACGGACGATCAGGTCCGGCCGTTCATCGCGCAGCAAGGGCAGCCGGCTTCGTAATCGAGCCACTTCGGCCAGGTCGATTTCAGCCAGAGTGACCGCTTCTTCGAAGAACGGGCCCTGGGCCAGTCGGCGGCCATCGGGGGCGAACACGCTGGCGGCGCCCCAGAACGTCAGCCCATCCTCGAGGCCGACGCGATTGGTTTGAGCCACGAAGATGGAGAAGAGCTGGGCATAGGCATGGCTGATGTCTTCGACCCAGCGCGCCGATTCCAGGCCGGTTTCCGCCGCCAGGCCGCGACCGGGAGAGGCGGACACACACACGAGCATCTCGGCCCCGTCGAGCCACAGGAGGTACGGCGGGGAGACGTGCCAGAAGTCTTCGCAGATGAGCAGGCCCATGCGTCCGAAGCGCGTGGTGAATCCGCGCGCGGTCGAGCCGACGCCAAAGAAGCGGCCGTCCTGAAACAGTCCGTAGGTTGGCAAGTAGATCTTGCGGTGGATGTGGACGACCTCGCCCTGAGAAAGGTAGGCCGAGCTGATGTACAAACGGTGGGCGTCATCGTCCTCGACGAAGCCGGCGACGATGTCCAGTTCGCGGCTGGCTTCGAGCAACCGGCGCAGGGCGGGAGGGTCGGCGGCTGGTCGCATGGCCACCGTCGGCGCCAGGTCCTGCAGCATGTAGCCGGTCAGCGAGAGCTCGGGGAAGACGATGAGATCGGCGCCGCGGGCGTGGGCGTCCGCCGCCAGGGCCAGGTGCTTCTCCAGGTTGGCGGGGACGTCGCCGAGGCGGGTGTTGATCTGAGCCAATGCCAACGTCAGGGTGGTCATGAATCGCTCTCGCGGTCGCGATGTTGAGCCCCCAGGGCTGCCGTCGTCAACGCCGCAGCGAGAAACACAACGCCTCCCGCAACCGTGTCCACCCTCAAGCGACCGATGAGCATGCTCGGGTCGCCGCGCGTCAGGCTCAAGAGGGTGGTGCTGCCTGCGACGACGGCCAGGGTTCCCATCCCCAGCACTCCGGCGGGCAGCGGCCAGCCTTCGCGCCTCACCAGTGCCGCCAGCAGAGCGCCGCTGGCGATCATCCCGACCGCCTGGGTCGGCCAGCGCCGGGCCAGGACGCCGAAGCTGTCATAGGCGAGGGGCGCCCAGCTCGAGGCCACCGGATGCCCGAAGGCGCACGCGTCCACAAGGCAACCGGTCCAACTGGCCAGGGCCACCACGCTCATCGGGACGCTCAGCGCGTCGGCCAGGGCCCACGCCGGGGTGCCCGTCAGCCAGGCCGCCGCGGCCGCCGCCAGCGTTGCGCCGACCACCGCGCCGACCCAGCTCAACCCGCCTTGCCACAACCAGGCGATCTCGACCGGGTGGGTCGTGAAGTAGGGGGCGTGCAAGGCGGCAAACCCGAGCCGGCCGCCGATCAGGCCTCCCGCCAGGATCATCAGCCCCGCCTCCATTCGCATCTCCGGCTGTCGCGCCAACCAGATCAACCCGGCGGTGACAGCGGCGGCGAGAAGGAGAGGGAAGGCCTGGCCCACGCGATGCCCGGCCGGGAATGATACCACCGCGCCTTCGGCACTCGCTCGTCATGACCCGCGCGGTCGCAGTTGTATAATCGTCCCTGCCCGCGGTGGAGTCGCTATGTCCAATCTGACGATCCTCCCCGTCCAGGATGACGGCGGTGTTCAGGCCGTGATCGAGTTCCCCTGGGAGGTTTACCGCGGCGACGCCTACTGGGTGCCCCCGCTGATCTCGGAACGGCAGGCGTTCCTCGACCCCAAACGCAATCCTTTCTTTCAACACGGCCGGTTGCAGTTGTACCTGGCACGGCGCGGCGACCGAGTCGTCGGAACGATCGGCGCCTTCACCAACGACCTGTTCAACCAGTTCCAGGAGACGAACAGCGGGTGGTTTGGTTTCTTCGAAGTGCTCGACGATCCGGAGGCCGCTGCCGGGTTGCTCCAGGCGGCCGAGGGGTGGGCGCGGACGGCCGGCCATCGCTCGATCCTCGGCCCGGCGCAGTTCTCGACCAACGACGAGGTCGGGCTGCTGGTGGACGGCTTCGACGACCTGCCCCGCATTCTGATGACCTACAATCCGCGTCGCTACCTCGGCTACTTCCAGGCCGCCGGGTATGCCAAAGCGATGGACCTGTGGGCCTACTCGACCAGCCTGACCAAGTTCAAGCAGTCGGGCGGCCTGCCACCCAAGCTGGGCCGGGTCCTCGACAAAGTGCGGGCGCGCGATCGCTTCCATGTCCGGTCGCTCGACATGCGGCGCTACGATGAGGAAGTGGAACGCGTCAAACGTGTCTACAACAACTCGTGGGCGCGGAACTGGGGCTTCGTCCCCATGACCGACGCCGAGTTCGACCGCATGGGCGAGCAGATGAAGTCCATCATCGACCCCGACCTGGTCACCATCGTCGAGATGGAGGGGGAGATGGTCGGTTTCGGTCTGACGCTGCCGGACCTGAACGAGCCGCTGCACCAGGCCTACCCGAGGCCCGGCACACCAGAGGCCTGGACGTTCCTGAAGCTGCTGTGGAACTGGAAGGTGCGGCGCAAGATGTCGTGGATCCGAGTTTTTGCCCTCGGCGTGCTGCCGGAGTTCCGCGGCCAGGGCGTCGACGCACTGATGTACCAGGCGACCGTGGACGCCGGCCTGCGCAAGGGTTACGAGAACGTCGAGATGTCGTGGATCCTCGAGAACAACGACATGATGAACCGGGCGATCCGCCTGTTCGGAGGGGAAATCTACAAGACCTATCGGGTTTACGAGAAGACGCTGGGCGGCGCTGGCTGACAGGCCCGGGCCGCCCCCTGTCGGCTCGTTGTCCGCGTTTGCGGCGCGCACGACGACCCCCGACGGCGCGAGGATGGTAGCTGGCGCGCACGCGGGAGGTGTCGATGGAACCACTCGATCCCTATCTTCTCGCCAACATCCTGTACCTGGTGCTGGTGGTCGGGCTGTGGCTGGCGGCGATGGCGGCCGTCACGCCGGGCACCGGCCTGCTCGAACTGACCGCGCTGACGGCCCTGGTCATTGCCGGCTTCGGCACGCTCGTCCAGCCGTTCAACCTGTGGGCCTTGATCCCGTTGGCCCTGGGGGCGGTCTTCTTTGGGCTGTCGCTGCGGCGGCGCCAGGAGGCCGTGTGGCTGACGTTGTCGGCGGTGGCCCTGAGCGTCGGCTCGGTCTACCTGTACGGAGACGAGACCGGCCCGGCGGTCCACCCGCTGCTGGCGATCGTCGTCAGCCTATCGACGGTCGGTTTCTTCTGGCTCACCATCCGGCGCGCCCTGGCGGCGCATCTGGCTCGCCGGAGGCATGACCCTCAGGCGGTGGTCGGCCAGGTCGGTGATGTGCGCACGCCGCTCGATCCGATGGGCACGATCTATGTGGGCGGCGAGCTATGGACGGCGCGTGCCGAGCGGCCCCTGGCCGTGGGTGCCCGCGTGAAGGTGAAGAGCCGTGACGGCTTGATCCTGGACGTCGAACCGTGGAGCGGAACCATGTCCGCAGTGGATAGGGAGGCGACAGCATGACACCCGAGAGCACCTTCGTTCTATGTCTGGTGGCCTTCGTCGGGCTGCTCGGCCTGATGATCCTGATGAGCGCCATCCGCATCGTGCAGGAGTATGAGCGCCTGGTCGTCTTCCGGCTGGGCCGCTCGATCGGCGAACGAGGACCGGGATTGGTCCTGCTGATCCCCTTCGTCGACCGCGGCGTCAAGGTCGACCTGCGGGAACAGGTGCGGGAGATCCCCCACCAGACGTCGATCACCAAGGACAACGCCCCGATCTCGATCGACTTCCTGTGGTACTTCAAGATCCTGGATGCGGTCCAAAGTGTGATCCAGGTGGGCAGCTTCGAAAGCGCCTCCCAGGGTATGGCGACCACGACGCTGCGCTCGGTCATCGGCGGCATCCCGCTCGACGACGTCCTGTCGCAACGCGAGCACATCAACCAGATGCTGCGAACGAAGCTGGACGAAGTCACCGAGCGCTGGGGTGTGAAAGTCACCAACGTCGAGATCCGCGAGATCATCCCGCCGCGCGAAGTCCAGGAAGCGATGAACCGGCAGATGACGGCCGAGCGGGTGCGCCGCGCCGTCGTCACCGAGTCGACCGGCACGCGCGAAGCGGCCATCAACGTCGCCGACGGCGACCGGCAGGCCAACATCCTCAAGGCCGAGGGCGAGAAGAAGTCCCGCATCCTGATCGCCGAGGGCGAGCGCGAGGCGCAGCTGCTGCGCGCCGAGGGGTACGCCGCCGCCCTGGAACGCATCTTCTCCAGCGCCGAAAAGATCGATCAGAAGACGATGACGCTGCAATACTTCGAGATGCTCAAGGCGCTCGGGGCAAGTCCGTCGACCAAGTACGTCTTCCCGCTCGAGTTCACCAGCATGATCGAAAACTTCCGCAAGGGCGGGTAGGGCCATTCGTTTCGCTGCGCGCGCTTTCCGGGTGGCCCGCTTCGGCGGGCCACCCGTGGTTGATGGGAGATCGGCGCCGTGACCGACGCCGTACCGGCGGTTGACATCCAATCGGCCTCGTGGCGGGACCTGGGGGACGTGCTGGCCCTGGAGAAGCTTTGCTTCGAGAAGGACCCCTGGCCCTGGCTGGATGTGCTGGCGGCGCTGACCTTTCCCGAGACGGTGCGGCTCAAAGCCGTCGCCGGGGAGCGGGTGGTGGGATTCGTCGTCGGCGACCGGCGCCGGCACGAGGGCGTGGGCTGGATCGCTACGATCGGCGTCCACCCCGACCACCGCCGGCAGGGTATCGGCCGGCGGCTTCTCGAGGCCTGCGAACAGGCGCTCGCCACGCCGCGCCTGCGCCTGACCTTGCGGGCGTCCAACCACGGCGCACGCCGGTTGTACGACCTGTCCGGCTACGTCGCCGTCGACGTTTGGCGGAAGTACTACTACGACGGGGAAGATGGAGTTGTGATGGAGAAGCAGGTGGGCGGACCCCCACCCCTTGCCCTCGCGTAGCAGCGTGTAACGCCTCCCCCGACGACCACGGGGGAGGGGTGAGGCAATCCATAGGAGGCGGGGGGTGAGGTCAGAACCCGCGACAGGGG
>DATIFK010000052.1:0-33595 GCA_035455265.1 Anaerolineales bacterium
CCGGTGGCCGCCCCGATCTGGTCGCGGCGCTCGGCCTCGCGCGGATTGATCTCCGGCGGGCCCAACAGCCGATAGAGCATGGCGGGAGTGACGGCGGTCGGGACGTCTTTGCCTTCCGCCTTGCGCCGCGCCAGCTTGCGGCAGATCGCCCCGATCTCGCGCTCGAGATTGCGCACACCGGCTTCCCACGTGTAATCCCGGATGATCTCCTGCAGCACCTTCTCGTCGAAGGTCAGGCCGTGGGGCGCCAGGCCATTCTGCTCCAGCTGGCGCGGCACCAGGAACTTGTTGGCGATCACCAGCTTCTCTTCCTCGATGTATCCGGGAAAGTCGATGACCTCCATGCGATCGAGGAGCGCCGGGGGGATGGTCGTCAGCGTGTTGGCCGTCGTGATGAACAAGACGCGCGAGAGGTCGTAGGGGATTTCCAGGTAGTGGTCCGAGAAGGCGTTGTTCTGCTCTGGATCGAGCACTTCCAGCAGTGCGGCCGCCGGATCCCCGCGGAAGTCGGCGCCGAGCTTGTCGATCTCGTCCAGCATGATCAACGGGTTGACGGTCGCAGCGCGCTTCATGGCCTGCAGGATGCGGCCCGGCAGGGCGCCGATGTAGGTGCGGCGATGGCCGCGAATCTCGGCCTCGTCCCGGATGCCGCCCAGCGACATGCGCACGAAGGTCCGTCCCAGCGCTTCGGCGATGGACTTGCCCAGGGACGTCTTGCCCGTCCCCGGCGGCCCGACGAAGCACAGGATCGGTTGGCGTTGCTTGTTCGCCGCCAGGCTGCGGACGGCGATGTACTCCAGGATGCGCTCCTTGGCCTTCTTGAGTCCGTAATGGCCGCGCTGCAGCACCAGGGCGGCATGGCGCACGTCCAGGTTGTCGGTCGTCGTCGCCGTCCAGGGGAGCTCCAGCATCCAGTCGACGTAGGTCCGGATGATCCCGACCTCGGGCGACATCGGCGGCATCTGACCCAGCCGCTGGACCTCCTTCAGAGCGCGCGCCTGGACTTCCTCGGGCAGCGACAGGTGGGCGATGCGCCCCTTGAGGTCGATCAGCTCCTGGCCCCACAGGTCGCTCTCGCCGAGCTCGGTCTGGATCGCCTTCATCTGCTCGCGCAGGTACATCTCGCGCTGTGACTTGTCGACCTCGTTCTGGACCTGGCTGTGGATCTGGTCCTCGAGCTCGAGCACGTCGAGCTCGCGGCCGAGCAGCATGCTCAGCCGCTGCAACCGGCCGATGGGATCGAAGGTCTCCAACAGCGTCTGCCGTTCGGGGACACTGAGAGACAGGGTCGAGGCGATCAGGTCGGCCAGCCAGCCAGGATCCTCGATGTTGACGGCGTAGACGTACGCCTCTTCGGGCAGTGACCGGTTGAGCTGCACGCACTTCTCGAACAGCGTCAGCACCGCCCGCATCAAAGCCACGGTTTCCTTGGTCTTGTCCGAGCGCTCGACGACCGGCCGGGCCACGGCGCGCAGGTAAGGCGGCCCCGGGATCAGCTCGACGATCTGGACCCGCCGGCGTGCCTGGGTCAGCACGGAAGTCGCTCCGTCGGGCATGTGCATCAGCCGCCCGACGGCGATTTCGGTCCCGATGCGGTACAGGTCATCGGGAGAGGGGTCCTCGACTTCCGGATCGAGCTGGGCGATGGCGATCATCGTGGCGTTGGCGCGGGTCGCTTCTTCGATGGCCCGCAGCGTCGCCTCATGACCGACGAACAGCGGGGTGACCATGTTGGGGTAGAGCACGACGTCGCGCAGCGGCAGGACGGCCAGCTCGATGTGACCGCGGGCGTCGATCGGCGCGTCCTCGATGTCGTAGAGCTCATCGGCCCGGCGAGTCATCGGCTCGCCCAGGTCGGCGGGGATGGCCGGGCGCCGGCCCTGGATGGCGCTCATCGGCCGACCTCCATCCAGGGAAGGAGGGATTCCTGGACGCGTGGCCAGGCCGCCAACATCTCGCCGGCAACGAACAGGCTGCCGGCGCTGACGATCACCTCCCCGGGCCGGGCGCGTTCGATCGCGTGGCGCAACGCCGCCTCGACCGGCGACAGCGACTCGACGCGCACGCCGCGTCCGTGAGCCATGGAGGCCAGTTCCTGCGTCTCGGTGGCGCGCGGGTGAACGGCCTGGGTCACAATCAACCGCGACACGCGCGGCAGCAGCTCGTCCATCATCCCGGGGATGTCCTTGTCGGACGAGGCGCCGAAGATGAGCGTCACGGGCTGGCCGGGGAAGTAGTCGTCGAGGGCGATCCGCAGCTTGAGAGCCGAGTCGCGGTTGTGCGCCGAGTCCACCACCACGACCGGCGACCGCGACAGGATCTGGAACCGCCCGGGCCACGACACCTGGCGGAAGCCGGTGTGGATGGCATCTTCGGGCACGTCGATGCCGTGCCCGCGCAGCGTCCTGAGCGTGGCGTAGGCGACGGCGGCATTGACCACCTGGTGGTAGCCCAGGAGAGGGATCTCGTAGCGCGGCGGCGCCCATTCCTCGCCGCCGGCGGATTCGACGAAGGCGTCCATGAGCGGCTGCTCATCCGGGGGCCAGATGTACAGGCTCTGGCCGTCCAGGTCGTGTCCCCCGGGGGCGAATAGCCAATCCTTCCCGACCAGCACGACGGGGGCGCGTTGCCGCGCCGCCGCCTCGATCACGACGAGCTCCGCTTCTCGCTGCTGCGGGGCGAGGATCACCGGGACGCCCGGCTTGACAATGCCGGCTTTTTCGGCTGCGATCTGGGACAGTGTGTTCCCCAGCAGGTGCATGTGATCGTAGGACAGGGAGGTGATCACCGATACTCGCGGCTGGATGACGTTGGTGGCGTCCAGCCGACCCCCCAGCCCAACCTCGACGACAGCGGCGTCCAGGCCTTGCTCGGCGAAGTGGACAAAGGCCATGGCCGTGACGATCTCGAAGGTCGTCAGGCCGGCGACGGCGGCGACATGCGGGCGCATCTCGCCGACGATGCGCCCGACGTCCTCGTCCGGGATCTCGGCCCCGTCGACACGCACGCGTTCCGTGAAGCGCAGCAGGTGCGGCGATGTGTACAGGCCGGTCTTGCGGCCCGAAGCCTGGAGGGCCGAGGCGACGAGGGCCGAAACGGAACCCTTGCCCTTCGTCCCGGCGACATGGACGCTGGCGAAGCGATCCTGAGGATCCCCGAGGCGCGCCAGCAGATCCCGCATGCGGCCGAGGTCGAAGACATCAGCCGAATAGCGATAGCTCCGCTGCAGACTGTAGTCAACGAAGCTGTACAGGTAGTCGAGAGCTTCAGGATAGGTGAGCGCGCCCATGGCGAAGGCGGATTCTAACCGGGCCTGAGGCATGGCACAAGGACCAGTGGTCGGTGGCCAGTGGCCAGTGGTCGGTGGTCAGTGGTCGGTGGTCAGCGATCCGAACCGAACGGCAGGTTTTGGGTCCTCGTCCCAAGACCGCCGAGAGTTCACAGGTAACTGGTAACTGGCAACTGGCAGCAGGTAGCTGGCGGCTGGTCTCCTTGCTCCCGATGCGGATTCGCGTTATCATCCGCTGTGTTCCCCGTTCCAGAGAAAGGAGGTGGTGGTCCCGCCCCGTGGGGCACCGACTCGCATTCCCCCTTGCATGCGTAGGAAGTTCATATCCTGAGGAGGCAGAAGAGGCATGCGCAAGCAGAGCGTCTATTGGACCACGGCGATCCTGGTGATCGCCTCCCTCGTCCTGACCGCCTGCGGCCAGGCGGCCACTCCCACCCAGGCTCCGACGCAACCGCCGCCCGAGCCCACAACTCCGCCGCCGACGGAGATCCCCGAGCCGGCCGTCGGATCTCCCGAGCATCCCATCAAAGTCCTGTTCGTTCCGTCCGTGGACGCGCAGGTGATCGTCGCTGGTGGCGAGATCATGAAGAAGGCACTCGAAGACGCCACCGGCCTGACCTTCGAGGTCAGCGTCCCGACCTCCTACGCCGCCACGATCGAAGAGATGTGCGCCTCGCCGACGGACACGATCGGTTTCATTCCAGCTCTCGGCTACGCGCTCGCCAGCAATCTGTGCGGCGTGGACGTCGCCTTCAAGGCTGTCCGCTTCGGCTTCGACGTCTACTGGGCCCAGATCCTCGTGGCGCGCGACAGCCCCTACCAGACGATCCAGGATCTGGCCGGTAAGAAGTGGGGCTACGGCGACGTCGGCTCGACCTCTGGCTACATGGTCCCGCTGGTCATGTTCCAGGATGCCGGGGTGGTCCCCGGTGAAGAGGTTCAGACCGGTGGACACAACCAGTCGGCGCAGGCCGTCTACAACGGCGAGGTCGATTTCGCCACGACCTTCTACTCGCCGCCGACCCTGGTCGACACCGGCGCCGTGGCCTGGCAAGAGGGTCAGGACCCGGACATCCCGGCCGACCTCGTGTCCAGCTGCGGGCTGACGGCGGACAAGAGCGCCCTGGTCTGCGGCAACTACCGCGTCCGCGACGCTCGCGCCAACATCCGCGAGGCAGCTCCGGACGTCATCCAGAAAGTCCGCATCCTGACCATTTCGCCGCCGATCCCGAACGACACGCTGTCCTTCAGCCCGGACTTCCCGGCCGACGTGCGTGCCCAGATCGAGCAGGCCCTGGTGGACTTCTCCAAGACGGAAGAATGGGCCGCCTCCATCGGCAGCCAGGACTTCTACAATTGGACGGGCCTGAACCCGGCGACGGATGAAGAGTACGATTTCGTCCGCTCGATGGTCGCTGCGACCGGCCTGACGCTCGACAAGCTCGGACAGTAACCCGAGTGCCTGATGGCGGGCCCGGCCCTTTTGGGGGCCGGGCCCGTCCCTCGATCCCCGACATCCCACCCAGGTGCCACCATGCTCTCCGTCCGCCAGCTGACGAAGGTCTACGAAGGCGGAGTCGTCGCCCTGCGCGACGTGACCTTCGACGTTCCGCGCGGACAGTTCCTGGCCATCATCGGGCTCAGCGGCTCGGGCAAGTCGACCTTGCTGCGCTGCATCAACCGCCTGGTCGAACCCACGGCCGGGCAGATCGTCTGGGGCGACCTGGACATCACCGCCGCTCCCCAGGAAGACCTGCGGCGCATCCGGCGGCGTATCGGTATGGTCTTCCAACATTTCAACCTCGTTCACCGCTCGAGCGTCCTGACCAACGTGTTGGCCGGGCGACTCGGCTACGTCAGTCCGGCGTGGAGCCTGGTCAATCGCTTCCCGGCCGCCGACGTCGAGAAGGCGATGCGGCAACTCGACCGCGTGGGCATTGCCGACAAAGCCCGTCAGCGCGCCGATGAACTCAGCGGCGGGCAGCAGCAGCGGGTCGGCGTGGCGCGAGCCCTGATGCAGGATCCGGAGATCATCCTGGCCGATGAACCCGTGGCCAGCCTCGATCCCGTGCTGGCGCACAGCATCATGCAGTACCTCGAGAAGATCAACGACGAGGACGGCGTGACCGTCCTGTGCAGCCTGCACTTCCTCGACCTGGTCCACCGTTACGCCGACCGGGCCATCGCCCTGAACGAGGGCCGGCTGGTGTTCGACGGGCCGCCCAAGGAAATCGACGATCGCCGCTTCAAGGAGATCTACGGCAAGGACGCGGAGAGAGTGGGATGAAACCGTCGGCCCCGACCGGCTGGCGAAAGATCCTGCGCTCCGTCCTGATCGGACTTGCGGTGATCGCCGGCATCGTCATTTACGCCTACGGGTTCCAGGTCACCAAAGTCAACCTGGACGAGGCCCGCTCCGAAAGACGACAGACCCAGCTCATCCGCATCCTGCGAGCCCTCGCCCAGCCCGACATCGTCGTATTCTCGCAGGAGCAAGTCACTCTGTCCGCGCCGTTCTACATGCCCTGCCCGCCGGTGCCGCCGCAGCAGCGCGAGCTCAACCCGCGTCAGCCCTACATGCTGGTGACCCCGAGCTGCATCGAGCCGGGGGGCAAGGTCGTGGTCGAGGCCTTCCACCTCGATCCGAATGCCGACGCCACGATCTTCCTGGTGCCGAACAAGGACGTCAAGCTGCGCCTGTCCTCGCTGTCAACGGATGCCTCGGGCCACCTGCGCACCGAGGTGGAGCTCCCCGAGCGGTCGTCCGAAACCGAGCAGGCCATCACCGTCGTGACGGAGCAGAGCGTCGGCCGGCCGCGGCTCAGTCGAAGCGCCATCGATACGTGGGACAAGATCATCGAGACCGTCTTCCTGGCCCTGCTGGCCACAACCCTGGGCACGTTGATCGCCGTGCCGCTGAGCTTCCTGGCCGCTCGCAACCTCATGAAGGGGATCACCATCACCCCGCTTGGCTTGGCGCTGTCGATCCTGGCGGCCCCGATCGGTCTGACGGTTGGCGCCTGGGCGGCCTCGCGCCTGGCCGGATGGACGATATCGGTATCATCGAGCCCGATCGTGAGCCTCTCGGGGGCCATCGTCGGGCCTGGTCTCGCGTGGATCGCCGCCCGCTGGGCCTTGCCTCCTGTCGAGGAGGCTCCGCCTTCGCCCGCGCTGCGCTGGGCGCGCACGGGGGCGATGCTGGCCGCGGCCGTGGCGGCCGTCATCGGCGTTGTGTGCCTGGGTCAGATTCTGATTCAAGCCGGGGGCTGGCTGGAGTCACTGCTGCCGTCCGTCTCCTTCCTCGGCAAATTCGTCGGCGATCTGGGGGACATCGTCCAAATCCTGTTGACGGCTGTGCTGGGGTTGGCTGCGGCCGGGCTGCTGGCCTCCCTGAGCGGGAAGCTGGCCCGCTCGATGACGGAAGGATTGCCCACCGCCGCGCTTCGCCTTTCGCAGCTCGTCATCTCGGCGCTGGCCGGCGCCGTGCTCCTGGCCCTGATCGGAGCCGCCGTCGATTGGTTCTACCAGATCAAAGATCCCAAGCTGACCCTGTACGGCCCGGCCGCCGTCGGAGCGATCCTGGGAATGGCCACCTCGCTGCGCTATGGCAAGCGCGACGCCATTCCCATCGGCCTGGCGGTCTACTACCTCTCCCGGACCATCTTCAACGGCCTGCGGGCCATCGAGGCCCTGATCATGGCGGTCGTGTTCGTGGTCTGGGTAGGGATCGGGCCCTTCGCCGGGGTCCTGGCCTTGTCGCTGCACAGCATCGCCGCGATGGCGAAACTCTATTCGGAGCAGGTGGAAAGCATCCTCCCCGGGCCGCTCGAGGCCATCACCGCCACCGGCGCCACACGGATGCAGACCATCATCTACGCCGTCATCCCGCAGATCATCCCACCTTACATCTCGTTCACGATGTATCGCTGGGACATCAACGTCCGCATGTCGACCATCATCGGCTTCGCCGGCGGCGGAGGCATCGGCTTCCTGCTTTTCCAGAACATCAACCTGCTCAACTACCGGGCGGCCAGCGTTCAGATGCTGGCGATCGCCATTGTCGTCGCCTCCATGGATTACCTCTCGTCGGCATTGCGCGAACGGGTGGTGTAGCTTTCAGCGATCCGTTTCCCGCTGTCCACTCTCGGCTACCCGCCATCCGCTACCTGCTAGCCGCGCTGCGGCGTAGGTCTTGGTTCTCCATCACAAAGGAATCCCAAGAACGAATATCCGACGGCGGAGAGCTGGGGGCGGACGGCGGATAGCGTTTGGAGGCTGATGGCTGGCGGCTGGGGGCTGACTGCTTCCGTTGTGATACAATCCCGCCCATTGTGGGGCGGGCTGAATGAACGAGCCAGTTCTCGTCATCAACGCCAACTACGAACCCCTCAACGTGTGCAGCACACGCCGGGCTCTCGGCTTGTTGCTGACCGGCAAAGCCGAAATGATGGCCAACGGCCGCGGCTATGTGCGGACCGTCCGGCTGACCGTCCCCCGCCCCTCCGTCATCCGCCTCGGCAAGATGGTTAAACGCCCCGCGCCGCGCGTCCGGCTGACGAAGCGCGAGCTCTTCCGGCGTGATGGCCACACCTGCCAGTACTGCGGCCAGCGGATCTCGCGCCTGACGATCGACCATGTCGTGCCGCGTCATCGCGGCGGTGAGCACGTCTGGTCGAACCTGGTCACGGCCTGCCCGGCCTGCAACCTGCGCAAGGGGGGGCGTACTCTTCACGAGGCCCACATGCAGCTGCTGCGCCCGCCGCGTGAGCCTCGGGCCACGCCCCAGTATCTGTTCGGCGCGCTCGTCGAGGCCAATCGCGACTGGCAGCCCTACCTCGAGGGCTGGTAGGCCGATAGCCCCAAACCCGTTTTGGCCTGCGGCCAAAACGGGTTTGGGGTTCTGGAACCTAGCCGCCTGCGGGTGCTGCTTCGATCGACTCCAGCAAGGCCAGCAATCCCCCCGCCACGACCCCGTGCCCGCCCATGAGCACCGGCAAGGGCGCGGACGCCGCGGCTTCGGTCAGGTCGCGCAACGAGGGATCAGAGACCTCGGCCGCCCAGCCCAGGTCGGCGGCGAAGCGATCCGAAGCCGGTGGCCATGGACCCCGCTGGGCCATCCAGACTCGCGTGTCCCATACCAGCCCGTCGGCCATCCCGGCCATTTCGCTCAGGAAGGCGGCCGCTCCCAACCTGTCGACGGCGGCGCCGATGAAGGAGCGGACCTCTCCGCGCGCCAATCGACCGCTGGCGAGCATCCCGCGCTCTTCCGAGAAGACGCGCACCCAAATGCGGCGATGTGCTTCGAGCGCCTGCCACGCCTCGGACGAGACGCGGCCGATGACCGCCAATGTACGTGCCGGTGTCTCGATCACTCGACGTAGGCGCACCAGAGTCTCGGCCAAGCTTCCCGGCAGCGCTCCGAGGAACGAGCGCATCTCCGGCCCGGCATCCGGGTGATCTCGTAGAAGCACGGCATCGGCGGGTGTGTCGATGTCGGCGCGGCTTGCCGCGCTGGACGGAAGACCTTCCACCGCCAGCCCGGCCTCGTGGTCAAGCACCCATCCGATGGGATTGTCCGACGGGAGCCGGTCGGCCATGCGGATCAACGCTTCCGCATCGCCGACGATCGCCCAATCGGTCGAGTGGTAGTTGTTGACGACCGCCCGCCCGGTCCCCGCCCTCTGGAACGCCTCGCGCAAGAACGTCTCGCCGGCCAGCGGAGCGCTGGCGCCGCCAAAGTAAGCCAGCGTCGCCCATCCCTCTAGGCGAAGAATTTCGGCGAGGACGCGGCCGAAGTGAAACTCCCCGGCCGAGACTTTCAGCAGGCGCGCCCCGCCACGTTTCAGTTCTCGCTGGTCTTCGGGAGAGGCCGCCAGAACGGAAATGGCGCCGGCTTCCGGCACTCCCTGGAGGCGTGACAGAAGGTCCAGCGACGCGGCCCGTCTCGCCTGCGCCACCCACGCTTCCGCTCGGGTGCGGCCGGCGGGGGGAAGCATGAGCAAAACGGGGATCGGTTCCATCCGCCGGTGTGTCCGGGCGAGGGGCCCGCCCGTCAAACCTTTTCGGGCTCGATCAGTCCGTAGCTCCCGTCACGCCGGCGGTAGAGCACATTGACTTGCTGAGTCTCGGCGTTGAGGAACAGGAAGAAGTCTTCGTGCCCGAGGAGCTCCATCTGGCGCAGCGCCTCATCCTCATCCATCGGGCTCAGTGGGAACGACTTGCGACGGGCAATGTTGCGTTCTTTGCGGCCCGCGCCTCGTTTCGCCGGCCTGCCTTCCGCCGCCTGCGACGCCGTCCGGCCGTCGCCACGGTTGCGCCAGTGTTTTCCCTTGAAGCGCTCGGCCTGCCGCTCGACTTTGTCCAGCACGGTGTCGAACGAGGCGAAGATATCGTCCGACCGCTCTTCGGCCCTCAGCAGCACCCCCTTACCGCGCACCGTGACCTGCGCCACCTGCCGGTCGGAGGCGCTGCGGGCCGACTGGACGTAGGACAAATCGACCTGGACCACCTCGATGGCGTCCAGGTACCGGTCCAGATGACCGGCCTTGCGGGTGACGTATTCCTCGAGGCGGTCGGTCAACTCGATGTTGCGAACCTGAATGGTGACCTGTGCAGGCATGCGGTTTCCTCCGGCGGGCCGCTCAGGCCCGCGCCACAGTCAACCCGAACACCTGAGAGGCTCCGGCCCGGCGGAGAGCGTCGGCGCAAGCCGCCAGCGTGGCGCCGGTGGTGAAGACGTCGTCGAGAAGGAGAGGCGATTGGTCGCGAATCCGCGCGGAGTCGGCAGCGAAGGCTCCGGACACATTCCTCTGTCGTTCGATGGGAGTGAGTCCCACCTGCGAGTCTGTCTCGCGGATTCGGACGAGGGCCGAAGTCGGAACCGGCATGTCCAGGTGCTTGCCCAGAGCCTGGGCGATGAGACCAACCTGATTATACCCTCGGCGGCGCCGGCGCGCGCGGCCGAGGGGCACCGGGACCACGCAGGTGGCCGTCCAGGCGGCGGCGCGATACACCTCTTCCAGGTGCCCCGCCAACCGTTCGGCGATGTCGAGGTCGGGGCGGTACTTGAGATGGGTCAGGATTCGATCCAGCGGTGGTGCGTAGCGCGCCCACGAGGCGGCCGGGAAGAATCCAGGGAGGCGACAACAGCCCGAGCAGGGAAGACCGGGAGACAGGCGGCGTGCGCAGCGGCTGCAGCCCGCAACCGGCAGGGTTCGTATGCGACCGTCGCAATCGTCACACCAGGCGTGAGCGGAACGACCGCACCCGGCGCAAGCGGGCGGGAAGAGAAAATCGAGCAGGCGCGTTCGGCCGAAGGTGATCTGTCCCCCTGGTGATCGGGCCGAAGCTTCAGCGTCCCGAGAGGATCGCCCCCAACGGAGAACGCATCAGCAGCATCGCCGCCGGACCGAGGAGCAGGATCAGGATGGACGGGAAGATCAGCAGCCCGATCGGGAAGATCATCTTGATCGGGGCGCGGTGCGCCTCTTCCTCGGCCATCTGTCGCCGCCGCACGCGCATCTGGTCCGACTGAATGCGCAGCACCTTGGCCATGCTGACGCCCAGCTGTTCCGACTGGATGACGGCGGCGACGAAGCTGGTCATCTCGGGTACGCCCAATCGGTCGGCCATGTCCCGCAAGGCGTCCCGCCGCAGCTTGCCGAGCCGGATTTCCTGGATGACACGCCCGAACTCCAACGCCAGGGCGTTGTCCCACTTCTCGTGGACTTTGGACATGGCTGCGTCAAAACCCAGGCCGGCTTCGACGCAGATCGTCAACAGGTCGAGCGAGTCCGGCATGGCGCGGAAGATGGCCTTCTGGCGCCCGCGCACCCGCCCGCTGAGCCACAGGTCGGGGAACATGAAGCCGATGATCAGGAAGAGCGTCGACAGGCCCAGGCCCTGAAGCCAGCTGCGCCGGGTGATGGCGAAGACGGCGAAGAGCAGTCCGCCGAAGACGATCGCCAGCACGAAGCGCATCGCCAGGAAGAAGGCCGGGTCCATCTGCATGGGATTGCCGGCCATTTCCAGTCGCTTGCGTGCGCTTTCCAGCGTCGCCTGCGGCGTGAAGCGCGAGGCGAGCTTCCCGATGCGGTTGAAGAAAGGCAATATGATGCGCTGGTAGAACGCCTGCGAAAGCTCGATCTCCTCAAGCGTCATCGGTTCTTCGCGGACGCTGAACTCGGCCAGACGTTCCTGGATCGGATCCTTGGCTTCGGGCGCTCGAATCCCCGCCACCACCAGGATGACGGCCAGGATCAGGGCGATGCCGACGACCGCCAGAATGGCCAGAGCACTCATCGTTGCCTCCCCCGCCTAGATGTCGATGGCGACGATCTTCTGGACGGCATAGAAACCGCTCAGCACCATGATCGTCGCCAGGGATAGCAGCGGGATCCCGCAGGTGCGGGTCTCGGGGTTGAAGAACTGCATGATGTACGGCCGGTTGAGCAGGAACAGGAGCAGCACCAACACCACCGGAAGCAACGAAATGACCCAGGCGGTGGCGCGACCCTGGGCCGTCAGGGCCGAGATTTCGCCCTTGATGCGGACGCGCTCCCGGATGGTGAAGGAGATGACATCCAGGATCTCGGCCAGGTTGCCGCCGACCTCTCGCTGGACGTTGATGGCCGTGATCACCAGGTCGAGGTCATCGCTGTTGATCCGCCGCAGCAGGTGATCGAGGGCTTCCTCCATGGCGATGCCCAGCTGCATCTCCTGCACGACGCGGCGGAACTCATCGCAGATCGGCGCCGGCAGCTCGCGGCTGACGGCCTCCATCGCCTGCAGGGTCGAGAAGCCGGCCCGCAGCCCGTTGACCATCAGATTGAGCATGTCGCCGAGCTGGGAGTCGAATTGCCGCAAACGGGCGGCCTGGGCGCGGCGGACGTAGATCTGCGGGGCGAAGGCTCCGAAGGCCCCGACGAGGATACCGAAGATGATCGACCGCCCGAGGATCGTGCCGACGAAGAAGGCGCCGATGGCCGCAATGACGATCAATCCCATAAACTCGGCCGGGCGGAGCTTGATGTCGGCCCGCGCCAGGTTCTTGGAGATCCCGTCGAACAGGTCGGTGCCCTCCCCCATGCGGTTCAGGAAGTCGCCGACGATGGTCTTGCGCTCGACCTTGGGCGCCGCCGTGCCGGCGGCCGAGGTCACCAGGCCGCCCGACTCGGCGTAGCGACCGAGGCGCTCCTCGACCGCCGTCTGCCCGCCCAGCAGGCTGACGCCGACCCCCACCAGGAGCAGGGCTACCCCCAATCCGCCACCGATGAGCAGGATGAGATTCGGGTCCATGGCCTAATACCGCATTCGTTCGCCGACCCCGAAGACCGACGCCGGAAGGTGGATGCCGGACATCTCGAGCTTGTCCATGAACTTCGGGCGCAGTCCCGTCGGGCGCAGGCGACCGATGACGCGGCCTCCCTCAAAACCGGTCTGCTCGAAGATAAAGATGTCGGTCATGGTGATGACGTCGCCTTCCATCCCCTGGATCTCGGCGATGTGGGTCACCTTGCGCGTCCCATCGCGCAAGCGTTCCAGGTGCACGACCAGTTCCAGGGCGGAGGCAATCTGTTCGCGAATGGCGCGCACAGGCAGTTCCATGCCGGCCATCAGCGTCATGGTTTCGATACGCGACAGGGTATCGCGCGGGCTGTTCGAGTGGGCGGTGGTCATCGAGCCGTCATGGCCCGTGTTCATCGCCTGGAGCATGTCCAGGGCGGCCTCGTCGCGGATCTCGCCGACGATGATGCGGTCGGGGCGCATTCGCAACGAGTTGACCACCAGGTTCTGGATCGTGACCTCGCCTCGCCCTTCGATGTTCGGGGGGCGCGACTCGAGCGTGACGACGTGCTCCTGCCGGAGCTGCAGCTCGGCGGCGTTCTCGATAGTGATGATGCGTTCGTCGGGCGGGATGTACTGCGAGATGACGTTGAGCATGGTCGTCTTGCCCGAACCGGTGCCGCCCGAGATGACCATGTTGATGCGGGAGACAACGCACGCCTTGAGGAACTCGATCGCTTCGGGCGTGATCGTGCCGAACTCGATCATCTGCTCGACGGTGATCGGGTTGCGGGCGAACTTTCGGATGGTCAGCGTCGGCCCGACCAGGGAAATGGGCGGGATGACGGCGTTGACGCGCGAGCCGTCGGGCAGGCGGGCGTCGACGTACGGACTCGATTCGTCGATGCGGCGTCCCAGGGGCGCCACGATGCGGTCGATGATGCGCATCAGGTGGTCGTCGGTCTCGAACGAGGCCGGCTCCCGGTTGATCTTGCCGCGCCGCTCAATGTAGATGTTCTTGGAGCCGTTCACCATGATCTCGGTGATCGTCTCGTCGGCCAGCAGCGGCTCGATCGGGCCCAGGCCCAGGATTTCGGCCACAATCTGCTCGAACAGCCGGCGCCGCTCCGGCCGGGACAGGACGATCTTCTCCTCGGCCAGGATGTTTTCGAACAGCTCCTCGATCGTGCGCCGGACATCGGCCGTCTGGGTGACGTCCATCGACGGGTCGAGCTCGGCCAGAAGCTTGTTCTGGACGCGCGTCTTCAGGTCGTAGTAGGTATCCCGCTGGGCGCCGCCCGGCGGGGCGACCCGCTGGCGCACGCCCGTCAGGCGGGTCGTGCCGGCGTTCGGCGCCGCGGTCGAGAGCGCCGGGGCGCCGGGGTCCCTGGGGGGCGCGGCCACACCGTCCTGGGATTGCCCCTGTTCGATGCGTTTCAGCAACGACATGGCCTACCTCCTGTGAGACACTCCACCGACCGACTCATCGGCCAAAGAGCCTCGGGCGCTCGCTTTCCTGCGCCTCGACCTCTTCAGCCGGCTTCGCCAACAGACGTTCCTTCATCGTCGCCAACATTTCGAGGATGTTGCGCGCCGGCACTTTGCTGCGATCGCCCATCAAGAGCGGCACCCCGCGGTTGATCGAGGCGGTCACGGTCTTTTCGTCGATCGGGATCTCGCCATCGACGGGGCGCTTGAGATTCTCCGAGACGGCCTCCGGGGTGATGCCGGACTTGCGGTCCATCTTGTTCAACACGAAGAAGATCCGATCGCGCGGGAACTCCAACGCCGCCAGTACGTCGAACAGCAGACGGGCGTCCTTGATCGCCGGGATCTCGGGCGTGGCGACCGCCACCAGCAGATCGGCGATGTCGAGCACGGCCAGGGTCACGTCGTCCATGGCGCGGCCCGTATCGACGACCACGTAGGCGAAGGCCCGCTTCAAATACTGCAAGACCTTGCGGACCTGCTCGGCGTGGATCTCCTCGGCCATTTCCGGCCGGGGCGGCGCCGCCAGCACCCGCAGCCCGCTCTCGTGCCGGATCAGGATCTCCTCCACCAGGTCGGGGTCGATCTCTTCCGCCCGCGCCGCCAGGTCGACGAAGGAGTTCTTGACCTGGAGGTTGAGGAAGACGGAGACGTCGCCGAACTGCATGTTGGCGTCCACCAGGACGGTGGGGGTCTCTTCGGTGTTCAGGGCCAGGGCGATGTTGGTCGCCAAGGTGGTGCAGCCGACGCCGCCCTTGGCGCTGTAGACCACGATGCCCTTGCCTTCGGGGCGTCCCTCGCGCCCGAGCAATCCGCCGACCGGGCCGCTGGGCACCGCCACTCGTTCGACCTTGGATCGTTCCTCGCGCGCCCGCAGCCCCCAGCGGCGCACGGACGAGATGAGCTCGTCGCCCGAGGGCGGCTTGGCGATGAAATCGCGCGCCCCGGCGCGCATCGACTGGCGCAGGTAGTCGGTGTCGCTCTGGACCGAGAGCATGATGATCTGCGCGTGGCGCACCTCGCGCATCATCGCCTCGGTCACCTCGATGCCGTCCATGTCGGGCAGGTTGATGTCCATCAGGACGACATCCGGCTGGGTGTCGCGCGCCATCTGCAGGGCTTCCTCGCCCGTGCGCGCCGCGCCGACGACCTCGATGTCGGATTCGAACTGGAGCAGCTTGCGCAGGTTCTCGCGCGTTTCCGCGATGTCGTCGACGATCAGGAGACGGATGGTCTCGCTGGACGCCTGCGGCATTCGGCTCGGCCCTTCGGTTCCGGCCCCCGGCTAGCGCGGCGCCGGCGTCGGCGCGGCGTCGTTCGGGAGGGCCGGCGCGGTGATCTTGTCCAGGCGCGGCTCAATACCGTACGACAGCTTCGACGGGATGGTGATGTCGTAGTTGTCGACCAGGTATTGCAGGGTCACGCTGGTGGTGGCGTCGATGGACGTGTCGCCGGGAGCGCGCAGGGTCAGCACCAGATCGACCCCGGCTTTGATCGCCCAGTTCAACGCCAGGGCGTCCTGCGGCGTGACAATCAGGGTGATGATGTCCGGCGGCCGGACCGTGGTGGTGGTCGTCGTCTGGGTGGTCGTGGTCGTGGTGGGCGCACCGACACCCTGGGCCGGCACGGGGATGGCCCCGGCGGCCTCCTCTTCCTCCAGTTGGAAGGTGCCGACGTGCAGGACGGTGGCGTAGTCGATCAGCCGCTGCGACACGAGACGCGGCCGCTGGTTCTCGCTCGGTTCGGAGAACAACGACTGCTGGCTTTCCTCTTCGACGTCCATCCGGCCGAAGGGCGGCGGCTCGGGGTTGGTGCACTCGGGTCCGCGGTCACCCTGCTTCAGCTCCTGGCAGATCAGGGCCGTGAGGAAGGTGCCGTCGGGAGCCACCAGGAACTTCGTCTCGTTCGGCAGGATCGTCTGGAAATCGGGATCGATGTCAACGACCAGGAAGCTGGCCAAGACGTCCACTTGGTCGCCGTCGCGCAGGGCATAGGCGACGGAAGACAGCCGCGTAATCGGGACCGAGATAGCCGTCATCCCGCGCGGGATGACCAGGGCAGCGTCGGAGCCGGTCGCCAGGACGTCGCCGGGGGTCTCGGTCACCATGTTCTGGGTGACCGGTAGACCGCGGGCGATGTCCATGCGGGCGCGGTGCCCGATCGCCTGGCCGGGATCGGTGAGCATGGTCTCGACCACCGAATCGGCCGGGAAGGGCGCCGAGATGACCGCGTCGCCGGGAATCACCGAGCCGCGAGCGATATCCTGAGCGGCGATGACGATGTAAGCGATATCGGGAGCCACCGGCGTGCCTTCCGGTTGGGCCGTGCCTCCACCGCCACCCAGGCGCCGGAGGACCAGATAGATTGCCGCCACCCCCAGGAGCATGATCAGGGCCAGCATGATCAGGAGTCGCCCGCGACGCATCCCTGCCTCCTAAGCCCAATGTGGTCGATTGTAGCAGACGCGTATCATACCCGTTCAACAATAATTGTCAAGCACACCCACCTTTCAACTGCCTTACGGCCGAAAGGGACGAAGGGAGCCCTATCCAAGATAGGGCTCCTGTCGTCGGTGGCTCGAGAAAGAACCGGCCGTCCGCTAGATCGCGTTGACGATGTTGCTGAAAACGTTGCCGATGGCCGGGCCGAGCAGCGCCAGGATGACGATCACGACGACGGCGACCAAAACAAGGATCAGAGCATACTCGACCAAACCTTGACCTTTCTCCTTCGGGAAGTACAGCACGTCGTTCACCTCCTTTCTATTCCGGAATGGCCCCGAATCCGCTCAGGGCAGCCCAATTATAGGGAGCCCCTAGTCCTCCGAACAATAGGACCGATGGTGGAGTGCCGACGCCAAACGACGCCAAACAGCGCCCGTCGGGGGTCAACCCCCCGCCGGTACCGTCAGGGAGATGCGGGCTCCCTTGCCGGGCGCGGTGTCGAAGTCGATCGTGCCGCCGGCCTGCTCGATGCGGTTGCGTAGCAGGAGCAGGCCCCGCCCCTCCCCGTCCTTGGGCTGCAGCCCGGCCGGGTCGAAGCCCCTCCCGTTGTCCTCCACTGCGGCCCGGATCTGCCGGTCATCGAGGTCCACGGTGACCTTGACCTGCGTCGCCTGGGCGTATTCGCGCACGTTGCCGAGCAGTTCCTGGATCGCCCGGAACACAAGGACTTCCCGATGCGGCTCCAGCCGCCGCTCCGTCCCGGTCACCACCAGGGTGAGCGCCAGCCCGGTCTTGTCCTTGATGGCCTCGGTGTAGCGGCGCACGGTCGGCACCAGGCCGAGGTCATCCAGCATCATCGGGCGCAAATCGAAGATGTAGTCGCGCACCTGCGAGAAGGTCGACGCCGCCGACGACTTCAAGTTCGTGAGCTCTTCGCGCGCCTTCTCCACGTCCGAGTCGAACAGGCGCAGGGCGATCTCCGTCTGCAGGATGAAGTTGGACAGCGCCTGGGCCGGACCATCGTGAATCTGGCGCGAGATCTTGCGCCGCTCTTCCTCCTGGGCGTCGATGACCTGCTCGACGGTCGAACCTTTGGTTTCTCCGGCGGGGCCGCCGCCGATGGCGATTTCCGGCCCGCCCTCCAGGAGCTGCAGCGTGCGCGCCAGCAGGTCGGCATAGCGCTTGAGATGGGTCTCGTCGCTCTGCAGCTTCTCCAGCTGGCCGCGCATCGTGAAGAGGCGCTGCTGCGCATCCTGAGCGGACTCGTAGGCGTTGCGGATGTCCTCGCGCGGGACGGTGTCGAAGTTCGATTGGATCATGTGGAGCTGGCCGGTGATGGAGGCGTTGCGCTGGACGAGTTTGTCCACCTCCCCCTGGCTCTGCTCCACCAGCAGGCCAATCTCCTTCGCCTGGTTTCGGACCTGGGTCAGATCGGCCTTGGCGGTCTCGAGGAAGGCCTCCACGGGCGTGGCCTTAGCCTCCGCCTCTTTCTCCTTCCCTTTGTCCTTCGCCTTGTCCGCCATCGTTGCTCTCCGGCCTACTTGCGCGTGTCCTGCAGGCGTACCCAACCGTGACGCAACGCGTAGACCGCCGCCTGCGTGCGATCCTCGACGTCGAGCTTATGCAGGATGGCCGTCATGTGGTTCTTCACGGTCTGGTGGCTGATCCCCAGTTTCGAGGCGATCTCCTTGTTGCTCAACCCGCGCGTGACGAACTGGAGGATTTCCATCTCGCGCGGCGACAGGGGAGCGAAGGCCTCCACGTCCCCGTCCAGATGCGGCCGGCGGACGGTCTCCACCCCGCGGGACAGCCACTGCTGCAGCCCGGCTTCGTCGTAAACCTGGTCGCCGACGACGAAGAAGCCGCGGGCGACGTGGCGGATCACATCCACCAGCTTGCCGGCCTCGATGTCCTTCGAGCAGTAAGCCGCCGCGCCGGCCGAGAACGCGTGAAGCACCTGCTGGACATCGTCGTAGGCGGTCAGCAGGACGATCGATGTCCCCAGCCGGTCGGCGGCGATCTGCCGCGTGACCTGGATTCCGTTCATGATCGGGAGGTTGACGTCAACCAGGGCGACGCTGGGGCGGTGCTCGCGGATCAAGTCGATCGCTTGATCGCCGCTAGTGCCTTCGGCCAGGACGCGCAGGCCTTCCTCCGCGTCCAACACGTTGCGGACCCCCTCGCGGAATAGCGGATGATCATCGACGATGATGACGCCGATCGGGTCCATGCGTTAGGGCGAGTATAGCATACACGTCGGGCGGGCGGCAAACGAGGCCGGGGCCCAGCGGTAGACGACCATCGATTCGCCTCCTGCCGCCGGGGCGAAAACGCCCGGGGAGGTGTAGACCGGCTGGCCGCAGGCCGAGAGCAGCGGATACCAATCCGGAAACGTGACGAGGTAACTCACGCGACGCACCTGCAGCTCGCGGGCGAGGGCCGCCTCGTCGCGCAAGATGGGGATGAGTTCGGGGTCCGTCAGGCCCGCCAGGTCCACCAGGGTGTGCCGGCCGAAGTACCCAAGGGCACCGATGTCGTGGGCCGCCACGACCGCCTCGGGCTCGGTGTGGTCGGCCACCCAGCGCGCCGTGTCGACCATCTCGCTCTCGATGATCGCCACGTCGTCACCGTAGGCGCGGCCCCCCAGCACGAGGAACGCCAGCAACACGACGGCGGCGGCGCCCAACCAGACGCGCCCGGCGATCCAGCGCGCTCGGTCCACGCCCGCCGCGAGCCAGGGCACCATCCCGCACCAACCGAGCACGATCAGCGTCGGCAGTATGGGGATCTGGTAGCGGCCATGCTGGTACGCCACCGGCAGCCTCAGTGCGTAAACCACCAGGTACCCGGCCGTCCACAGGGCGGGGCCGAGCTGCGCCCACGACCGCATCCTCAACAGGCGGACCGCCTCGAGAACCACACCGATCGCGAGCAGACCACCGATGCCTGCCAGCGGCGCCCGTACCAATGCGAGCAGCCGAACGAGCAGCGGCGCGGAGGTCAGAACGGCGTACTCGGCCTGCTTGGCGAAGAAGGTACTTGGCCACCAGCTTCCGCCGACAAGCCGCAGGAAGACGAGGTACGGCACGAGGCCGCACGCAATCCCCAGAGCCAGCCGCGCACTGTCGCGCAACGCAGACTTCAGATTGCGGCCGGGGCGAAGCCAGGCGTGCCATCCGGCCGGGCCAACGAGGGTCAGCGCGTCCGGACGCGCCCATAGGCCCACTCCAATAGCGGCGCCGACCTGAAAGGGGCTCCAGTTCTCTCTTTGCAGCAGGAGGAACACCACAACCGCGGCCGCGGCCAGCAGGAGGGTCTCCATCCCCGAGACCGCCGACCAGACCAGGTGCCACTCGAGCACAACCGTCAGACCCACCGCTGCAGGGATCCAGCTTGCCCCCCTCGACCGGTGTTGCGCCCATCGCCCGGCGAGCCAGGCGGTGGCGACGAGCGCGGCCGTCCCTAACGCGAAGGCCCAGAATCGTGGGTCGAGCCGAATCCAGTAGCCGATGGACAGCAAGATGGTCCACAGAGGAGAGGTCGTGCCTGCGCTGGGAACGCCGGGAAGGAACGACCACTCCCCGCGCGTCGCCAGGTTGCGCGCGTACGTCTGATGGATCCAGGCGTCGTCGAGCGGAAATCCGACACGATAGACGTGCGCGCTCCAGGCGATGTAGCCGGCGGAGACCAGCAGGCCCAGGGCGATCAGGATGGGGATCCGACCGCGCCGGAGAGGTCGCCGCATCTCATCCATCATCGGCTAGCGAATCACGGGGAACACGTAAGCCGGAAGCCCATCGGGGTCGGTGAAGGAACTCGGTGCGCCGAGGAAGTCCGGGCGCGGCGCGCCGTCGTACAGGCCGTCCAGGCCTCGCGGGTGGTTGTTCTCCAGAAGGACCCACGCCACCGAATAGCGTTCCACCACGGCGCGCAGCGTCTCCTCACCACCATCCGGGATCGCCACCGTGGCGCCTCCGGTTGCCAGATGCAGGCCGGGAGGGTCGTTGACGGCTGCGGTCCCGCCCGGCAGAAGCACGGCCGCTTCAGCGTACGTGCGCGCGTTGCGCTCCCACCCCGCCCCGCCACCGTTTCCCGTGAGTCGGGACCACATCGCCCAGGCCGTGAAGGCCACAGCCAGCGCGACCGCCGTCGAGGCGAACAGGCGCAGGGCTCGGTCGGCGGTCCATCGGCGCAGTCGCACTGCCAGGCCGACGATGGCTTCCAGCCCTTCGGGCACCAGGGCGAAGAAGAGCGGTGCGAGCGCCGCGCTCGAATGGAAGAAGCCTCCCCTCGCGCCGGCATAGGGAAAGGCGAACGACATCACGACCAGGAGAGCGACGAGGTAGGCGAATCCCACGCCGACGAGAGGCGCCGTCCGACGGCGCCAGGCGCCGACGGCCATGGCAGGGGCAAGGAACACCAATCCGCTGACGATCAGGAGGCTGCGCGCGTCCGTGGCCAAAGCCCTGAGCCGCTCGCCGATCAAGAACGGGAATCCGGCTGACCACCATCGAGTGGGCGTCAGGATCGAGGCCGGATAGGCGAAGGTCTCGTCGTACGACAGGAGCCAAAGCGTGCGACCACCGGCGGATGGCCAGAGCCGGCCCGTATCGGCGAGGTTCCTCCACAGCCAGGGGGTCATGACGGCGATGTAACCCAAACCTGCGGCGAGGACGAGTCGGGGTTTGCCTCCGCGCGTGGCCGCGATCGCGACGAGCAGCGGCGCCCAAAGCAGGAATCCGTCGGCGCGAGTCCAATGCGCCATTCCAATGAGGGCGCCGGCCAGCGCTGCCCCGCGCGGGCCGAGGCCGCTCCGGCCGGCCAAGAGGAGCGCTCCGCCTCCTGTGAGGGCGAACAGGCCGAAGGTGTCCGTGGTCAACAGAAACGGGAGGAACAATCCCGGGAACGCCGCCAGCCATGCAGCCAGCCGTGCGTGCCCCCGTTGGCCGTAGAGCTGCCAGGCCGCCGCGTAGGCCAGGACGGGCCATGCAGCCGCAACCAACAGGAAGGGGATCTGCGCGCCCCGAAAACTGTCCCCGAAGACCGCAATGCCCGCGGCGGAGACGAGGCTGGCGAGGGGCATCCAGTATTGGTGGGAAGGATGCGGGACTCCTGCGGGGTCGTCCAAGTAGTTCCATAGGAACGGTTCCTGGAAGCCGCGCCCGGCGGCCAGCTGCTGCCCTGTCGCCTGGTAGTACTCGGCGTCCATGTACCCCGGAGATCGGAGAAAGGAACCGAGGGCGGCGTACAGCAGCAGCGCCGTGCCGTAGATCAGAAGCATGTCCCTTCGGTGGAGGTCAGTTGGAGAAGACATAGACGAGCAAATCCCCGAAGCGAGTGAGTTGTTCCTGAGAGTAGTGGTGGCGGAGCCAGATCAGTTGGGGATGATCGGCTGCGCCACCCGCTTTGTACTCGTCGATGGCGCGTTGAAAGACGACGAAGTACACCGTCGAGGCGCCTCGCACCGCCGATTCCAGATCCGAGGCGGGGAAGATCCCCATCGCCTTTTGGGTCGCCGGGGCCAGTGTGTCGTTGTGCGAACCAGGCTCGTCCGGAAGGAAGGACTGCTCGAGCTGCGGCGCGTACACCGCCGTCGGGAAATAGCTCAGCTTGTTGTCGTGCACAACGACGGCTCCCGGTCCGACCTGCGACTCCAGGTAGCCGGCGGCCCCCGCAAACGGAGATCGCGGGAAGGATCGATACGCGTACTGGGCGGGAAGGGAAACGGCCGCAGCCAGCAGAATGCATCCCGCCAAAGCAAAACGCACGACCGCCGCTTTGGCGCGCACGACGGCCGCGGCGGCCAGCATCAAATAGGCGAGCGCCGATGTCATGAACGCACGAGGAACGAAGACGGGCCGCATGACGTACGACGCCACGAAGAGAAGCAGCGGCGGAACCGCGAGCAGCACGACCAGGAAGCCGACCCCCTCCCCTTCTGAGGCGTGCATCAGGACGAACGCGGTCAGCACCACAGCCATCAAGGAGGCGGTCAACAGGACCACTTGTCCTGCCGCCGGCAGGGGAAGGTAGCCGTGGAACAACAACAAGGCCTGGAGCACCTCGAGAACGCCGGGTCGTGGCGTCCAGAACGCTGCCTGGATCTTGGCGATCTGCCCGGGCACAACGACAAGCCAGGGAATCATCAGGATCCCCATGACCAGCTGCGCCAAGAGGAGGCGCCGAAGGAACCCCCACTGGCGCTTCGCCAGGAAGAAGGCGTCCGGCGCGATGAGGGTGAAGACCGCCAGGTTGTGGCTGTAGGCCGCCACCAGGCCGCCAACAACGACGATCGCCCATGGCCATAGGCGTCGGGCTTGGGGGGACTGCCAGGCCTCGGCCACCCCCCACGCATACAGCGCCAGGCCCAACGTCATCAGCGTGTACATCCGCAGCTCTTGGGCCTGGTAGATCTGCAAGGGCGAGACCGCCACAAAGAACCCGGTGACGAGGGCGACGCGCACGTCGAACAGGCGCAGCGCAAGCGCAAACGCTGCCGCAATGGTCGCCACGCCGAGCAGCGCGCCGAGCAGACGCCAACCGGCGATCGAGGACGTCAGGGTCATCCAAAGGTGAAGCAGGAAGTAGTAGAGGGGCGGCATCGTGTCGGCAGCGGTGCCCCGCACGATCGAAGCGAGGTTCCCCCGCGAGAGAAAGACGCTGAACGCGTCGTCGTACCAGATGGGCCGGGCCCCGGCGTCGATCAGGCGCAACACGAGCCCCAGCGCCAGTTCGAGGCCCAGCAGCAGACCTGCCGTTCGCCGACTCACGTCGCCGCCTGGGAGAATGCCAACCATCTCGATCGCATCCAGGGCAACAGAACGAGGAGGGCGATCGGGATGGGCAGGTAGGTCAGCGCGCTCTCCTGGATCCCCTCGACGGTGGCGAGGAAGAGCCACCACGTCCCGACAAGCAGGACCGACAGGACGACGGCTGCCCACGCCGTCGAACGCGGGCTATCGGCCGCCAACGCGAAGGCCATGAAGAGCGGGAGCATCAAGGGAACGAAATGGGTCGTAGCGGTCCGCGGTGCCACGAAGTGCGTGATCACCAGCGTCAGCGAGGTGGTCCAGAGCATCGACGGCAGGTCCTGGGTGCGCGAGCGAAACCACTCCCACAGGAGCCAAGCCATCAGCAGGGTGGAGATGGCAACCTCCGCGAAGGCCGGCAGCCCGCCGTAGTAGGACGTCAGTATCCACGTCACCGACCACAGCTCGGTGTAGGTCGTGTAGGCGGACACCTGGCGAAGGAAGTCCACCGGCCAACTGGGAAGCCAGATCATGGGAACCGCGATCAACACCGCGAGGGCGGCGGCGAATCCATTAAGCATCCCCCAGCGACGGCGTGCCACGGACCAGAACAAGAGCCATGGAATGACGAGCAGGACGATCTGCGGCTTGATGGTCGCCAGGGCAAGCAGGATCCCCGCCAGGGCATCCCGCCGCCGTTGGAGCGCGTACAGGCTGCCGAGAACAAGCGCCGCCACGACGACAGACAGCTGGCCCAGTAGAACCGCCCGCGCGTTGGGATAGACCAGGACCGCCCAGGCGAGCACCCAGGGCCACAAGCGGGCCGGGGCGGCCCATCGCGACAACCTCCGTGCCAGAACGGCGGCGACGACCAACAAATGGATCAGGGCCGTCATGCCCACGGCCTGGACGACGGAGAAATCCCGCGTGAAACAGAGAAGGCCCGTGAACGCGACGACGTAGATGGGATAGGCGAAGGCTACCTGATCCTCGCCCGGGAGCGCCAAGCGTCCATAGACGCCGCGTTGGATCGCTTCGGTCGTCGAGGCGGCGTAGGGGTTATCGCCGCGCAGGATCCAGGCGCAGCCGCCGGCCCAGCGCGGATACAGGTCGTTGCCGCCCGGATGGTCTTGAGTAAACACAACGCGCGTGACGGCCGCCTGAACGACGAACACGACCACGTAGGCGGCGACGCTCACCCATCTATGGGTCCGTCGTCCGGCCGGCGCCAGGGAAGCTCTCCCTTCCACGGTGTTAGGCGGTCTCCTCGCTGGAGGAGGGTCGATGCCGCATCACGGTCGTGCCGCCGGGGATGTCTCGAGAACCATAGGCGGCCGCGTTGCCCACCATCGGACCCACCACAGCGCAGCGGCAACGAGGATCGGCGGCAGGACGATGGCCATGGAAGGCACTTCCGCCGGATCCAACCCTCGCACCGCACCAGCCCAGGTCGCAACGCCCAGGGCTACGAGGACGAGCGCCAGCGCGCCCTGCCGTCCCGGGCCCAGGCGTTCGTGCCAAACACTCGCGGCCAGCAGGATGGGCGGGATGAGCAGGACCTGATTGGCGAGGACGGAAAAGGGCGCCAGTCCCGCCGTTACGGTCAGGGTCAGCATGGCCGCCCAGACGATCGATCGTTCGTTGCCGGCAAGCGACAACTTCCATTCCCACAGCAGATAGCCGAGCAGCGCGGCCGTCACAACCCACGTGAGGGCCGTGTAGGGATGGGAAGAGGTGGCGACGAGCCGGCTCACCGCGGATCGGATCGTCTCCAAGTCGACGTAGTCGAGGACTTGCCGGGCGATGTCGAGAGGCCAGGTGGGCAACAGCGCGGTCGAAAGCCCCAAGAGGATGGCCAGACCTGTGGTCAACCATCCGAGCAGGGTCCACCTGCGCTGCCGAAATCCCCAGACGTACAGGTACGCGAGGTAGAGGATGGCCAGATGCGGCTTCACGATCGTCGTGGCCGCCAAGAGGCCGGCCGCCGACTCGCGGCGCCGAAGGGCCGCCACCAGGCTAAGGACGATGGCGAGCACGACGAGGACGGCGACGTCCCCGTTGAGGACCGCCAGGAACCCGGGAAGAGAGAACAGCCCCATCGCGACAGAACCAAGTCGCAGCCACCCGGTCATCGGCCAGCGGAACGCCCATCCCGCCGCCAAAGGAAGGGCGACGATGGCCAGCTGCAAGACCGTCATCCACATCGCCCTGGCAGTCTCCAGAGGCAGGAGGGCAAAGGGGCCGAGGTCGAGAGCGAGCGCCGGAGGATAGAGGAAATGCTGAGGATCTTCGCCGCGTGCCGGGTTGGCGGGCCGTCCGTAGATACGGACTTGCGAGTCGGCGCTGACGGAGTCGTCATAGGGCGACATTCCCTGCGTCAGCCACGCGTGCAAACCGGTCCAGCGCGCGACGAAGGGCGTCTGCGCTGGCGCGCTGCGCACGAAGGCCAGGTTCCCGTAGGCCAGCAGCGCGGCGCCGGCCAGGATGACGACCGGGATCAGGCGGCGCAGCCAGAGTCGCACCGCCTCAAGCATGCCTGGACTCCGGCGCCGCCCGGGCCGCGAAGCCGCCGTTCATCCCGCGCCCTTCAAGAGGCGGGGCCTGCGGAGAAGGACGGCCTGGTCATCGCGGTAGGTCTCGATCCATCCGCTCAACGTCAACGTCTGGACCAGCGGCGCTACGGGCTCGACGAGGACATTGTCGATGTTGTATTTGTCCAGCACGGCCTCCCACCCCGGGCGAGCCGCCCACGCCTCCTGGTATTCGTCCAGCACCTGCGCCGAGAAGACATCGGTGCGCCCGTCTACGAAACTCGGATAGTCGGGGTACAACCTCCACAAGACGTACCCACCCCAGTTGTAGGAGTGAAACAGGTTCCCTGGCGGATGCTCCAGGGCCAACTGCTCGAAGGCCTGGCGAGGGATCTGGCGATCGATGTGGCGCCCGATGGTTTCTGAGTCGAGCTCCAGAGACGACCAGGCCCCCACGCCCACGGTGAGCAAGATTGCCAGCAGAAGATTCACCGGCCTGGTGACTGCCTCCGGGAGAGGACGACTCTTCGGCAACATCCACGGCCAACGGTCCACGGCCGAGGCGAGATGCCGGGCGAGCGTCGGGGCGGCCACCAAAGCGAACGATGCAATGTTGCGTGCCGCCAGAAGGGCCATGGCTGTGAAGGCGGCGGTCCGAATGGCCTCGACCGCGGTCATCGGCCTGCGGCTGGCGGCAACCGATACCAATAGACCCACCAGCATCACCAGGAACGGCTGGACCGCGGCAGAGTGAAAATCGGGCGACTGCCATTCTTGGATCGACGCCTGGAGGACACCGATGGAAACCGTCTTCCATGGATAGGCCAACATGCTCAGACCAAAGGGGTTGAGACCGACGGCCAACGCCGAAGCAGCTGCGAGGCCGGCGAGCCACAGCAGCCGGCGGCGTCGGGCCAGCCAGGAGTCGCGAAGGGGGATGCCCCGGGCAGGGTCGCCGACCAGCGTCTCGAATCCCTCCCCGAGGAATGCCGCCCCGACCAGGATAAGCCCGATGGCGAATCCACCGTGGACATTCGCCCACAGGGCCAGCATGGCCGGCAGCACCCAGGCGAACGCCGGCCGCGGCGGCACGGCGCGATCGATCAGGTAGAGCGTGGCTCCGGTCAGCGCGAACGAAAGGATCTGGGGCCGGGCCGACCAGTAGATCGCCGAGGTCGCCGCCGCCAGCAGCAGGACCACCGCCCTCAGCAGCAACGGGCCCTCCAGAAGGGGCCAGACGAATGCGAGTCCGACGATGACGAAAGCGGTCGTGAAGATGCTTAGAGCGGAGAGGCCGGCCAGCCGCTGGATCGATGCCATGACGATCTCCGCCAGCCAGCCGGGGTAGGCCCACGCGGCACCCGTCATCGTGAGCGAGAACACATCCTCGCGCAGGATCTGGCGGTGATCCAAGATCCATTCGCCGGCGCGCAAGTGCCACCAGGTGTCGGTGTCGATCGATGGACGGATGGCCATCGCCACGATCGCCAGGAACGTGAGATAGGGGACGAGGCGGCGAAAGGTCATGGTTTACGGCAGTCCGACAGGGATCTCCGATGGGGCCAACGCACGACTGAGGCGATAGAAGATATGGTAACCGCCGATCTCAGCCTCTTCGAAGAGCACATCGTGGGCCCGCAGGCCCTGTCGCAACGCCTCATCCAGGAGCGGGTGGCGGGAGGTGATGTAGGCCACGCGTGGGCTGGCGTCCACCAACTCGTCATACGGCGCATAGCGGTCATCGCGTGGAGTGTAGCGGAGATCGGCATGGTACGGCAGGCGCGGGACGAAGATCAACGTCTCGTCGCTCAGGAACGCCAGCGGGTAGGCGACCCAGTAGGTCGTATACCCGCGCGTTTCGCCTGAGGTACGAAGGAACTCGATCAGTCGGCGGTCCGAGGCGTCGTCGCGGATCGTGAACGTGTCAAACTGAGTCGTGAGGCCCGGCGGTTGCGTGAAAGCCGTTTCCAGGTTCCCCCACAGCGCAAAGACCAGCGGCACGGCCAGGGCCAGCGCCGCCCATCTCGCGCCGACGTTTATCCATATGCTGTTGACCATCGCCGCCCCGGCGATGGCCAGTACGACCGAGAGAGGAAGGAAGTAGCGTCCGGACGGATCGGCCCCAAAAGGCGTCAACAGGAAGCCCGTCAGAAGCGTCAGCCCCACCCCCGCCAACAACTCGCCCAAAGGCTCCGCCGCCATCGAGGGCTGCCGTCGACGGAACCACAGGTACAGGGCGACGACCCAGAAGACCAGCGCCAACGGGAGCAGGGGCCAGGCCAGTGGCGTGATCGCCCAAGGCGGCCGGGCGCCCAGGATCACCGAGGGCCCGAAGAAGACGAAGTTCCGCAGATGGACCCCTACCGCCTCACCGAATTGGGCCGAGGAAGCTCCGGCGATGGCACTCCCGAGAAGTTCTCGCATCAAGGTGCTGGGACCATGGGTGCCTGCCCAGGCCACCATCGGCGCGGCTCCCAAGACGAAGCCAGCCGCGAGCGTACCGCCGCGAGCGATCCAGACGCGGGTCGAGGCGTCCTTCCAGCGCGTCGCAAGGTAGAGGACCGCCGGCGCCGTGTACACCAGCGTCAGCCCGAAGGTCCAGAACGCGAATCCGGCGAGAAATCCCCATGCACCGCACCACCACAGCCGCAGGCGGCCCTGGGCGAGGGTCAGGGTCAGCAGGAGAATCAGGTTTCCCAGCAGAAGAGCCTCGCCGTATCCACCGATCGAGACCGTCGTGTACAGCGTCGTGTTCACCACAGGGACGGCCATCAAGAGGCCAGCGGCCGCTTGCCCCCAGGATCCGAGGCCGGCGCGGCCGGCCAGGACAACCGTTGTGCCGACCGTCGCGGCATACAGCAAGACCTGAACGGCACGGATGACGTCGACCTGGGGTCCGAAGACGGCGAACCCCGCGGCTGCGAGGAACGCGTCCGTCGTGCCGAGATACGCCTGGCCGTAGAAGAAGGTGGGCCATTCGCCGGAGAGGATGTGGCGGGCCATGAGCCCGACAATGGCCTCGTCGGCGTTGAAAGGAAAGGCATGGCGCGCCAACAGGAAGACCTTGAAGGCGATGGAAAGCAGGACGCACGCGGCAGCGATCCCGGCAGTTGGCGCCCTGGGGAGGCGCGACTTGGCCGCGTCCATCGCCATCGCTATAATCCGCCCGTGCGCTGGCGCCGCTGGCTCGCCCCGGAAGTCCTGATCCCGCTCTTGGCCGTGGCGGCGCGTCTCGTCCCCGGCCCGCGCCTCATCGACGACGCGTTCATCACCTTCCGGTACGCCCGCAACCTGCTGTCAGGAAATGGGTTGGTGTACAACCCGGGCGAGCCCGTCTTCGGGATCACCACTCCGTTGTTCGTCGGCGTCATCGCGCTGTTGGCGGCGATGACCGGGGGTGCCCACGCCCCCTTCGCGACGCTGGCGGTGGGCGTCAGCGCTCTGGCCGACGCTGGGACCTGCTGGTTGTTGATCGCGATCGGCGAACAGCTTGGGCATCGTCGGGCGGGCCTCATGGCCGGCCTCCTTTGGGCGCTGTCGCCGATGTCCGTCACCTTCGCCATCGGCGGGATGGAAACGAGCGTCTTCATCCTGCTCCTGGCGGCGACATTGTACTTCCATTTGAATCGCCAACCGGCGCGCGCCGCGCTGGCAGCGAGTCTGGCGATCCTCGCTCGCCCCGATGGCGCGCTGATGGCCGGGCTGCTGGGACTCGAGCGACTCCGATCCTGGGTCCGCAAGGACCCTGCCTCGCCCTCCCCGTCCGTACGTGAGGGCGCGGCTTTTATCGTCCCGCTTGCTCTGTGGGCTGTCTTCTCTGCCGCGTCGTATGGTTCTCCCATCCCCCACTCGATTCTGGCGAAGGCGACGGCCTACCACCTGCCTCCCGAGGCCGGGCTGGTCCGACTGATGCAGCATTTCAGCACCCCCTTCATGGAAGACGAACTGGCCGGCACGGTGTGGATTCCCATAGGACTCATCCTCTACCCTGCCCTCTTCATCCTGGGCACGCTTGCTGCGTGGCGCCATCGGCCTGGGTCGTGGCCGATGGCGGCCTACCCATGGTTGTACTTCGCCGCCTTCGCCATTGCCAACCCTCTGATCTTCCGCTGGTACCTCGTGCCGCCTCTTCCCTTCTATCTCCTTGGCATCTTCCTCGGCGTGGATCGGATCGCAAGTGACCTACGGCGCCCGACGGTGACCCGCGCCGTGGGGGCCGTGGCTCTGGCGTTCACCCTCGGCGCCTGGACGCCGCGCCCCGATCACGGCCCGGCGCGCCCGGCGCCGAAGATGGCCTTCATCCGTCTCGAGCTTCTCTATGACCAGGTCGGCCATTGGCTCGAGCCCAGGCTCCATCCGGGCGAGATTGTGGCCTCCGGCGACATCGGAGTCCTCGGTTTCGTCACCGACGCACCCATTCTTGATCTGGTCGGGTTGGTCAGCCCGGCCTCGTCGGCGTACTACCCCCTGCCCGACTCGGCCTACATCATCAACTTCGCCATCTCACCCGATCTGGTCGCGGATCTTCGCCCGACCTACGTTGTCTTCCTCGACTCCTACGGAGAGCGCACATTGCTGGAAGACGCGCGCTTCCTGTCCGAGTATGAGCTCGTCCAGTCGTTCCCGACCGATCTCTACAGCAGTCGGGCGATGCGCGTGTATCTGCGGCGAGGCGGGTCATGAGGAGGATCTTGGAGTCGACGGCGGTCGAGGCCGCCCTGCTGGTGGCCCTGTCGATCTTCGTCCTTTCGGGAATCGAACGCGTGCCGTTTCATCCCGATGAGGCCTCCCTGCTGTACCAAAGCCGCGATCTCGAGCAACTGCTGACCGATCCGCTCGACATGGCGTGGGAGCCGTCCGCCGCGCCGTCGCCGGAGATGACCTATCGGCTGCTCAACGCGCCCCTGCCGAAGTACGTCTTGGGTTTGGGCCGGAGCGCAGCCGGCTTTGGCCCACAGGCTGTCGCCGTCGACTGGGATTGGTCGAAGACCTGGATCGAGAACGCCATGCTCGGCGCCTTACCCGGCCCGCGAGTTCTCGAGGCGGCCAGGACCGCCAGCGCCACCGCCCTGCTTGTCGGTGTGGCGGCGCTGTATTTGGCGACGCGACGGCTGGCCGGCCGTGGGGCAGCCATCGCCGCCGCGGTCTTCCTCGGCATCAACGCATTGGCGCTTCTGCACGGGCGACGTGCCATGGCCGAGGGAACGTTGATGATGGGAGTGGGGATCGCCCTTCTCGGAATCCTCTCGGCCGACCGCAAGCCCTTCCTCGCCGGACTGGCGGTTGCGGTGGCCGTCGCCTCCAAGACCTCGACCCTGCCGCTTCTACTCATCGGATGGCTGGCGGCGTTGTGGTGGCCGGGAGGCCGCAAGATCAACATCACCGCCGCCGCCCGAGTCACATTGCTCTACGCCTCAGGCTTCGTCGTCTTGACGCTGGCTCTCCACCCGGTGTTGTGGCGTCTTCCCATCCTGGCGGCGCGGAAGATGGTCGAGGAGCGAAACGAACTGCTGGCCCGCCAGGTCGCCGACATTCAGATGCTGGCCCCCGACCATGTCCTCTCGAGCGTGCCGCAGCGCAGCGTGGTCCTCGTCGCCAACCTGTACCTGGCGCCGCTGCAGTACGCCGAGGTCGGCAACTATCTCGAGGAGTTGGGCTCGTCGATCGAGCAGTACCAAGCCGCTTTCGGACGCGATCTGCTGCGCAGCTCGGCCGGAGGCGGGTTCCTTCTGGGTCTGACTCTCCTGGGCCTTGCGTGGGGTTGGCGTCGGGCAAGACGAACGGATGGCGATCGCGGGCGAGCCTTCGTGGTTCTGCTGCTCGCGACCATCGCTCAGGCGTCAGCCCTGGTCATCGCCATTCCGCTTCCCGTGCAGCGGTACATGCTTCCCCTATTGCCCTTGGTTTGCCTGTGGCAGGGCGTCGGCGTAGCCGGCGGCATCGCCGGCCCTACAACGAAACGCCGCCCTGGGGTCAGGGCGGCGTAGCCGATGCACGTCCCTTGAGCTTCGAGCTCGCGGGAGCGCGACTATTCGTGCAGGTAGTCGGACAGCCTCCGGCGGTGCGTCGGGTGCCGCAACCGGCTCAGCGCCTGCGCCTCGATCTGCCGCACGCGCTCGCGGGTGACCCCCATCTTGCGCCCGACCTCCTCCAGCGTGTAACTCTGGCCGTCGAGCAGACCGTAGCGCAGCTGCAGGATGCGCACTTCACGCGGAGGCAGAGTCGCCAGGACGTCCTGCAGATGCTCGCGCAGCAGGTTCTGCGTCACCGTCTCGGCGGGCGCGGGGGACTCCTCATCCTCGATGAAGTCCCCGAGCACCGAGTCCTCTTCCTCGTCGGTCGGCGTCTCGAGCGACAACGGGCGCCGCGCCACCTGAATCATGTTCTCGACTTTCTTGGGCGAGACCGTCAGGGCGTCGGCCAGTTCCTCGGTGGACGGATCACGGCCGAGGCGCTGCGTCAGCTGGTGCGAGACGCGCAGCAGCTTGTTGATCTGATCGCCCATGTGGACCGGCACACGGATCGTGCGGCCCTGGTCGGCGATGGCACGCGTGACCGCCTGGCGGATCCACCAGGTGGCATAGGTCGAGAACTTGTGACCGCGCCGGTAGTCGAACTTCTTCGCGGCACGGATCAGGCCGATGTTGCCTTCCTGGATCAGGTCCAAGAAGGGAACCCCACGCCCCATGTACTTCTTGGCGACGCTGATGACCAGCCGTGAGTTGGCGGTGATGAGATGTTCCCGGGCGGCCCAGCCGTCCTCGATGATCATCTGGAGCTCACGGCGGCGCCGCACCGAGACGGGCGTGCTGGCGAGCACCTCGCGGGCCCTGCGGCCGCGCTCGATGCGCTTGGCCAGCATGACCTCTTCCTCGGCCGTCAGCAGCGGGACGCGGCCAACTTCCTTGAGGTACAGGCCCACGGTGTCGTCGGCGTCGATGCTGGAGAGGTAGGACTCGTCCTCCTCCGGCTCATCGGCGGCGTTGTCGTCGTCGCTCAGGTCCTCGTCGGCTCCGGCCTCCGGCTCCACGACGTCGTCATGGTAGGGGACGCCGGCCGCAAGCAGAGCGGCGTAGGCCTCTTCCAGCTGATCGATGTCCCGCTCGGCCTCGGGGAAGTAGGTCAGGATATCGTCGATGGTGACGAAGCCGCGTTCCTTCCCCAGCTCGATGAGTTGGTCGATCGCCGGGTTCTCTTCCTCCGGCGGCGCATTCTCTTCGAGCAGGGTCGGCTCGTCGTCCAACTCGACGCGGTCGATCTTCCGCCTCGGCCGACGGTTGCTCTTGCCCTTCTTGGGTTTTGGAGTCTTCTTAGCCATATTCCACGGTCCAGGATACAGCCAAAATCAGGCGAAATCAATGTATCTGTGATGCGGGGCACATTCCACGAGACGCTTCTTCGGGAAGCGTCGCCGGGTCAATAGGTAGATGTCGGTTGCGGCGCTGGTTCTGTCGGCGCAGGCGTCGACGTGGATGTTGCCGCCGGCGGCGGTGTGGCGGTCGGCGGCGCGGTCGGTATCGGATCGAGCAGGCCCAGCACTTCGTCGAGTCCGTAGCGGCTGAAGAGCAGCACATCGCCGCTGCCCCCGGACTGCACATAGACGACCGATCCGGTGGGATCCATTCGGCCGACGGTCAGCTCTTGCTGGCTTCCATCCTGAAACACCACCACGATCTTCTTCAGCGGCTGGTCCAGCCCGAAGGCCGCCAGGTCGGTTACGTCGTGCAAGACGCCCGTCGGCCGTGGCAAGCTGAGCCAGGTCGCGCTCTGCTCGACACGGGCGGCGTCGGCCGGGCCAGGCGTCGGTTG
>DATIFK010000053.1:0-3060 GCA_035455265.1 Anaerolineales bacterium
CGACTCCTGCATGACCTGGCCGAGAGATCCGGTCAGCAGGAATTGTTTGCCGCCCGGCATGGCGGTCGCCTCGATGAACAACACCTCGCCGCCCACGGGCGTGAACGCCAGACCCGTCGCCACGCCCGGCAGGGAGGTACGCTCCTGGACTTCCTCCGGACCCAGATAGCGCGGCCGGCCGATGAGCTCGGTCAGGTCCTCGGCGGAGACGGTCCGGGAGCCACCCTTCCCCTCTGCCAGGGCCGCCGCCAGCTTGCGGCAGACGCGGCCGATCTCGCGCTCCAGGTTTCGTACCCCGGCCTCGCGAGTGTACTCACGGATGAGGCGGGCGAGCGCGGCTTCCTCGAAGACGACGTCTTCCGGTCGAAGACCGTTCTCGCGCAACTGCCGCGCCACCAGATAGCCGCGGGCGATGGCGATCTTCTCGCCCTCGGTGTAGCCGCTGAGCTGGATGACCTCCATGCGGTCAAGCAGCGGCCCTGGGATCGTGTCGGACCAGTTGGCGGTAGTGATGAACATGACCTGCGACAGATCGAAGGCGACTTCCAGATAGTGGTCGCGGAACTCCCGATTCTGCTCGGGGTCGAGGACCTCCAGCAGGGCCGAGGCCGGGTCGCCGCGGAAGTCCTGCCCCATCTTGTCGACTTCATCCAGCATGAACACGGGATTACGGGTTTCGACGCGCCGCAGGGCTTGCAGGATCCGCCCGGGCATGGCGCCGATGTAAGTGCGCCGGTGCCCGCGGATCTCAGCCTCGTCATGGACGCCGCCGAGGGAAATGCGTACAAACCTGCGGCCCATGGCGCGGGCGATGGACTGCCCCAGGGACGTCTTGCCGACTCCCGGTGGCCCGATGAAGCACAGGATGACGCCCTCGCGCTCGCGGCGGATGAGGTCCTGCGGCGGGGCGGCGTCCGGCCCACGCTCCTGCTTCAGCTTCCGAACGGCCAGGTACTCGAGAATGCGATCCTTGATGTCCTTGAGCCCGTAGTGGTCCTCGTCCAGGACGGCGCGGGCGTGAGTCAGGTCGAGGTTGTCCGGCGTCAGCTTGTCCCATGGGGCGGCCACAAGCCAATCGAGGTAGGAACGGATCACCCCGTACTCGGCCGCGGCCGTCGGCAGCCGCGACAACCGCTCCAGCTCGCGGCGTGCCTGCTTCTCGGCTTCCTCCGGCATATGGGCTTCGTCGATGCGGCGGCGAAGCTCTTCGGTTTCCTTGGTCTGCTCGTCGGTCTCGCCGAGCTCCTTCTGGATCGCCTTGAGCTGCTCGCGCAGGAAGTACTCGCGCTGGACCTTCTCGATTTCGGTGCGCGCCTCCTGCTGGATATGCTGGCCGAGCGATAGAACCTCGACCTCCCGCCCCAAAACGGCGATCAGCCGCTTGAGCTTGGCGATGACGCTGTCCTCTTCGAGGATCGCCTGGGCTTCGTCCAACTCCATCCGCTGGTAATTGGCGACGGAGTAGACGACCGGCAACGGATCATCGAGCAGCAGGATGGTGCCCACGATCTCGCGAGGCAGGGACGGCGCGAGATCGGCGATCTGCTGAATCTGGTCCTTGACGGCGCGGACCTGGGCCTCGATCTCGACGCCCTCCTCGATGGTCTCAGGCCGCAGCCGGATGCGGGCCCGCAAATAGGGCTCCTGCTCCGCAAATCCTTCGATCTCGAAGCGGGCCAATCCTTGAACGATCAGGCGAATGGTGCCGTCCGGAGCGCGGAAGAGCCGCTGGATCGACGCCACTGTGCCGATGCGGTAGAGATCGTCGGGGCCGGGAAGTTCGAGCTCGGGCTTGCGGGAGGCGACCAGCCCGACGAGCCGGTCCCCGGCGACGACGTCATCGACGAGCTTGATGGAGCGGGCCTGACCGATGGTGAGCGGTAGCGGTGTGTGAGGGTAGGCGACCAGGCCCCGCAAGGGCAAGACGGGCAGAACGTCGGGGATCGGCCGGCCCTCACCCGGGGAGGGTGCGGCCGTCGAGGGACTTTCGTCCTCGCCGTGAACCGGGATGCTCGCGGCAACCAGCCATTCACGCGGAGACAGTCGCCCTCCGTTGTCGAGTTGGCGATCGGCGGCGTCCACGTTCCATCCCCTCGTGGTTTAGCTGCTGATGCTGATGGTCTTCGGGTGCGCCTTGGGGAGAGCTACCCGCAGGAACCCGTCGCTGTACGTGGCTTCGATGCGGCCGCTGTCGACGGGGGCGTGGATGTGCACGTCGACGAGGAATTCCCCGTAGTTGATCTCCATCTGGTGGAAGGCTTTGCCGCCACCGGCTTCGGGGCGGTGGCCACGGATGGAGAGCACCTGGTGGTCGAACGACACGGCGAGGTCGATGCCCCGCATCCCGGCCAGCTCGACCACCACCATGTACGCCGAGTCGGTTTCGTAGACGTCGGTGGCGGGCCGCCAGGCCCGCCCTTGCCGCCGCAACTCCCAACTCAGACCTCGAAACAGGTCGGACGCGGACCCCTCGTCCTCCGAAGAAAGGGAGGCGGGGACCTGGAGGCGAATGGTGGTGTCCTTCCTCATGCCGAACCCTCGCGCGTATACCGCTCCGCGTCGCAGGTGATTCTACCATAGGCGCCACGACCGCCAGCCGTAGGCTGGCAGCTCTCCGTTGTCAGCGATCCGCCCTCGGCCGATTTCGCCGGAACATCGGCATCTCCCAGATCCGCCTCCGCCCGGGGCCGGAGGTCCTTGGTTGATGGTCGCGGCCGGAGTCCGGCGGCTTGGAGCCGCAGGCAGTTGCTCCGAGGGCGACTTCCTGTAGAATCGAGTCGCACGGTGATGCCCAGATTGTCGGTGCCGCCGGGAGGGCTGGCGATGGGCGACCTCGAAACCGTCCTGAAGCAGGCCGAGCTGTTCGAAGGCCTCTCCCCCGAGGAGTTCCGCAAGCTCTCCAGCCTGTGCCGGGAGCAACGCTTTGGGTCAGGCGAGATCATCACCCGCCAGGGCGCCGAGGGCGACGCCCTCTTCGTCGTCGGCGACGGATTCGTCGAGGTCAGCCTGAGCGGGTCCGGACTGGAGGCCGGCCCGCGCGCCGTCGTCCATCTGGGCCGC
>DATIFK010000054.1:0-2159 GCA_035455265.1 Anaerolineales bacterium
GGACGCTGTGGTGTCCCTGGCCGTGTTCCTGGTGCTGATCGCCCTGGCCTACCTGGTGGGCGCTCCACTCGAAGAGCGCGCCAACCCGATCGATGCTACCTACACGCCTCGACCGGAGTGGTACTTCCTGTTCCTCTTCCAGCTCCTCAAGTACTTCCCGGGCCAACTCGAGGTTGTGGGGGTCTTCATCCTGCCCACCCTGGGTGTTGCAGCCCTGTTTCTACTCCCGTGGATCGACCGCTCCGCCCGACGCCATCCCCTGGCCCGGCCCCTCATTACCGGCGGCGCCAGCCTCGCCGTCGTTGGTGTCCTCGGCCTGACCCTGCTGGCGGTGCGCGAGGCCCCGCCTCCAGCGGCGCCGACGCAAGGGGATCCGACCGCGGCACTCTACGCGGCCAACTGCGCCGCCTGCCACGGCCCCTCCATCCAGGTGCCGACCGGCACCAACCTCCATCAGACGATCGCCCAGGGTCGTCACGAGGGCATGCCGGCGTGGAGTTCGGACCTGACCACCGACCAGATCGACGCCCTGGCCGGTTTCATCCTGTCCCCGGGGGGAAGCGAGCTCTTCACGCAGCAGTGCGGCGCCTGTCACGACGCCCCCGACCTGGTCGCCGGAGACCCGGCGAAACTGCGCGACGCCCTGAATCAGGGGGCGGATTTCCCGCCCCACGCCGGACTCGACGTCCCGCTTTGGTCGGAGACGCTCAAGCCCGAAGAACGGACGGCGCTCCTGAACTTCCTCGTCGCCCCCGACGGTCAACGTCTGTTCGCCACCAACTGCTCGCCGTGCCACGGCCAGTCGGTGACGTACTCCGGCGACCGCGCCGCTCTGCAAACGATCATTCGCAAGGGCGGCCTGCACCTCGAAATGCCGCCGTGGCAGGAACGCCTCAGCGACGCAGAGATTCAAACCCTGGCCGAATACGTGGTCGACCCGGAAAGCGCGCCGGCGGGGTTCGGCCTGTTCCGCCAGAACTGCTCCAGCTGTCACGGCGCCCGCGTGCCCGCCGCCGCCACGGTCAGCGAAGCTCGACAGATCATCTCCAGCGGCGGACCTCACCAGACGATGCCGGTCTGGGGCGACGTCCTGACCGCCGAACAGGTCGACGCCCTCACTCAATATGCCCTGGAAGGTTCGCAAGGAACCCCGCTGCAATTGGGCGGCCAGCTCTTCGGCGACAACTGCACACCCTGCCACGGAGAGTTCGGAGAGGGCGGCCCCAATCCAACGCGCGCGGGCGACATCATCGCCCCCATCAGCTCGGCCGAATTCCTGAAGACGCGTGACGATGCCACTCTGCGCGCCATCATCAGCCAGGGGCAGCCCAACTTCGGCATGTCGCCCTTCGGCAATGCCTACGGCGGCCCGCTCGACGACGACGAGGTCGACGCCATCGTCGCCTTCATCCGCGCCTGGCAGGCTTTGCCCCCGGTCGAGCTGCCGCCCGAAGTTTCCGCGCCTCAGGTGGACACCACCGGTGCCCAGGTGTACGCCGACGTTTGCGCCCAGTGCCACGGCGCCAACGGCGAAGGCGGCCTTGGCCCGTCCTTCCAGGATCCCGCCTTCCAGGCGGGCATCACCGACCAGCAGCTGTACGACACCATCAACGTGGGCCACGAAGCCACGGCCATGATCGGTTGGGGCGATATCCTTTCCGCCGACCAGATCCAGCAGTTGGTCACCTTCATCCGCCAACTCGGAGGCCTGACGCCAACGGCCGAGCCCGGGGCCGGTCCTTCCTTCCAGGCGGACGTGCTGCCGCTGCTCCAGGAGAAGTGCGGCGCCTGCCATGGGACGTTTGGCGGATGGGATGCCTCCAACTACGAGGCGGTGGTCCAGACCGGCGACCACGCGCCCGTCGTCGTCCCCGGCGACACGCAGACCAGCCTGCTGGCGCAGAAGCTTCTCGGGACTCAGACCGTCGGCGGGCCGATGCCGCCCGGAAGCCCACTGTCCCAGGACGAGATCCAGCTCCTGCTCGACTGGATCGCCGCCGGCGCACGGGACAACTGAGGTCAGCGAGCCTGGGGCGCGGCATGGCCAACCTCACGACTCCCCGCCGAAGCCTGCGGCCCACCAGCCTCAGGGGGCGGGTTGCCCTGGGCGTGGCCCTGCCGTTGCTCGTGGCCCTGGCCTCCTTCTCGCTGGCGCAGTA
>DATIFK010000055.1:0-9416 GCA_035455265.1 Anaerolineales bacterium
ATCACTCCTACTCTCCAATCCGGGTCGCCAGAAACTCGAGGGCAGCCTCCAGCTGGGCGTCCACGCCCTGAAGAAGTTGCCGACGATCCAGAGCCACGGCGATGTCTGGCTCGACGCCGTTGTTCTCCAACACTCTCCCTCTCGGTGTCTCCGGCTGGCTGAAGGGGTAGACGAGAAGGCCGCCGTTTGGCAGCGGAACGATGTTGGCGGTGAGGCAGACACCAGGCGTCTGCGAACCGACGATCGTTGCCCGGTCCAAGGCCTGCAGGCTTCCCGAGAACTCTTCACTGGAGGAAGCGCTGAGCTCGTCGACCAGGATCACGACCTCGCCCGGATAGGGGTCGGGGACTGGGTCGAGAAACACCGCCTCCACCGCGTCGCGGTAGCGATAGCGCATCCACAATTTCGGATCGCCGACGAGATGGCTGGCGATGGTCGTGCGCACGAAGAACTGGCCACCCGGGTTCCCGCGCAGGTCGACGATCAGGGCCGGAATGGCCCGGAAGTCGTCAATGGCCTGGATCACGCCGTCCAGAACCGGTCCGAGGAACCCGGAAAAGCGCAGGTAGCCGACGCCATGGGCGAGTCGTCTCACCTCGATCTCGCCGCAGGCCGGTGGCGTGGACGGATCGAGCTCGCCGCAGGCGCTGTCCTTGCGAACCTCGAACGTCAGGCTGATGCGGTGCGGCTGGTCATCCGCATCCAGATACTCGACGACCACCTGCGAGCCTGGTTCTCCGTACAGCAGAGAGCGCAGCTCCTGCACTGCGGCTGCCCGCTCGTGACGTCCGTTGTAGGGAGGCCCCGGCGCGGAGGACGCGGCGAAGTCCTCCAGCGCCCAACCATCGACCGACGTGATCACGAAACCGAGTTGCAGCCCGGCTTCGTCCGCTGGAGAACCTTCGATCACCTGGGTGACCACGGCCCTTCCATCGAGCAGGCGGACGTCCATGCCCAACGATCCGGTGGCGAAGGTGATCGGGTCGATCAAGGTGGCAAGCTCGGGCGGAAGGGCTGCGAGGTGGGAGACCCCGAGCTCCCAGAGCATGGGGTTGAGCACATCCCGCCAGAACGTGTCGTCATCCTGAACCGTTGCCAGCTTCTGGCGGTACTCGTTGCCGATGGCTTGCCAGTCCTGCCCGCCGAAGGCAGGGTCGAAGTACTCGTCGTTCATCGTCTGCCAGGCAGCGTCGAAGATAGCGAGGCGTTCGCCAGCCGTCAGCCGGGTCGGGATCACAAGTGGCGGATGGGGCGTGCGAGTCGGCGCCGGCGCCGGCGAGGCCAGTCCGGCGCAGCCGGCCAGAAGGAGCGCGCCGATCACCAGGACCAGCGTGGACATCCGGGCCACGCCCGCCGTGGCCGGTGAAGAGGCAAGAAGGCGCCGCGCGGCGATCCGCAACCTGGAGCTCATGTCTGCATCCTCCGTTCGCCGGCGAGAAGTCTCCATGTGAGTTTCCTCTCGAGATCGTCGTTGCTACAAGCCGCCAGGGGCAAGTGGCACCCTGGCCCTCGGCGAACCGGCTCACGGCGACTCGCATCGACAGGAAGGCGGGCCGGCGCCGCGACGCACCTGAATTTGTCAGTCCGCAAGCCCCGGCCCGTCGGCTTGAATCGAGGCGAACGCAACGGCCTCACGCGGAAAGCTCCACAGGCGTGGGCTCTCCGGCAGGGACACGGAGTACGGCAACCAGAACCGCTAGGACGAGAGCGACAACGGCATACGAGACAAGCCACACCGAGTACTGAGCGGACAAGAGGAAGTGAGCCGTCAACAAGCCGGCGCCGATCAGCAGGCATACGCGCCAGGCGACGCTGGCCAGCACACTCCTTAGGGATCCAGGCCTGGCCTGTATGGCTGAGGTGCCAATCACTAGCGTGCCCATGAGGATTCCAACTCCCAGTTCCGCCATGAGCCCGATCGTCCAGAAACCGGGCTGGAGGGCCGTCCCCAAGGCCCCCATGCTCGTGACCACAACGAGGAAGAGGACGGCAGTCCAGGTCAGGAGCAGAAACATGGGGCCGCGAGACTTCTCCATGAAAGAAAAGTGAACCCCCAGGGCGATGAGGACCAGCTCAAAAGCCACCACGACGGGGATCGCCTGGAAGTCCTTCCATTCGCCAAAGATGAAGCGGGCCAGCGTCAGCATGTTGACCACTGTGGCGAGGCACAGGAAGAGCAACCAGGCTACGCCGTGGGCGGTCGGCCGGAGGGCCAGGTTCCTTGCGCCAAGGTGATATGCCGTCATGAGGATCGCGAGTGCGCCCATCCCCAGGAGAGGGCTGCCGAGCCATTCGAGCCCTGAGAGATCGTTGTAGGGCGAGAACCAGAACCAGACGGACACGGAAACGGCAAGGATCCAGGTCCCCAGGGTGAGAGCCAACAGGAAGCGACTCGTGGGGGACTGAACGGGAGCCTTCGAGCGCGTTTGGGGGTTCATCGGATCCACTCCCTCTTCATGAAAACCTGCCAGGCTGGCAGGTCGATGTCGGGGTCTCGGGTTTCCCTCGCCGTCATCTTTGTGTGACCTGCTACAGGCCTCAGGCGCCCGCCGCTTGCACACGGGCCTCTTCGGCCGCGCAGCAGGCGCCGAAGACTTCCGGGACAGCCCGCTGCGAAAGGACGAAGATGGTGTAGGCCCCGAGCAGGGTCCCCGTCGGGAAGAGCATGAGTTCGAAGACGGCCAGGACCAGGGCCAGAATCCGAGCCCATGAGGCCCGACGCAGAAGCCCGATCCCTGTCACCACGCCCGGCAGGGACAGGACCAGCAGCAGCCCGCCCAAGGACGTGGCGGTCAGGGCCATGATGCGGAAGGCGATCGCATCCTCGACAATGGCGCCGATGCCCACGAGCAAAGCAGCCACAAACGCACCGGCGACGATGCCAAGCAGCCCGTTCAGGATCTGCAGCCAGGCGACCACGGCTACATGTGTCTCCATGTCCTTCCTGCTCAGCGTGTCCATCATTGCCTCCGGTCTCTGGCTCCGCGATTCCATTGGTCCGTTTCTGCGGAAGGCCACGATCCCAGCATAGGCAGCGGCCGCGGAGTGGTCATCCCCAAGGTTGGGGAAACGTCGGGGGATTTCGTCTCGAGGTGTGGACGAGGGGCGTGGGGAATCCTGGCGCGGCGCGAGGCGCATCAGGCATCGGCGTACGCGGGCCGCGCGGTTCGTCAGGGGGCAATCCGGATCAGCGTCTCAGACCTGGGTCAGGCCGTCGTCAGCCCGGGAAGTGTCCAACCACCAGGTTGTCGATGTCTCGTCACAGGGCCGTCGGGCTCAGGCCGAGTCTCTCGGCGACTTGTGCATCCAACGATTGAGGCTTCCGGCGCGCCGCGGCTTCCTGGTCGCCCGAGGAGAACTCAACCCGGATGCCGTCGGCCAGAATCTCCGCTGTTGTCGACGCTGCAGCCGTTACCAAAGTCCGGGGACCATTCGGTAACGCACCTTTTGGCGGTACTCCGCGTAGCCCTCCAGGTCTCGGGCCAGCACCTTCTCCTCGTCCAGGATGCGGACAACCAGGATGGGGATGATCGAGAGGGCCGGGAAAAGCGCCCACCATGAACCCAACGCTATCGGCGAGGCGAGCACCATCAGGGTAACGGCCAGGTACATCGGGTGGCGAACGTAGGCGTACGGTCCGGTGCTGATCACCCGCTGCCCCTGCATGACCTCGACGGTCCGCGAGGCGAACTCGTTCTCCAGAAGCACCCGTATCGTCAACCCGTAGCTCAGGAGCACGACGACATCGGCGGCAAGGACGACCGGCAGCGGCACCGACGACCAGCCCCAGCGGCGATCGAAGCCGGGCAGGAGGAAGGCCGCCAGGAAGAACAGCGCCGAGAAGCTGATCAGGCGTCTCTGAGTCACCTCGCGCTCGCGCATCTGCATCCGCCTCTCGAGGAGCCGGGGGGAAGTCGCCAACAGACGCCGAACCACGAAGATCATCGGGATCAGGAGCACGCCCATGTAGACCCATGCCTGCCAGTAAGCCAGGGTCCCGGCCGGCAGGAAGAAGACGGCACCCATCACCAGAGCAGACACGACCCAGAGGCGAAGGGTCCTCTGAGATAGGTCACGCGCAGATGTGTCGTCCGTAGCCATTGGGGCCTCCCTCACGGATGGCGACGCGCAGCCACGGCTCCTCTCCCGAAAACGGATCCGATCCGCCAGGCTTGCCTACCAGATGCCCGGAAGCAGCCGATACCTTGTCCTCTGCTTGTATTCCGAATACCCCGCCAGGTCCCGTTCCAGAACCTTCTCCTCGTTCAGGATGCGCATGATGAGGATGGGGACGATCAGGGATGCCGGCAGGAGAGCCCACCATGACCCCAGCGCCATGGGCGATGCCAGGTAGAAGATTAGGACTCCCACGTACATCGGGTGGCGGACGATGGCATAGGGGCCGCTGGTGATCACCTTCTGCTCTTCCGTGACTTCGACGGTCCGGGAGGCAAATGGATTCTCCCTGAACACCCGAATGATCAAGCCATAGCCCACGAGCATCACCAGGTCGGCGGCGATCACGGCCCATGCAGGCACGGAAGACCAGCCCCAACGGCGGTCCAGGCCGGGGAGGATGAAGGCAGCCAAGAGAAAGGTCGTCCCAACGCTCACGATGGCTTTCTGAGCCGGCTCACGCTCTCGGACTTGCAGCCGTCGATCGAGAAGCCCGGGCGACTTACGCAGCAAGGTGCGCGCGACAAAGATCATAGGAACCATCAGAGACCCCATGTAGACCCACGCCTGCCAGTAGGCCAGGGTCCCGGCGGTCCCGAAGAAGACGGCGCCCAGCACGAGAGCGAACGTTATCCCCAGGAGACTCGTGCGGCGCGTCAGTGTCCTCATGTTTACGGAATCGTCAGTCATCGTAGCGATCCCCTGCGTCTTCGGCGCGAACGAATGTATGGAGGACGCGGCTGGATCATCCTCCATGCCGAGGCCGGCGGCATGCTGGCAACGCGAACAATACGGAAGGGGTGCGTGATCTGCTGCACCTAAGCTGCTCCAGGCGCCGCACCCGGAGTGACGGATAGGATCTTCAGGTTGAGGCCTGTCACGCGAGCCAGCAGGGCCGGCAGTGCCGACTGATCTGGAAGTCTGGCGATCAGAGTGGTGTGCTGCGGGTTCGACATTGAGGGCGTGAATGTCACGTCCAGGTCCTCGAACCATTCCGACCAGCGGGCATCGACGATGCCGTCGACCTCGATGGCATACAGAATGGGCGTCACAGCGGGCCGTGTTGCGGTCACATCGACCCTCCGTCGGGCCGGACGAGATGACTTGGCGCCGGCCCGACCACGCCTCCACTGTAGGGACAACGCGCAGGCGCGGTCATCCCCAATCTTGGGGAAAGCAGCTTGGGAATGCTCGGTCGGGACGGCCGAGCAGCACGCTAGATCAGGCCGAGCTCGCGGGCGACGTCGATCGCCTCCAGCCGCGTATGGACCCCGAGTTTGCCGTAGATGGCTTTGGTGTGCGACCGGACCGTGCTGGTGGCGACACACAGTTCGTCAGCAATCTCCGCGCTGGAGAGAGCGGAGGTCAGCAAACGGAGGACATCCAGCTCGCGCTCGCTGAGCGGTTCCTCCATCGACGGCCGTCCCTGGATCGGTGCGGCGGAGGGCGCCGGCGACGCCGCCGAGGCCTGCAGCAATGCCTGGGCGTAGCTGTGGCAGGGCTCTGAGGGAGGGATCCGCGCCAGCAAGGCGTTCACCAGGGGCCCCTGATCCAGGAAGACCCGAACGTATCCCTGCGGTTCCGCCTCGCGCACGACCTCCACCAGACGGCCCAGGGCTCGGTCCCTCTCACCCACCGCATCCTCCAGCAGAGCGCGAACGAGCGACGCCTCGAGAAGCAGGCCCTGCGCCCCTGAAGGCCGCAGCAGGTCCGTGATCTTCTCGACAAGGTCCAGGCCGTCTCTGGCGCGGGCCTGGTCCGTGCGCCCCAAGCGCAGCAGGAGCTGGGCATGGGTCAGGTAATGGGCATGATCGCGGAAGACCAACCGTCCATCCCTGGGAAGCGGATTCTGCTGCGCCCATGAGCGGGCGCGCGCGAGGCAAGCCGGATCCTGCGGGCAGGCAAGGCATAGCCGTGCTTCTTCCATCAGGGTCATGGAACGCAGCCAGGGCGACCGATCGTGCACGATCTGGTCGAGCTTGTGCAGCAAGGCCAGCCCCGAGATCCCGTCGCCGCAGGCATGCAGGGCCCGCGCCAGATGTGTGTAGCTTTCAAAGAGGGCATCCATCTGCTGCCACTGTTCAGCCAGGGCTCGGCTCTGCTCGGCGAATCTCAACGCCTCGTCGAGGCGATTCCGCTGGCGCATGATCTCGCTCAGCCTGGCATACCCGAACGCGGCAATGGGGAGTCGGCGACCGCAGCGCCGGAAATGATCGTCGTGAAAGGCCAGGAGACGGCGGCAGGTGGCTTCGGCCTCGTCCAGCCGGCCCATCCAGATCTGAACGCCCGCCTGTGTCGCCAGCCCGCGGACGGGGGCGGGAACCTTCTCGGGGTCTCCTCCCGGGGCGTCGGCGAGCGCCAGGGCGTCCATGGCGGCCGGCAGCTCGCCGAGCTGGCGCAGGGACATCCCCAGGCAAACGTAGCTGTAACGTTTCGTGACGGAATCCTCGGGGGGCAATCCGTGCACGGCCTCGCGGCCCAACTGGACGGCCTCGGCATGCCGCCCGTCCAGAAGCGCCAGATTGGCTTCGATGGAGGTCAGATGCGCCAAGGCGTGGCGAAGCTCTGTCACTTTGGGGGAGCCCGAATCGCCCTCGAAGGCCCGCAAGCCTTCCTGGACGAGGTCGCGCGTCTCTGCCAGCTCCTCGCCGACGGCGGACTCGTCGCCGGAGAAGGAATGTGCCCACAGCTGGGCGATCCGCAGCCAGGGTCCCGTGCGGGGCCTAGTCTCGGGATCATGCAGCCACGCTACGACGGTGGACAGCTCACCCTGGAAGACGAGCGACAGGCCGGCGGATCGTACCAGTCGGCCGATCCGGTCGGAGTCGCCCGCCGCCAATGCGTGCTGGATGGCGTCGAGGATGTCGCCGTTGGCCTCGTACCATTCGCTGGCGCGTGAGTGGATAGGGGCGACGCCCTCGGGATCCCGCTGCCTCTGCAGAGAGCGCAGGAAGCTGCGCATCAGCGAGTGATACGTGAACCAGCGGCGCTCGTAGTCGAGGGGAGTGACGAACAGATTGGCGGCTTCGAGCAGGTGAAGCATCTCCTGGCCGTCCGTCCGTCCGGTGATGTGGTCACACAGGCCGGCGTTGAAGCGATCGAGCAGGCTGGTCTGCAGGAGAAACAGGCGGGTTTCCGGGGCCTGGCTGGCGAGGACCTCCTCCATCAGATAGTCGAGGACGAAGCGATCACTGCCGGCAAAGCCCTGGATGAAGACGTGCTTGTCGGGCGTGTTCTTGAGCGAAAGCGCGGCCAGGTGGAGCCCGGCGACCCAACCCTCGGTGCGCCCCGCCAGGGACGAAAGATCTTCGGTGGAGAGATCGAGCCCGAGGGTATCGTTCAGAAGCGAGTCGACCTCCTCGTCGGTGAAACGCAGATCGGCGGCGCGAACCTCGGCCAGTGCCCCGGCGGCGCGCATTCTCGCCAGCGGCCACGGCGGATCCGAGCGCCCCGCCAGCACCAGCCGCATCGCAGGAGGTTGATTGTCCATCAGGTAGGTCAGCAGATCGTGAACCTGCGGATCGCTGAGGACATGAAGGTCGTCGAGCACGAGCACGAACGGCTGATGCAGACGATCCAGTTCACGCGCCAGCGCCGACAGGAAGTGGTCGAAGGACGGGGACTGGTGAGATTCGAGCGCCCCCAACAGCCCGGCCCCAAAGGAGGGGTCGATGGTCTGCAGGCTCGTCAGGATGCAGGCCAGAAAGCGCGGCCAGGCATTGTCGTCGCTGTCGAGGGAAACCCAGGCGTAGGGGCGATCCAGCCCTCGCAACCACTCGGCGAGCAGGGTGGTCTTGCCGAATCCGGCTGGAGCCGAAACCAGGGTCAGTTTCGCATCCAGCCCGGCGTTGAGCAAGGCGACCAACCGGGGCCGGTCGATGTGCTCGCGCCGCATAGGGGGGATGCAGAGTTTGCTTTGGAGGAGATTCACGGGCCCGCCCCCCGGCGGATGAGGCGCACCATCTGATTATAGGAGCGGTTGGGCTCCCCGGATGGTCATCGTTCATCTGGATGCTCCGGGCAGCTTGTTGCATCGAGGTCGGGTTTCTCTTATCATCCCCTCGGGGCCGGTTCGCAGAAAGCGAACCGTCATGGCGGCTAGGGTCGTGGTTCGAGCGTTCGCCGGGGGGCGAGGTGCACGACCATTCAGGGCAGTCCCCTTTCGGTCCCGGTCGGGCCGAGAACACCCATAGAAGGAAGCGAAGGCGCCAGGCTCGCGTCCTGCGGCCGCGAGCCGCATGGCCTGTCGCCATTGGCCTTGTCTTGGCCGCCGCCTTGCCGCTGGGGCCGTTCCCATCTTCTCGGACCTTTTATGGGGCGGATGGACAAGACGTTCTTCCAACGGCGGAGGCGCCTCTTCGGCTTGCGGCGTCGCCGCCCGTCGGATCTCTCCCCTTTCGTTTTGAACATCTGTCGCTGGAGCAAGGCCTCTCCCAAAGCGTCGTACTGGCTGTGGCGCAGGATTCCACTGGCTACATCTGGCTGGGGACGCAAGATGGCCTGAACCGTTTCGATGGCGCCGATCTGACGGTGTACAAGCACGACCCGGACGATCCCGACAGTCTGAGCAGCAACTACATCAACGCCTTGGCCGTCGATTCCAAAGGGCGGCTTTGGATAGCTACCAACGGCGGCGGGCTGGATCGCTTTGAGACCTCGACGGGCCATTTCATTCGATACGGCTATGATCCGGCAGATGAGGCGAGTCTCTCCTCCAATATCCTCAACGCCATCGTCGCCGACGCCCAAGGCGACCTCTGGATTGGAGCCAACAACGGCCTCAACCGCATGGACCCCGACAGCGGCGCCGTCGTTCGATACCAGAGCGATCCGCGCCGCCCAGGGACGTTGAGCGGCACGAATGTGTCTGCGCTCCACATGGCCGGCGATGGGATCATCTGGGTCGGCACTCTCGACGGCGGCCTTTCCCGCCTGGACCCGACCACCGGCTCCTTCACGCGTTTCACCAGCGAGCCGCAACAGCCCGGCAGCCTCAGCAGCAACACCGTTGGGGCGATTGCCGAGGACAGCCAGGGCCGATTATGGGTTGGGACGGATGTCGGGCTGAACCGACTGGATCCCGGCACGGGGACGTTCGTCCGGTATGCCGCCGATCCGGAGAACGCTCAAGGGTTGGCCGACGATTCGATCCTCGAACTCCTGCGCGACCGCTCCGGCGAGCTGTGGATCGGCACGGACGGCGGAGGCCTTCAGCGCTACAACCCGTCCTCGGACGACTT
>DATIFK010000056.1:0-5708 GCA_035455265.1 Anaerolineales bacterium
GATTGTACCACCGCTAACTAAGTGGTCATTGGTCAGTGGTGATGGGTCCGTGGCCGGTCGTCGGTCCCGATGGAAGGTCGGCCACGGACCACAGGCCATTGACCACAGTTACGGGAAACGCTAGAGATCCACGCAGTAGGAGAGCGCCAGCGTCCCGGGCCCTGTGTGAGCCCCCAGGACGGGGGTGGCCCAGGACAGGGTGGTTTCGATCGGGTGAAAGTGCGCCTCTGCCTGCTCCAGGATCGACCTGGCATCTTGCTCGGCCATCCCGTGCATGGCGCTGATGCGGACGTTGTTGTGACCCTGGATCCGCTGCTCAACGAGCTCCAGCATGCGGCCCATGGCCTTGGCCCTGGTGCGGACTCGTTCCAGCGGTTCCACCCGTCCGTCCTGGACTTCAAGGATGGGCTTGAAGTTCAACAGCGTCCCGACCAGGCGAGCCGCTCCGCCGATACGGCCGCCGCGATGGAGGAACTCCAGAGTGTCGACGACGATCAGGATCCCAACGTGCTTCTTGGCCTCGCGCGCCGCCGCCACAACGTCCTGGAACGACGCGCCGGCCTCCACCTGGCGTGCGGCCAGGAGAACCTGCCAGCCCAAGGCCATCCCGACCGTATCTGTGTCGATGACCTCGATCTGAGCGCCGGGGAAATCCTGCTTGGCCTGGAGGGCCGATTGGACCGTTCCCGACAGCTTGGACGAAAGCAGGATGGCGACAATCGGCCTGCCCTGTTGGACCAGGGGCGCAAACAGCTTCTGAAAGGAGGCGACCGTGGCCTGCGACGTCGTCGGGAGCTGGCTGGCCTGGGCGAGTTTCTCGTAGAACTGTTGCGGCGTCATGTCGACGCCGTCGTACAGGGTCTTGCCTTCCCAGATGAGGACTTGAGGCGCGACTCCGATCTTGTACTTGGCGATGAGATCGTCCGGGATGGTGCAGGTGCTGTCGGTGACGATGGCAATCCCGCTCACGGATCCTCCTCGGATAGGAATGGCCGACGTTCGCCTTCCTTAACACCCAGCGCGGGGATCGGTCGCGGGCGTGCTCACCCCCGGCTGGCCAGCCAGGTCAGCAACTGGTCGACCGTGCGCGTGTTGAGCACCGCTTCGGGCGGCAGCCAGGCGCGGCGGGCGATGCCGACGCCATACCGCCGCAAGGCGAAGTCCTCCGGCTTGTGCGCGTCCGAGTTGATCGCCAGCAGGCACCCGGTCGCCCAGGCCTGCCGGGCATGGACGTCGTTCAGATCGAGGCGCTCCGGATGGGCATTGATCTCAAGGACGACGCCGTGATCGGCGGCCGCTTCGAGGATCGGTTCGACGTCCAGATCGGCGGCCTCGCGGCCCAGGACGAGGCGCCCGGTCGGGTGCCCGATCATGTCGACGTGGGGGTTGCGGATGGCCGAGAGCAGTCGGGACGTGATCTTGCTGCGCGGCTGGCGCAGCGAGGTATGGATCGAGGCGACGACCAGATCGAGGCTGGCCAGGGTGCGGTCGTCGAAATCCAGAGTCCCGTCCGCCAGGATTTCCACCTCGGCACCGTGCAGGAGTCGAATCGAATCGCCCAGGCGACGCTGCACCTGGTCGAGTTCCTTGCGTTGCTGCTTCAGTTTCTCCGGGGTCATGCCCTCGATCATGCCGAGGGCCTTCGAATGATCGGTGACGACCAGGTACTCCAGCCCGGCGTCCCTCGCCGCTTCGGCCATCGCCTGCAGCGATGTCTGTCCATCGCTCCACGTTGTGTGGGCGTGGAACTCCCCGCGGATCTGGCTCTCCTCGAGCAGCCTCGGCAATCGGCCGGCGGCCGCCGCGGCAATCTCGCCCCGATCCTCCCTGAGCTCGGGAGGGATCCAGGGCAGGCCCAGAGTCGAGTAGACCTTGACCTCGTCCGGGCACAGCGTTTCTTGCCCGATCGAGTCCTTGAAGCCGTGTTCGGAAAGGGACAGGCCGCGTTCCTGGGCGCGCTCACGCAGCCGCACATTGTGAGCTTGCGAGCCGGTGGCGTACTGCAGCGCCGTTCCGAAGCGCGCCGGCGGATGGACCCACAACTGCGCGCGCAGGCCGTTGCGCAATTCGACGCTGGCCTTGGTCTCTCCCTTTCCCAACACACGCTCGACCTCGGGGAAGGAAGCGAAGACACGCAGCACTTCGGAGGGCTCATCCGAGGCTGCCAGCAAGTCCAGATCGCCGACGGTCTCGCGCCAGCGACGTACACTGCCGGCCGCCTCGGCCGCCATCACCGTCGGCACGGCACGTAGCCGCTCCACCAACTCCTCGGCGATCGGCCGGGCCACCCCGATCGACAGGCGCCCCTGCTCGCGGCGCCGCATCCGTTCGATGTTCTCCAGGATGCGCGCCTCGGACTTGGCCCCCATCCCGCTCATTTCCCTCAGGCGGCCTGCCCGGGCGGCCTTCTCCAGCGCGGGCACCGTGGTGATCCCCAACTCCTTCCAGAAACGCGCCGCTCTCTTGGGACCGACGTCGCCAACGTGCAGGACGTCGATCAGACCGGGCGGGATGTCTTTGCGAAGACGCTGGAAGAACTCGAGCTTGCCGGTCCGAAGAAGCTCATCGATCTTGGCTTCGATCGCTTCGCCCACACCCGGTATCTCGCGCAGCCCGGCTTCCTTCCATACATCATGGATATCCCGGCCGAGGGAGCGGATGCCTTCGGCGGCGCGCCGGTACGAGATGACGCGGTAGATGACCTCGCCTTTGATTTCCAGGAGATCGGCGATGTCCTCGAAGACCTGGGCTACATCTCGGTTTCTCACGGCTGCGCCTCTCCCGACGGGACGAACTCCACCATCACCTGGACGGCGACCCAGCCGCCAGCGGTTTCGGCGATCCCAATGCCGGCCGCCTGATAGCCTGGGTCGAGCAGATCGGCCCGGTGGGCGGCATCTTCGAACCAGGCCCGCAGGACCGTCGCCGACAAACGGTCGCCCGGGTCTCTCACCAGGATCGCGAATTCCGCGATCCGCCCGGAGTATCCGTCAGCCTCGAGCATCGGCATGATGGCCGCCGTCGCTTCGCCGGGTCGCTCGTGATCGAGCGAACCCTGGGAGGCGATTTCGAGCGCCCGGGCCAGCGCCACCTGCTGCAAGGAAGCCGGGAAGGTCAGATCACCCGCTCCCTGCGACTGGCGCAGGGTGTTGAGGTTGGCTCGCAAACGAGTCGTTTCCGCGGCAAGATCGATCGCCGGGGCCGTCGCATCGACGGAGGCAGTGCTTTCGGACGAGGCGACTGCCGGCGGGAAGGACAGCCCTCCAGCGCCGCAGGACGCCACAAGGATGGACGTGGCCAGACCGATGACGACCCGGAGGCGTGTTTCCATAGAAGTCCGGCGCCTGCCGCGATTATAGCGTCGGCCTCTTCCCCCTGAGACCTGTCGTCAAAGGTGCTTCAATTGCTGGCCCCCGCCAAGTATGCTATTCTTCCAAGCCTTCGGACGGATTTCCCCACCCATGGGCGCGATCCTCGTCTATGTCGTCGAGCAGCACCCTCTGGATATCCCGGAGACGGGCCCGCTGTTCCGCTGGATTCGACTCGACCGGGAACTGCAGCCGCAGCTCGAGAGCCTCATCGGACCTCACGATCCCACCCAGGTCCGCCTCATCCTCGACCCCCAGCCGGGCGGGCCCGGTTGGCAGCAGCTCCTCGACAGCCTCCTGGCTTCGCAGGCGCACATGGTGGTCACCCACCTCGCCCCTCTGACGTCCGCCCAGCGACAGCAGTTGATCGGCGTCTGCGCCCAGACCGGCGCGCGACTGATCACTCCCGGCGACGCCGGACGCCCCCGCGCCCCCGACGGCGCGGTCCCCGGTGACTAGCCCCCGCCCCCGTCCTTCGGCGGCCCACGAATACGTCGGGAACCTCCACAGCCACAGTTTCTACTCAGACGGATGGGCCGACCACGAAACGATCGCCCAGGCGGCGCTCGACGCCGGCCTGGATTTCGTCGCCGTGACCGATCACAACGTCTACGTGGATGGCTTCGACGGCTATCGCTACCGCGGCAGCCGCCGCGCCCTCCTGGTGACGGGCGAGGAGATCCACGACCAGGCCAGGCAACCGCAAAAGAATCACCTGCTCGTTTTCGAGACGCGCACCGAACTGGCGCCGCTGGCGCATGACCCGCAGCGCCTGCTCGATGCCGTCCAACAACTCGGCGGCCTGGCCTTCCTGGCACACCCGGTCGACCCGGCCTCAGCGTCGACGGGGCAGCCGGACCTCTCGTGGGTCGACTGGGAGGTCGACGGCTATGCCGGCCTCGAGCTATGGAACGCCATGACCGAGTTCAAATCGCTGCTCCGTTCCCGACTCGACGCGGTGATCTACGCCTACCGACCGACGACCATCGCGCGCGGGCCCTTCCCCGAATCGCTCCGCCGCTGGGACGGACTGCTGCGCTCCGGCCGGCGCCTCGTCGCCATCGGCGGCGCCGACGCGCACGGTTTCACAGGTCGGCTGGGGCCGCTGCGCAGGACCATCTTCCCCTATGACTTCCTCTTCCGCGGGATCAACACGCACATCCTGACGGAAGAGCCTCTCGTCGGCGACGAAACCGTCGATCGCCAGAGACTCTTCCATAGCCTGCAGCGAGGGCGGGCCTTCGTCGGCTACGATCGACCGGCTTCGACGCGCGGCTTCCGCTTCACTGCCCAGGGCGAGCAGGGCTCGGCGGGTATGGGGGAGACGCTGCCCGTGGGACTCGGCGTCACCCTTCAGATTTCCCTTCCCAGGCGAGCGCACGTCCGGTTGGTCTTGGGTGGTGAGGTCGTCGTCGACTGGCCCGACGTCGACGCTGCGGTTCACACCGTGACGACCCCCGGCGCCTACCGCGTCGAGGCTTATCGTACCTATCGCGGCGCCGCGCGCGGTTGGATCTTCAGCAACCCGATCTACGTGTCGGCGTGAGGCTGCCAAAGAGGAGGAGTATGCAAAGGCGAGTCTGGGCCTTGGCGATGTTGGCTCTGGCCGCCGGCGGGTTGGCGTGCGGAAGCCAGCCGTCGGTGGACGCGCTGGCGACCAGCGTGTCAGCCACGCTGACCGCTGCCGTGCCTCCCACGAGTGCCCCGGCCCCCCAGCCCACCGCCCCGCCCGAGCCCTCGCCGCCGCCGCAGACGGGCGGGTCGGTGTCGGGGAGCATCTGCTATCCGGCCGAGGGCATTCCCGCCATGACGGCCTACTTTCAGGACTTGGCGACGAACGCCGTCGTCACCCTGCCGATCGCCCAGAATCAGTCGTCCTATTCGCTTCAACTCCCAGCGGGCCGCTATCTGGCCTACGCCTGGCTCCCGAGTTTCTCCTTCGGCGGATCGTATTCGCCGGCGGTGCCCTGCGGCCTGACTGTCTCCTGCACCGATCATCATCCGCTGGCTTTTGACGTTACCCCGGGTGCATCCATTGTGGGTATCGATCTATGCGACTGGTACGGTCAGCCCGGCGACGTCCCGCTGCCAGCCGGTGTCTCAGGCCCGGCGCCCACGCCGACCGAGGTCGCCGTCCAGCCGACGGCCAGCGGGCCAGGCAACATCAGCGGTCACATCAGCTACCCCAGCGAGGGAGTCCCCAAGCTGGTCATCGTTGCCTACAACATCAACACCGGCTTCTGGTGGTGGATCGGGACGGCGCAGAACCAGTCGTCGTATGTTCACGCCGATCTCCCCGCCGGCGTCTACCACGTCGTGGCCTACTACGAAGCTGGCCAT
>DATIFK010000057.1:0-14761 GCA_035455265.1 Anaerolineales bacterium
GCGCGCTCGCCGGCGGCTGCCAGGATCATGTCCAGGCGCCGCGCCTGTCCGGCGCGCCACACGTACGACGGCTCACCGCGCAGCGCGGCCTTGGCCAGGTCGCGCTCGCTCACCGCCAGGTCCATTCCTGGCGGTGGCCGAAGCCCAGCCGATTGTCGATGCACCGAATCCACGTCGGGCGAATGCGATACAAGCGGCTGCGCGCCACCGCCGCGGGGACGTCGTCCACGGCTGTCACGCGCCGGCGGTAGACCGCCATGGCATCCTGGCGATCGGCCTCGGCGACCGCTCCGACGACCCCTTTCGCCTGCACGCCGCGCAGTCGGCGCCAATCCGACTCGGCCGGATAGGCCGCCACCGAGCAGTGCGGCTCGCGTTCGACGTTGCGAATGTGAACGGAGTCGGGGTCGGAGAGGAACAGGAACGCGAAGGGCGCCTCGACGTCGGAGTTGAGGCTTGCTCCCGCGTCGGTCACTGCTGGATCGGACGCGGTCTGCAAGGCGAAATACAGCGGAGTGGCCCGCGGGGAGCCGTCGGCATCAAGGCTGGCCAGCGTCAGGATGATGGTCTCGTCCAGGATTGCCAGGAGATCCGCCAGCGGGGCCACGGAGTCAGCGGCCCTCATGCGGCGTGCAGGCGATCGAAGGCCAGCCCCAAGGCGGCCAGCGAACCTAGCTGCAACATCTTGCCGCCGCGCCAGAGATCCTGGGCCTGCGACGGCGTCAACAGCACGACCTCCTGCGCCTCGAGATCGCCGGAGGCCGGCTCGCTCACCCGGCGGCAGCCCTCGGCCAGGAAGATATGCGCCCAGCCCCCTCCCAGGTTGCCCCCGAGAACGGCCCGGCCCAGCAGCGTCCATGTCGAGGCGACATAGCCGGTTTCCTCGCGCAGCTCCCGCTCGGCGGTGGCTGGTGGATCTTCCCCGGCCTCGATCATTCCCGCCGGCGGCTGAAGATCGACGGCGTCCGGGCCGCGCTTGTAAGAACGCAGCAGGACCAGCTGCCGCTCGCTCGTGACCGGGACGACCACCACGTGGTCGCGCGTCTCCAGGCGGAGATAGCCCTCGACGCGCCGGCCATCGGGGAGCTCAATGTCATCCCCGAAGATTCGGAGCCAGGGCCTGCGGTCGAGCAGCACCTGGCTCCGCAGTGTCTTCCATCGCTGATGATCCATCAACCCGGCCCCGTCCAGCGTGTGTAGCCCGTATTGTCGATCCCCAGACGGAGCAGAGCCCGCCCGACCGTGGCGGTCACGACGTCGTCCAGCGTCTGAGGGCGGCCGTAGAAGGCGGGAACGGGGGGGAAGATGACGGCGCCGGCGCGGGCGGCCAGGTCCATCAACCGCAGGTGGCCGCGGTGGAGCGGCGCTTCGCGCACGACCAGGATCAGGGTTCGCCCTTCCTTGAGCTGGACGTCGGCGGCGCGCACGATCAGGTCGTCGGCGTACGAGTTGGCGATAGCGGAGAGCGTCTTGATCGAGCACGGGATGACGATCATGCCTCGCGTGGCGAACGACCCGGAGGCAATCGGCGCGGCGATGTCGTTGCGGTCGTAGTGGACGGTGGCCAGATCGAGGACGCGGCTGACGGACCAATCGGTTTCCTGCGCGATGGTGACGCTGGCCGCTGGGCTGAGGATCAAGTGGGTCTCGATGCCCAACTCGTCGAGCATCTGCAGGGCGCGAATGCCGTAGATGGCGCCCGAGGCGCCGGTGAGGGCGACGACGATGCGGTCGGTCATGCTCCGCCTGTGATCGGGGCTCGGTCGGCGCGCCGGCCCCAGTGGATGGCGATCGTGCCGAACATGCGCCGGACGAATCCCACCCCGATGAACCCATGACGCTGCAGCTGCTCGGCCAAAGCCTCGGCGGTGAGGAAGCGCTGGGTCGAGCCGGGCAGGTAATTGTACGCCTCGGGGTCGCGGGCCACCCAGCGGCCGAGGAGCGGGATGACGCGCCGCAGGTGGAACTCGAGCAGAGGGCGCAGCGGGCCGGGCCCAGGCGGGGTTGTGTCGAGGCAGACCATCCGCCCGCGCGACGGCTTCAGGACGCGCGCCTGCTCCTCCAGCGCGGCCTCGAGATCGCTCACATTTCGCAACAGGAAACCGGAGACGAGGGAGTCGAACGTAGCCCGGGCAAAGGGAAGATGGAGGGCGTCGGCGAGGATCCAGGCCGCCCCGGTGTTCGCTCCGCGCCGGCTGGCAATCCCCAGCATCGGCTGAGCGAAGTCCGCGCCGACGACGCGGGCAGCTGGTACTCGGCGAAGCGCTTCGAGGGCCAGATCTCCCGTGCCGGCGCCCAGGTCCAGCACTCTCTCACCGGGCTGCAGGGCGGCGCGGCGAACGACCTCGCCGCGCCAGCGTCGATCCTGGCCGGCGGTCATCAGTCGGTTGAGCTGGTCGTAGCGGGAGGCGATGCGCTCGAACATCCGCCGCACGTAGGCGGCGCGGGCTTCGCCCTGAAGGTCAGCCATGGGCCGGGCTCACGCGGCGAACTGCCAGCGGCACAGCCGGCGGTGCAGCCCGTCGACGGCAAAGTACAGCCCAAGGCCCAACAGGCTCATCGCCAACACACCGGCGTACATCTTGCGGTAGTCGAAGAGCGTGCTGCCGTGCAGGTAGATGTAGTAACCCAGCCCGCGCTGGGTGGCAAACAGCTCGGCGACGTAGAGCACGGCCACGGCGGTGCCGATGGATTGCCGCAAAGCCGTCAGGATGGCCGGCAGACTGGCGGGAAGATAGACGAAGCGGAACAGGGCCCTCCGGCCGGCGCCCAGGCTGCGCACCGAGTCGATCAGCTCCGGCCGCAGGCTGGCCGCCTGATCGCGGACGAGCACCAGGATCTGGAAGAAGAGGATCAGGAAGATGATCAAGATCTTGGGGAGATCCCCGATGCCGAAGAACAGCAGCAGCACCGGCACCAGCACGACCTTCGGGATCGGCAGCAGCAGGTAGATCAGAGGAGAAAAGAGGCGGTTGAGGCGCGGCGATTGGCCGAGCACCAGGCCGGCGGGCACGGCCAGGGCGACGGAAAGGGCGATCGAGGCCAGCACGCGCCACAGGCTGACCAGGGCGTGCGGCCCGAGCTCGCCGCCGAGTTCCGAAACGAAGGTCACCACGACGTCGACCGGGCCGGGGAGGATCGGGCGCCGAACGAGCCACGCCAGAATCTGCCATGCCGCCAGGAGCACGGCCGCCGCCAACAGGATCGAGCGGCGCCTCACGCCAGCGCTCCGAGGCGGGCCCTCAAGTCACGACAAAGCTGCGCGTAGTCTCCCGTCTGGCGGAAAGCCGGCGATCCGGCCAGGGGATTCTCGACGACCTCGGCGCGGCGTGTCGGGGGGCGGCCGATCAGCAGAATGCGGCGGCCGAGGAAGGCCGCTTCCTCGAGCGTGTGGGTCACCAGGATCAAGGTCAGATCACGCTCGGCCCACAGCTGCAGCGTCAGGTCTTGCAGGTCCTCGCGCGTCGGAGCATCGAGCGATCCGAACGGTTCGTCCATCAGAAGCAAGTTGGGGTTGAGGGCCAGCGTCCGGGCGATGGCCGCCCGCTGACGCTGGCCTCCCGAGAGCTGGCTCGGGAACTGGAGACGGGCGCCGGCGAGACCCATGCGGTCGATCCAGGTCCCCACGCGTTCCGCCAAAGGACCGGCGACGTCTTCTTGCGGCGCGTGGCGTCCGTCGGGGCCGTAGAAGCCGCGCACCTGCAAGCCGAGAGCGACGTTCTCTTCCACCGTCGCCCAGGGGAGAAGCCCGAAATCCTGCAGGACGAGTCCGGTGCGTGGCCGCGGCCTTTCGAGCGCGGCGCCCTCGATGCGAACCGCGCCGGACGTCGGCCGGCGCAGCCCGGCCAACAGGTAAAGGAGTGTCGTCTTGCCGCAGCCGGAGGGCCCGAGGAGGCACCACGCCTCACCCGCCTGAACGCTCCAGGAGAACGCTTCGAAGATCGGAGCCGAAGGCGAGTAGCCGAAAGTGAGGTGGTCGATGTCGATCATCGTGAGTCTGCGAGGGAGGGCATCTTTCCGCGGGTCCCCAGTTTCCAGTCCCCAGTTCCCAGTCGGGTACGAATCTGAATGACTGGAAACTGGAAACTGGGGACTGGGAACCGATCCGGCTCAAATCCTACGGCAGATACGACTCATCCACCGACCCATCGTACGACACGTCGGCCGTCACCAGCCCCTTCGCCTTTGTCCACGCCAGGACATCGTCGAACTGGGCTTCGGTCGGCACCGAGGCGTTGGGAAAGGTCGGGACTTCGTACGAGGCGAGCAGCGGCGCCGGGACGAGCTGCTGTTCGGTCAGCAGGCTGTTCCAGCGGGTCTTGTCGGCGTTGACGGCGTCCACCGCCTTTTCGAGCGCCGCCAGAAAGGAGCGAACGGCCCGTGGGGATGCGTCCACGAACGCGGCACGGAAAGAGATCACACTGTTGCCGTACTCCGGGTGAGCCGTGTCATCGAGGATGAGGCGGGCGCCGGACTGGAGCGCCAATGACGAGAGCGGATCCGGGAGCGTGGCCGCCTGCAGCTCGCCCGAGTCGAGCAGCGCCATGCGGTCGGCGATCTTCGGGACGGCAACGGTGGTGATGTCCTCCGGAGCCAGGCCCTCGGCCGTCAGCAGCCGCTCGGTGACATAGGCGATGACCGTGCCTTCGGAGATCCCGATGGGCACGCCGGCCAGGTCCGCCGGAGTCGACAGGCCGCTGTCCTTCGACGCCAGGATGCGGTACTGCGGGTCTTCGGCCGTGGCAGTGCGCGCCATGCGCACGATGACGATCTGACGCCCGTTCTGGTTGTAGAGCATGGTCGAGACCAGGTCGTTGATCATGGCGTCGATTCCATCGGTCTGCATCAGTTGGTCGCGTTCGGCCGCCGACGCCACCGGGACGAAACTCACCGTCACGCCGGCCTCGGCGAAGTATCCCTCCGCCTGCGCGACGTACATGGGCAGGGCGTCGAGGATGGGAAGGACTCCGACCCGAATCGTCACCGGGCCGGACGGGGCCGGGGCGCAGCCGGCAACGAAGGAAGTCAGGGCAGCCGCGAGCAGGATCAGGCGAACCGTATGTTTCATGAACCCTCCACCGCTAAGGAATGAGCAAAGCCGCCAGGGTGGCGGCGAAAAGGGTCAAGCTGAGGATGCCGTTGACATTGAAGAAGGCCACGTTGAGGCGGGAAAGATCGTCGGGGCGCACGATGGCGTGCTCGTAGGCCAGCAGCGCCGCAGCGATCCCCACCCCGACGGCATACGGCCAGGCCAATCCGGCGGCGAATCCCAACAGCACCAGCAGGACGGTCGTCAGGGCGTGGCACACGGCCGAGAGGCGCAAGGCGACGGCCGGCCCGAACCGCGCAGGGATGGCAAACAGACCTTCCCTGCGGTCGACGTCGATGTCCTGGCAGGCGTAGATCAGATCGAAGCCGCCGATCCATAGCGTGACGATGGCGAAGAGGAGCCATGCCGGCCAGGCTTCGGGGAGCGCCAGGCTGTTGTGGATGGCCGCCCAGGCCCCGAGGGGTGCCATGGCATCGGTCGCCCCGAGAATGAAGTGCGAGAGGACCGTGAAGCGTTTCGTGAATGGGTAGCCGATGAGGACCACAACCGCGCCCGGGAAGAGGCGAAAGGCCAGGGGAGAGAGTTCGAACGCTGCCAGTCCGAGGATGGCCGTGCTGACGGCGGCGCCGACCCACACCGTGGTGGGGGCGATGGTGCCGACGACGAGGGGACGATTGGCGGTGCGCGGGTTGCGCGCGTCGAGCGAGGCGTCGGCCAGCCGGTTGGCGCTCATCGCCAACGTGCGGGCGGCCGTCATGGCGACGGTGATCCAGGCGAAGGTGTGCCATGACGGCCAACCGCCGGCCGCCAGGATCATCCCCAGGTAGGCGAACGGGAGGGCGAAGACGGTATGCTCGAACCGGATCAGGTCGAGGAAGGAGACGGCGCGTCGAAACCAAACCATAGGCTGGACGATCCGGCGAAACGGAGCACCCCAGAGGCAATTGTGAGGATTCTAACACGCACGAAAAGAGCCTCTCATTAGATGAGTTCACTCGGATTACAATCGCCGCCCATTCTCTCTCATCGGAGCAGTCATGGATCCGGAGCGACACGCGCCACGCATCGTGGCGGTCCTATTCTCAGGCCTCAGCCTCAGTTCGGCGGCAGCGATCGCTGCAGCTACGGTCAGCCCTATCGCCGGCGCCGACCTGGGCGGCAAGGCTTCGTATGCCGGCGTGCCGTCGGCCGTCGTCCTGCTGGGATCGGCCTTGACCGCTCCGCTGTGGGGCGCCGCCATGGATCGCCTGGGGCGTCGCTGGGCGCTGACTCTGGGACTCCTGGCCGGAGGGATCGGGTCGCTGGTGGCGGCAGCCTCTTTGGAAGCGCGTTCGCTTGCCGCCTTCTTCGCGGGTTTGGTCCTGACCGGCGCGGCTTCGTCAGCCGTGCAGTTGAGCCGTTTCGCCGCTGCCGAGGTGCACGCGCCGGAGGCGCGAGGCCGAGCCATCGCCAACGTCGTCCTGGGCGGAACGGTCGGTGCGGTGCTCGGTCCGATCCTGGTCGGCCCGGCCGGGGCCGCCGGCGTTCGCATCGGTTGGGGCGAACTGGTGGGCCCGTTTGCCATCGGGATCGTCCTGTACCTGGCCGCGGCGGCGGCCGTGCTGGTGCTACTCCGGCCGGACCCGCGCGAATTGGGCAAGTCCATCACGGCTCGCTATCCCGATCCGACGGTGACCTCCGGCACGGCCCGGCCGATCGGTGAAGTGTTGCGGCAGCCGGGCGCGCTGCTCGCCGTGACCGCCATGGTCCTGGGCCAGATGGTGATGGTCATGCTGATGGTCATCACCAGCCTCCACATGCGCGACACGCACCATGGACTGGGCAGCATTTCGGCTGTGATCTCGGCCCACACGCTGGGCATGTATGCCTTTTCCGTCGTGTCGGGCCGGCTGGCCGATCGCTGGGGACGAGGACCGGTGATCCTGGTCGGCTCGGGCTTGTTGGTGCTGGCGGGCCTGGCAGCCCCTCTATCGCCCGAGGTCCTGCCGCTGGCCGCCTCCCTGTTCCTGCTCGGCCTGGGATGGAACCTATGCTTCGTGGGCGGGTCGTCCTTGCTCGCCGACCAGTTGCGCGCTGAAGAACGCGGCCGAACGCAAGGGGTCAACGACTTCTTGATCGCGATCGCCTCGGCCGTGGGAAGCCTGGGAAGCGGCGTGGTCTTCGCCGCCGTCGGCTACACGGTCATGGGCAGCATCGGCTCGATCGTGGCGCTGGTTCCTCTCGGGATGGCCGTGGCGTGGATGCGGCGCCAAGGTCCTCGGCCGGCGACCGCGCCTCCCGCGTGACCGCTCGCTCGAAACTCGCGTCAGGGCTCGTCCTCGCCCTGGGCCTGACGGCCTGTGGACCCGCGCGGGCTCCGTTGTCGGCGCCTCGGGTGGCGACGACGGCGTCGTCGACCGCAGCCGCGGCCGCGCCCGAAGTAGCCATGCCCACCCCAACCGAGCCCGCGATCGATGGCGAATGCTCCCTCTTCCCCGCCGACAGCATCTGGAACACCCCGATCGCCGACGCCCCCCTGGATCCTTTGTCCGACCAGTACATCCAATCGATCGGAGCGGACGAGTCGCTGCACCCGGACTTCGGGTCGGGATCCTGGGATGGTGGGCCGATCGGGATTCCCTATGTCGAGGCGGGTTCGGAGACGACACGCCATGCGGTCGAGTTCTACTATCCGGACGAGAGCGACCCCGGGCCGTACCCCATACCGCCGAATCCTCCCATCGAAGGCGGTCCCGAATCCGACGGCGATCGCCACATCCTGATCCTCGAACCCGACGAGTGCCGCTTGTATGAGCTCTATGACGCCCACGTCGCGGGCGGCGCCTGGCAGGCAGGATCGGGCGCCGTCTTCGACCTGCGCTCGAACGACTTGCGCCCCTCGGGATGGACCTCGGCCGACGCGGCCGGGCTGCCGATCCTTGCCGGCCTGGTGCGCTTCGACGAAGTGGCTTCCGGCGAGATCCGCCATGCGCTGCGGTTCACCGCGCCGCGCACGCAGCGCGCCTTCACCTGGCCGGCGCGGCACTTCGCCTCCGACGACGCCGATCCGGCTCTCCCGCCGATGGGACAGCGCTTCCGCCTGCGAGCCGACTTCGACCTGAGTCCGTTTCCGCCGGAGGTTCGCACCATCCTGCGAGCGTTGCAGGTTTACGGGATGATGCTCGCCGACAACGGGTCGCCCTGGTTCCTGAGCGGAGCCCCGGACGAGCGGTGGGACAACGACGTGCTGCACGCCCTGGCGCAGGTGCACGGCCGGGATTTCGAGGCGGTCGATGTCAGCGGGATGATGGTCGACCCGGACAGCGGAGAAGCTCAGTAGTCAGGGGTCAGTGGACAGGGGTCAGTGGACAGTGGACAGTGGTCGGCGGACTGTGGTCAGTCCTGCATGTCTTTGGATGAGGGACGTCTGCAGCTGATAACTGACGACTGACAACTGAGAACTGACGACTCACTCGGCCTGGTAACCCTTAAGGTAGCGATCGAAGAAGTCGATCGTGCGCAGCATGGCCTGGCTGAACGGCGCCGACAGGTTGTGGTCCGCTCCTTCATACAGGTAGAGCTCGACGACGGCGCCCGCTTGCCGCGCCTGCTCATACAGTTCCTGCGAGAACTCCCACGGCACGCTCGCATCGCCCGTGCCGTGATGCAGCTGCAGCGGGCCGGACAGATCGGCCAGGTATGTCTGGGCGGATATCGAAGCATAGAAGGCCGGATTCTCCTCGGGTGAGCCGTACAGCCTCTCCAGATTCGAACGCCAGCCGCGCGCCAAGCCGGAGGTGGACGGCACGGGTGCCCCGGGCGTCGCGGTGCGGCGCCAGCGCGTCAGCAAGTCCGGATACGAGCCCACGACCCCGGCCCAGATCACCCCGGCGCGCAACCCGTGGTCGATCACCATCGCCCGCAACGTGATATAGCCGCCCATCGAATGGCCCCACATGCCGATGCGCTCAGGATCGGCCTTCGGATAGCGGCGCATCGTCGCTACGGCGTTGAGGACGTCGACGACGTAGTCCGGAGAGCCGTAGGCGCCGGAGGCCACGCCGTCCGAGTCTCCGTGGCCGCGGTAGTCGGGGCGGAAGACGATGTAGCCGTGGCGCGCCAGGCTGTCGACATAGGCCACGTAGCGCTCCGTGGTGCGGTACTCGTCGGGCGGGATAAAGCCGTGGTTGAAGATGATCACCGGCCATCCATCCGCCGGACGCTCCCCGTTCGGCACGGTCAACAGAGCGAAGATGCGCAGCCCTTCCGACTGGTAGGAGGCCAGGTAGCGCGCGTAGTTGGCCCCCGGATCGAGCACGTCCTCGATGGTGACGTCGCTGCCGGGGTAGTCTCGCTGGCGCATCGCCTGGATCGTCAGGGGATGGAGCGTCGGAGTCGGGCTGGGCGTGACCGTGGCCGAAGGGTTGGTGGTTGGAGTGGCCGTGAGCGCGAGCGTGGGGAGGGGCGACGGAAATTTCGTTGCCGCGACCAGAGGCGCGCAACCCGAAAAGAGGATCGACCACGCGACCAGAACGATTGCCGCGGGGCGAAACCAGGCGCGCATCATTCGGCTTCCGCGACCTGGGCCGGTCACTCGCCTCGCACGTAGCGATCGAACCACGCCAGCGTTCGCTTCCACGCGTCGCGCGCCGCCTCCGGAGCGTAGCGGGATCCCGTGTCGTTGTGGAAGGCATGATCGACATCGGGGTAGACGACCGCCTCGAAGGTCTTGCCGTGGGCGATCATGGCAGCCTCGATCGCCGGCCGCCCCTGATTGATGCGCTCGTCACGCCCGGCGTAGATAGCCAGGACGGCCGCACGGATCGCGGCGACGTCCTCGACCGGCGGGTGCGGGCCATAGAAGGGAACCGCCGCCAGCAACTCCGGCATGCGCGTCGCCATCAGCCAGGTGACGCCGCCGCCGAAGCAGAAGCCCACCATGCCCACACGATCGGCATCGGCGAACGGAAGGCCCTTCAGGTATTCCCAGCCGTGGAGGAAATCCGAAACGAACTGATCCGGGGGCTGGTTGCCGAGCACGCCGGGCACCGCGTCGTAACCGACGGCCTGCGTGCCACCCTGGCGCGACAACAGGTCCACGGCCAGGGCAAGGTAGCCAGCCTTGGCCGAACGCCGAGCGACGTCGCGGATGTGGTCGGTGAGTCCACGATTCTCGTGGCAAACGAGGATCACGGGGAGGGGGCCGTCGCCGCGCGGGCGGGCCAGGTAGGCCGAGATTTCGGCGCCTTGACCCGGGAACTGCACGTCGGCCGTTTCGAGTTCCGGGTCGTCCGGATCGACCGTGCCGAAGGGAGGCGAGGTGGGCGGAGCCGCGCCGGAAGCCTGCGCGGGAGGAGCTGTCGAGGTTGACGGTACCTTGGTCGAGCCAGCGCTCGAGGGTGGCCGGGAGGTGCCGCCGGAAGAGGCGGCAGTTGGAACCGTCGACGAGGCAGGCGTGCAAGCGGCCAGGATGGATTCGGCCAGAAGCAGGCTGCCCGTCACCGAGGCGATCAGCTTCAAGGCTTCGCGCCGCGGTAGGCGGCCTTCCTGGAAATCCTCGGCGAATTCCTCGGACAGGTAGCGCTGGAAGACGTTCATGCGAGCCTCCTCCCGCGTCTGGTGGCCGCGGGTGAGTCCCTTCCTCACCGCTCGCGATGGGAGGACGTTGTGCCGGGGCGAAGTTGGGAGACTTGTTTCGTCCGCTCTGCTGGACGACGTCGGGTCAGGCCATGGAGTCGGCCTGGAGCAGGCCGACGATGTGACCTTCGGGATCGGTGAACATGGCCAGGCGCGGGCCGCCGGGGACGTCGGTCGGCGTCATGATCGTCTTGCCGCCCAGTCCCTCGGCCTTCTTCAGATACTCGTCGAGGTTCTCGACTTCGATGTAGATCGTGACGCGGCTGGGCTCGCCCGGCTGACCGGTGGCGATGCCGCCGCCCAGGCCGGAGTCATGGGCGTCGACCTGGCCGTAGTTCAATGGGTTGTTGGCGTCGATCGGCCAGTCAGACAGCTTGCTGTAGAACGTCTGCAGCTTCTTCCCGTCTTTGCCGATGATCTCGAAGTGCGTGACCTTCTTTCCCATGGCGATACCCCTCCCTTGGCGAGGCCCACTTATACCATCATCGTTCTACCATCATCGTTCCCGAGGTTGGAAGTGTGGGCGCCGGAATCGCGGCGTGGGACCAATCGGCCTACGTCCGAGTCGGCCGCAGGCCCACGAAGACGTCGAGAGGGCGTTCTTCCTCGCTGTGGTGAAAGACGAGGGCGCGGGCCTCGAAGCCGGTCTCGGCCAGGAGGTCCATCCAGGTGGCTCTTGCGAATATGCCGAGGAGGTGGCGATCGTAGGCGACACGGACGTCGCCCGAGCCCTCGCGCAACAGGTAGGCGAAGTCGGTCACATAGACCGTGTCGGCCGGTTCCGGATCCCAGGTCCATTCGACATAGCGCAAGGCGCGACCCTCCCCGTCGTGACCACCGTGGTCGGTGAACGGGCGAAACGTTTCGCGCACTGCGTCGGGAGCGAACAGCGCAGCTCCGCCGGGGCGGCAGTGCACAAAGGCGGTTTGCATGGCGGACCGCAAGTCCGCTTCGGACGTCATGTAGCCGATGGCGTCGTGCACAAAGACGGCGTCGAAGTCGCGGCCCAGGCGGACCGTTCGCATGTCGCCCTGCACGTGTTCACATTCCGGATTCAAACCACGGCTGACGTCGAGCATCTCGGCCGAGAGGTCGATGAGCGTCAGGTGGAACTCGTTCTTCATGTGCGAAGCGTTGTTCCCTCCGCCGCTGCCCAACTCCAGAACGGTACGGATCGGATGCTCGGCCGACGCCCGAAGCGTCTCGACGTAGAACGCGGCCTCTTCCGCGTAGTCCTCCGGCCTGGTGAGCAGGTGGAACCAATCCGCCAGCTCGCGGTACAGCCTGGGCGACTCGGAGAATTCGTCATGGAGCAGGCTCATTGTGGATCGATGCTTTCGCCGCGGCTGGGGACGTCCGCGGCCAGAATCCCCCAGAGCGAAACGTCCTCGGCCCTTCCGTTCTTGACCATGTGATGCCGCAAGCGCCCCTCGCGTTTCATCCCGAGCTTCTGCATGACCCGGCCGGAGGCGGGGTTGCGATCGAAGTGGATGGCGAACACCCGCTGCAGGCGGAGATCCTCGAAGGCAAAGCGAAGCAGCCTCGCGCCGGCTTCGGTGGCGTAGCCCTGGTGCCAGTAGGGCACTCCGATCCAGTACCCCAGTTCGGCGCGTTCGTGCTCGCGGCGGATCTCCAGGCCGATCGAGCCGAGGAGATCCCCTGTCGAAGCCAGGGTGACGGCGAAGATGGCGGCCTCATCGTGGGCAAATCGTTCTTCATGCGTGGCGATCCAGGCTTCGGCGACGCCGGCCGCGTATGGATGTGGAATGTTGGCGGTCGTCGAGGCGATATCCGGATGACCGGCGAGTCGCTGCACGTCGGCGGCGTCCTCCGGCCGGAACGGCCGCAGGATCAAACGATCGGTGCGGAGGACGGGGAGAACCGGCGAGGGCATGGGATCTCTCCGGGCACGGCGGATCTACTTCGACGGGTAGAAGTATCCCCCGTTCCGACCCCGCCGGACGGTGACCAGACGATGATGGGTGAGGGCGCGGGTGAAGACGGTCGTCGACACCTCGGAGTTCGACAGCAACGCCTCCACGCGCGTCCGGGCCGTTCGGCCGGAGGTGCGCATGTCCTGGAAGAGCTTGAGCGCCGGCGGCACGAGGCCGCGGTGGTCTTTTTCGAACTCGTGCCAGCGCACCATCAGGGGCAGGCGAGAGAGGTAGCGCTTCCACGCCTGGTCTCTGAGCGAAGCGTACGTCTTGTATTCGATGCGATTGCGTCCCTGGAGGTCGGCGATGATGGGGCGGGCCGCGTCGGCGACGCCGCGCGGAAGACGGAGCGGCTTCGCCCTCGAGGCCGGGGGCTTGCGGGTGCTCAGGCACAGCAGGAAATCCACCGGCAGGGCGTGGGCGATGCCGACCTCGAGCGAGACGTTGGGATTGCTTCCCGTGGCGTCGAACAGGCATGCCGCCGAATCGCGGATGAGCCGCGTGATGTGCTCCAGCAGGTAGTCCGTCGAGGTGATCTTGGTCGTATCAGCGAGAACGATGTGCAGCGGACTGCGCGATTCCAGATCGACCTTCAGACGGTCGTACATCCTCCGAACGGGGGAGCGAAACGGACAACCGATGAAGACCTGTTCCGGCCTGGGCATCCGCTGGAGCCTCCCGGCATGAGGACTCTAAGCCTGGATGTTCGGGGCGGCAAGACACGCGAGGGGGAGGACCGAAGTCAGCCGTCAGCCAGCAGCGACCAGCCACCAGGCACCAGCCACCAGCTATCACCCGCCGGGCGTCAGCAACCGGGGGCCGGTTCCCAGCCACCAATCACTAATCACTAACCACCATTCACGAATCACCAATCACCCTTCAGCGTTTGCCGCGGCTCGCGGACGACTCACTTCTCACCCCGGATCACTCCTCCAAGATCGCGTCGGCTTCGATCTCCACCAGGATCTCCGGCTGGATGAGTCGCCGGACCTCCACCATGCTCGTCGCGGGGCGAATGTCCCGGAAGACCTCACCGTGGGCCCGGCCGACCGCCTGCCAGTCGTCGATGTTGACGACGTACATGCGCGTGCGCACGACGTCGCTGAGCTTGGAGCCCAAGGCGCGCAGGGCGGCTTCGATGTTGCGGAGAGCCTGAGCGGCCTGCCCGTGGGCATCACCGAGCGCCACGATGTTTCCCTGGGGGTCGGTGGCGGTCGTTCCCGACACGAGGATGTGCCTCCCGATCCGAACCGCACGCGCGTAACCGACGAGCGGCTCCCAGGGTGTCCCACTGGAGTAGCTTTGCCGTTCGGGGTTCATGGCACCTCCGGGTTGTCTGGCGCGGCTCAAGCGGCGTCGGAGGCTGCCGGCGCGCCCGTCCCCAATCGGAAGAAAGCCGGGATCAGAGGCACGCCGACGAGGAAGTACGCGCCGAGGTAGACCAAACCGCCGGGGCGATGGGCGAAGTCGAACAAGGGCAGGAAGAACAGTGCTGCGGCGGTGATGGCCACGATCAACCCGTAGGAGGCGAAGGCGTGGTGCAACAACACCGCCAGACTGCGTTCGCGGACGAGCGGCCCGGCGGCCAGCGCCAGGGCGAGGTAGAAGGCAGCGAAGCTGCGCAGGGTGAAGGGAGACATCACTTCGGGGAAGATGCCCCCGTTGGTGCCGACTGCGCCGACCGGGGCGACGAGCCCGTACAAGGCGAGGAAGCCGACGAACACGACAAAGGCCCACACGGTCGCGCGCTGAAGCGGTCGAACCGGACCGCCGCTCGCCGGGGCGGCTGGGCGGGCACGGACGATCTCGGCCACGCCCACCAGGCCACACAGAACATTCAGGGCGAGCGCGGCCAGGTAGGCCCAGGCAACCGGGTGGCCGAGCCGCAGTTTGGCGGCGAAGGCGATGACGACGGCCGCCTGCAAGAATCCGAAGAGCCACAGGTATCCCAACGCGGAGTAGACCAGACCCCAGGTCCATCGCCGCGCGCTGATCCAGGCCAACCAGGCATTGCCGAGACACCAACCCCCAATGGTCATCGCCATGAACGGAGTCACATTCCAGGCGAAGACCGGCGCCAGAGCCGTCGGCCAGAGGAACAAGACTGCGCCCAGGAGCGCGTACGCCGTGGCCACACCGTAGGTGAGGCGGCGCGATAGGA